>CAYIJV010000001.1:0-45055 GCA_964363895.1 uncultured Candidatus Saccharibacteria bacterium
TTGTCGATGCGACGCAGGGTGTGGAGGCACAGACTCTTTCAGTACTCTCTGTGGCGCGCGAACTCGATCTCAAGATCATACCGATAGTATCGAAGATCGATGCACCGAACGCTCGTGTCGGAGATATTGCAAATGAGCTCGCGCTTCTTCTGAAGTGCAATGAATCTGAGGTTCTCGGTGCGTCAGGGAAAACAGGGCAAGGAGTCGATGCCGTGTTGAACGCGATCGTCGAGAGAATTCCAGCTCCACATTCGGGAAACAATGGCGTGCAGGCACTTGTGTTCGATTTCGGCTACTCCGATCATCGGGGGGTCATCGTCTACATGCGGATATTTGGTGGCTCGATCAAGAAAGGCGATTCACTTCGTCTTATCGGCGCTAATGCAAATTTCGTCGCTCTTGAAGTCGGAGTTCTCACACCCGAAGAGCGGCCAGCCGAGCGCCTTCTCGAAGGCGAGATTGGCTATGTCGTAACCGGCATCAAAAAACCAGGGATAGCATCGGTTGGCGATACCGTAACGACAACGCACAATCCAAGTCCCGCTCTTTTTGGGTATCGCGCACCAACTCCCGTTATTTGGGCGAGCGTGTATCCTCTAAGTCAGGATGATCTTCCACTTTTGCGTCAATCGCTTGAACGATTGCGTCTCTCGGATTCCTCACTTTCGTATGAGGAAGAATCTTCTGGTGTAATGGGGAAGGGGTTTCGATGCGGATTTTTGGGAATGCTTCATCTTGAGATAGTAGTTGAGCGTTTGCGGCGCGAATTTGCGCTTGCGCTTGTCGTCACCATGCCGACGACCGTATATGAAGTGACGCGTACCAATGGGGAGATAGAGAAGATCTATTCGCCCGCGCGGTTTCCCGATGATGGTACGGTCGCAGAAATACGCGAGCTGTGGACGAAGGTGTTTGTCATCACGCCTCCCAAGTATCTTGGTGGCGTTACGCAACTTCTCTATGATCATGAAGCGATAGTGGGAGATACGGAGACCTTGCCAGACGGTAAGACGCAACTTGCAGCACAGATGCCGTTGCGCGAGCTGATGCGAGGATTCTTTGATCGGCTCAAGAGTATCTCAAGCGGTTTCGCATCACTTTCCTACGAGCTTATTGGTATGCGAAAGGCCGATGTGGTACGGCTCGACATTGCGGTGGCTGAGGAATCGGTCCCTGCATTTGCGCGCATTGTCTCGCGTCGTCGAGTACAGCACGAAGCGGAAGCGATGGTGGAAAAGCTGGAGAACCTGCTCCCGCGACAATTATTTGAACTGAAAATCCAGGCAAAAACAATGGGACGCATCATTGCGTCACGTAGAAAATCGGCGATGCGCAAAGACGTTACGGGTTATTTATACGGCGGCGACATCACGCGGAAAATGAAATTGCGTGAAAAACAAAAGAGGGGCAAAAAGAAGATGCTTGCACGCGGCAAGGTCGATATTCCTCACGAGGTCTTTTTGAAAGTGATTCGGGACAGCTGATCTCGGGATCTAAGAGATAAAGATGTTTACAACTCCAGGCGCGAAGAAAATGACCATACCGAGTATTATGATAACCGCAGCGACCCCCCAAATAATGCGGAGGGCTTTCTTGGTGCGGCTGTGAAAAAGAAAGCTCATAGTACTGCTCCTCTATAAATAACAATGCTAGGATTATATCCTATGGTTGCAATCAAGCAACGGAATGACCCTGTACGGCTTTTTGGTAGAAGGCTTGTCATTGTCGCGCTCTTGATCCTCGTTATCGCAGTTGCGTGGGGGGTGTGGAACGCATATCAGAAGGAACGCGAATCGGGCGCGCTACGTGCGGAGGCCGAGGCGCAGCTGGGAGATTTTGCACAGCGACAAACGAAGCTTATTGACGATATTGCGGACCTTCAAACCGATCGTGGAAAGGAAGAGGTTCTGCGGGAGCAATACGCACTTGGAGCTATTGGGGAGGGTCTTATTGTTATCGTAGACCAGCCGGCGGCGGAACCTGTACACGCTACCACGACGATACTCGATAAGTTCAGGAAAGCTTTTCGGTGGTGGTGAGGGGAGGAGAAAAACCCCTGCCTTCGACGAGTTTCTGGGAGAAAGGTATAGTAGATGCGAAGGCGGGCGTAGTTCAGTGGTAGAATGAATGCTTCCCAAGCATTAGATGCGGGTTCGATTCCCGCCGCCCGCACTATCGATAAGTACCCGTGATATACTAATCGTCCTTAATCATTAAACGCGTGATGGGTATGGAAAACAAAGCACAGGTTACGATTTATTCGACTCCGACATGTCACTTTTGCCATGCCGCAAAAGACTTTTTCACCGCAAACAAAATAACTTTTACTGATCACAATGTCGGTACCGACCTGGCGAAGCGCAAAGAGATGATAGAAAAGAGCGGTCAGATGGGTGTGCCAGTTATTACTGTCGGCAATAATCTCATCGTCGGTTTCGACGAACACAAATTGCGCGAACTTCTCGCTGTCTAAGCATCGTTTCGGGGGGTGTGCTAAAGTTTCGGCACACCCCTCGTAGCTCAATGGATAGAGCAATCCCGTCCTAAGGGAGAGATGTGGGTCCGATTCCTGCCGAGGGGATATAATCGAAGTATGAATATCGGGATACTCATTATTAGCGGCGCGATGTGTCTCATGCTCTTTCCGGTCGCGTACATAGCGAATCGCAAATTCAAACAAGGTCAAAGCGCATGGCATCCGATACTTCGGTGGTGTGGCATCGTTTTTTCGGTCGCACTCTTTGCATTTCTTGATGCGTGGCTGTATCGAGGCGCAGGGATTTCATTTACCACGGAACTCTTGCGCGGTTCTTCGATGCCGCTTGTCGTATTTATTGCGGGATGCGTCATCGGTATGGCGTGGGAATATATAGGACAATTTGCACTTGATTGGTGGCATTATCCATCAGTACGTCGGCATCCATGGCTTCTTGCGCTACTTCCGATTTTTTGGGGAATATTCATGCTCATCATGCAAGATGGATACGCACTTGCACGTTTAGGAGGGTTGGGGCCGATTACGGCCGCTCTCATAGCCACAGCGATTCTAGGACTATTGATCGAGGCGATCAACCTTTTCACCGATTCGTGGGTTTATACCGGATGGGGTTCATTTATTCCTCTCCTCATTATTGGCTGGATCATTCTTCTGTCTTTTACCTTTGTGCTCGGTTTTAATGCGTTCTTCATTAATCCATTCGGATTATAAGTGCGAAATGCTACCATAGAGCCATGGACACTGATCGAGATACGCTGCAAGAGACCTATCGTCTCGCAAGGGATAATAATCGCATGCTCCACGCGATGCGTCGCAACGCTTTTTGGGGCGGGCTTTTCAAAGTTGTCTTATACGCGGTTCTTTTCCTCGGACCACTATGGTTTTATATGACATATCTAAACGATACCGTACAGCAGATGTTGAAGACGGTTGAGCAAATTCAAGGAACGAGCGCAAAAGCACAAACGCAGATAGTCGGTTTTGTCGAAACGTGGAAGCAATTTGAATCAAAACTTCCAGCATTTATGCGTGCCTCGACTTCCGATAAGCCGCAGTAGAAAAAGGTAAGTGTGTCGTGATATAGTAATCGCGCCGCTTGGGTAGCTCAGTTGGTAGAGCATTCCCCTGAAGAGGGAAGGGTCACCAGTTCGATTCTGGTCCCAAGCACAAATCGCGTTCGCCAAGATAGATGTTGAGAGACTATCGGGTGGCATCGTTACGGTCAAGGCCTAAAACCCCAGCGTAAACGTCATTGCACCTCCGCTTTGTGTCAGCCACTTTGATGTGTCGAGCTTGACCTCGCGAGATTTTCCAAGCTCTTTGTATTTGATCGAATTGTTTTTGAGCGCGTAGTCGAAGATATTTTTCGTTATTTCGACATCTTTGAGACAGTACGCACGCACTTTTTCAACCTCTCCGGCGCGCCACCATTGGAGAGATTGCGCACCATTCGCACTTTTGCTTTCTCCGAGAGTTGCCTCGGCAATTGTATCGAGCTTGAGTCGTCGTCCGAGAGCCGCATGCACTTCTTTCATTATGTCGAGGCTCTTTATGCGCGTAAGATCGCCCGGATAGTATTTGTTCAGGAGAGGAATATCAAAATGATCGGAATTGTAACCGACGAGAATATCAGTGCGCTCGAGAATATTCCATAGCTGATGCAGTTCGTGCTCGAGATAGCTCGAATAACTGTTTGTCTCGGAATCGTAAATGCACACAAGAGCTATAGTGAGGTCAGCGGGGTTCGACGAGCCGATGTCGCTCATCCAATTTGCGGTCTCGATATCAAAAACGACGATTCTCATAGGTACAGCGAACGGTTGTATACGGTCATTTACCCAAGAGAGGAAAACAAATGCTCTGCGATACGTTCGCTTGAGAGCGTGATCTCGTTGCCACTCGAGAGATTCTTGACAGTGTAACGTCCTGAATCGCGTTCTTTTGCGCCAACCGCAATGACGAACGGGATTTTCATCTTATCAGCCTGACGAATTTGGTCGCCGACTCGTTTTTCGGAGAAGTTTACGGCGACAGTTATATCTTCGCGCCGCAAGCTTTGCGCGAGCTGTATTGCATGCGATGTTGCTCCCGGCTCCACGATGCAGATCATAAGCTCGGTTGAGGCGGTATAGGTTGGCAGGAGGTTGTGGGTTTCGAGGAAATCTCGTGCAGTCACATCGCCCATACCGAATCCGACCGCTGGGATCGGTTCGCCACCGAAAAGAGAAAGTAGATTGTCGTAGCGCCCACCGCCAAACAGCGATCGCCGGTTGTTTGGATCGGTGTCATATACCTCGAATACCATGCCTGTGTAGTAATCGAATCCTCGGGTTATCTTCGTGTCAACGACCATGTTGCGCACGCCCATATGTTCAAGAGTCGTGCGCAACTCTTCTAGGTACGCGGTTGAAGTTATATTCTCAATTTCCTCGATGAGTTTCTTCGCTTTCTTTTCGTGCCCGATAAGAGCAGTGAGCTCTTTTTCAAAATCATTGATTTTCGCACGCCGGTCCAGGAGGCGCGTGACATTTTCAGCATATTCCTTGGCGATATCTACCGATCTATATATCGAGTCAAGTATCCGTCTATCAGAGACACGGATCTCAAAATTGCGTTCGTCGGCGCTCATAGAGCGCATGATGCCGTGGGCGATGGCGATGATCTCTGCATCTGCTTCGACGCCTTCGACACCGATGATGTCGGCGTTCAATTGCCAGTGTTCGCGCAGACGTCCGCGCTGCGGCCGCTCGTAGCGGAAGACATTTGCGATCGTGTACCAGCGTGTGGGTAAGGGAATTTCTCGCTGTCGCGCCGCGATCATACGCGCGAATGTGGGGGTCATTTCGGGACGCAGTGTCACCTCACGATTTCCGCGGTCGGTGAAGGTATAGGTTTGCTCGTTTACGATTTCTTCACTTGTCTTGGAGCGGTATAGTTCGGCCGGTTCGAGTATTGATGCATTATATTCTTCATAACCAAAGAGTTCGCATACACGCTCCATGTGCTCAAAGATATATCGCTGGATAAACTGGTCTTCAGGATAGAAATCTCGGACGCCCTTATAACTTTCTGTCGAAAGCCTCGCCCGTCGGACGTTGTCCTCAGGGTCTACGGCCGAGGGTTTTTCGCGTTTTGTCATTGTGGGTATTATACTAGGCCTCCATGAAAACGACAGGAGCAGATGTAGAGATTAAGCCTTCGCGCAGAGAGATAGGGGATGGGCTTTTTGCGAGTGCAGATGTGATGAAGGGAGATTTCATTGCCGAATACACAGGCATGAAGATCTCGACCGCGCTCGCCGATGTTTCAAAATCGCGGTATCTCTTTGAGGTGAATAGCGAGTGGACGATAGACGGAGAAACGTCTTCGAATATTGCCCGCTACATCAATCATGCGTGCAAGCCTAACGCGGAGGCGGAAATCCACGACGATCACATTCTTATTTCTGCCACGCGCGACATCAAAGCGGGCGAGGAAATCACGATTGACTATGGAGAAGAATACTTCGATGAGTTTATCAAACCAAAGGGCTGTAAATGCGTGCAGTGTGTGCGAAGTACTGCATCTCTCACAACGAGCTGATGAGCGTCTGGATGTAGTATCCGATGCCGTACGCCATGATTGCGGCCACGCTGCCTACGATGAACATCTCAATGCCCGCGACGATGAAATTCTTTTTTATGACGAAAGAGCGTGCAGCGCCTACCAAAAAGAGCGTGATCCCTGTGGCAATTGAAGAGATCCAGAACGTGTGCTCGACCGAGTTTTCGTAGAAGAAGGGAATGAGAGGCAAGGCCCCCGCAATGACAAATGCAATAAACGTCGCGATACCATCAGAAAACGCACTTCGATGCAGGTTGCGCGCCTCTTCAAGTGATTGCTCTGAGCGTGTGGAGAGGTATTTCGACGCGCCCATGGAAAATCCGTCCGCGATTAAGTTCGCGATGCCGAGCACGATGACGATAGAGGATGAGAGGCCCGCGCCTGCAGCACCGGCGATCACGGCGAACGTCGTGATTATGCCGTCATTTGCCCCGTACACGATGTCGCCGATATAGTGTTCTATGATTTTCTTGAACCGGATTGACATGATAGGGAGTGTATCACTACTCTTGCCGTTTGTGCCAGTTGACTCTATACTTTCGGAATGAAAAAAGGGGTACTCATTTTCTGGCTTATTGTCATTGCGCTTATTGTTGCAAGTGTCGGCACATCGGTCTTTGTAAAAGCCGGACCGGGGCAACTTGACAGCTTCGCCCAGTGCCTGAAAGAAAGGGGCGTTATTTTCTACGGCGCATTTTGGTGCCCGCATTGTCAAAACACGAAGGCGATGTTCGGCAAATCCGCAAAGCTTTTACCCTATGTGGAATGCTCGACTCCAGATGGAAAAGGTCAGTTGCAGATCTGCAAAGATAAAGGTGTTACAGGTTATCCCACATGGACTTTCCCGAATTCTACGACGACCCTTACGGGCGAACGTACACTCCAAGAGCTCTCCACCGCGAGCGGATGCCCGTTGTCGCAACAGTAGGCCATGTATTCTGTAGAAACAATAAATTATATTCTTGCTCTTGCAACACTTGCAATGCAGGCAGTGGGTGCCGGATTGCTTGCGGTATACTTTTTGCGCGCGCGATTTCCAGATCTGGAAGATGTGGGCGCGTTTTTGACGAAGTGGGGACTGTGGAGCGGGCTCCTGCTTTCGCTCGCGGGTATCGCTCTCACGCTTTTGTACTCCGAAGTCATCGGCTACGTTCCGTGCGGACTTTGCTGGCTTGTGCGAATCTTCCTGTACCCGCAGGCGATTCTCTTCGCAATTGCGCTCTGGAAAAGGGACCGCTCCGTCGCCGACTATTCCATCGTGCTATCCGCGTTTGGATTCGTGGTCGCGCTCTACACACATTACCTACAGATGGGCGGCTCTTCTCTCGTCCCGTGCCCTGCCTCCGGCGTGAGCGACTGCGCTCGCCGCCTCGTTTTTGAGTTTGGTTATATTACGCTCCCCATGATGGGCGTAACGCTTTTCGCTCTCCTCATAATCATGATGTTATTTGTCCGCCGTCGTTAGAGAATCACACCTCGGGAGACTATAAGACGGGTTCGCGATGGTTTTTCTTGAAGAAGTATCCTTCGAGCGAGTAGCGGTCGTAGCCGTGGAGTAAGAGCGCAATGGCGAGACCAAGGAGAATGCCGTGCGGCCAGATCATTTCTTGGAAATAGAGAAGGGAAAGTGTGAGCCAGAAGGCGAGGAACAAAAGCGTCCAACGGATAGCGATACCAAAGACGAGCATCAGACCCGCAATGAATTCAATGATGAGTGCGCCGAGAACCACAAAGAGTGGATCAAAGGGGAAAAAGCGCGTGAGGTCATTTTGGACGACGACCTCAAGCGCGAGGTTGCTGTGAATGTATTTTGCATAGACCGATGCCCATAGGACTCCCCAGCCAAAACAGATTCGTAAAAAGGGAAACGCAAATGGTTGTAACGTATGGATAAAGTGCGGTGTGTGCACGCGGCGAAGAGAATCCAGCGACCACATGCCGCCGCCGAGAATGGCAGTGAGTGTGAAGGCACCCAGAAAATCAGTGTACGTAAGTGCGTACGAACCAAACACTACCAAAGTGTACGCATAGAGTGCGAGCAGTGTGTACGAGACGGGGCGGGTGAAGAGACCGAGTGCCAATGATATTCCCAGAAGCGCGAGTCCGTATTGAATCGTCATCGTTGCACTCCCAAACAGCGCCGAAAGATATAATTCAGAGCCGTAGATATTGCCGCTGTACGCAAACGCAAGCACGCACAGGCCTGTCGTGATACGAGCTATGGGGAGCGCATACTGTTTGAGTGAAAACAAAGATGGGTCGAGTTGTTTTTCGAAAATGTGAAAAAGAGATGCGGCGATTACCGTTCCAAATACGATCAACGACACGAAACCCCAGAAGAAAAACTCAAATTCGTTTCCAGTGATGGCAGAAAAGGGATTGGGCGAGACGACGCTCATTGCGCGGCTTATAGTTTCGTTATCCAGCACATACACTTCGTGCGCGAGCACGACAATTGGCGTTAGAAAAACAGCAAAAAAAGCGGCAAGTCTTGTACCGAACTTACCCATGGCGAATCATAAACTTCTCGATGTTCTCTATTGTACCACCGACTTTCTTTCCGGGGTTCAGAATATTCAGAGGGTCGAATATGTTTTTAACTTCGGCAAAAAGCGCGCAGATCTTCTCTCCATACATAAGGGGGAGATAAGGCGTTCGGATGATGCCGTCGTTGTGCTCTCCGGTGATTGAGCCATGATATTTCCCGACTAGCTCATACACCTTGGGGCTTAATTCCAATATTTCCTTATGATCAACTGCGCGTCCAAGATTCATGAGAGGAATGATATGGAAATTCCCGTCTCCAATGTGTCCGGCAATTGTATATATAAGTTTGTAGCCGGAAAGCAAAGCCTCCAATTCTGGCAGAAAGCGCGGATAATCGCTTGGGTGCACGACTATGTCGTCGATAAAGGGCGCGGCGTAGAGACCGCGCAGATTTTTGCGCAAGAGCGCGAAGCTTTCGCGGCGAATGGTCCAGTATTTCGCGGCGGCAGCTTCAGAGCGCGCGATTTTCGTACGCACGGCAAGACCTTCGAGCGCGTCTCGCGCCTCTTCGGCTTTTTGTAGCGCATCATATGCGGTGTCTTCTGCGAATTCCGCCATGAGAACGAGCTTGGGCACGCTCGAGGTCGCCACCAACCACATTTCCGGAATAAATGCGAAACCAAGTTTGATCATTTGCAGTATTCCGAAGTGCCTGATGATCTGCGGGATGAATCGCACCGCGAGCTTAAAAGTCTGGTCGTCGTATGATTCAAACGATTCGGGTTTGAATTTCAAGACTCGCTCCACGATCGTTGGCAGTATCCCGATATCGGAGAGGAATACGACGAGCATCGAACGGTGCTCTTTTGTTTTTATGAGTCCAAGTTTTGCCTTTGTTACGAGCGCAAGAGTGCCTTGAGAGCCGACTACAAGTTGTGCCAGATCGAATGTATTGTGTTTTTTACTGAACACATTCCACAATGCGTAGCCGGCAGAATTCTTCGTAACATTGGGCCGCGCCGCTTCTATCTCGGCTGCATGCGTCTTTACGAGCGCATTGATCTCGCGATATATTTTCCCTTCGAGATTTTGTTGAGCTTCTTTTGCGGCGAGCTCGCGCATGGTAAGCGGTTTGAACGTAGTTTGCGTCCCATCGGAGAGTACGACATCAAGCTCGCGAACGTAACGGTCGGTTTTTCCATAAAGGAGCGTGAGTTCGCCGCCGGAATTGTTGGCGACCATACCACCGATTGCACAGAGTCCGCGCGAGGCAGGATAGGATGGCATTATCATGCCGCGTTTTGCGAGCGTCATTTTCTCGAAATCGCGATAATACACACCGGGCTCGGCCACCGCATAATCCTCACCGATTTCTCCCATGCGGTTCATGCGTGCAGTGAATACGAGCGAAATCGAATCAGTAAGTGGTCCGCCCGTCATATCGGTGCCGGCGGAACGTGCTGCAATGGATATATTCTCACCGCTTGCCCCGAGCCCTGTCGAGGGGCCGGACTTTGCATCGTGCGCGTATCTCACAACTGCCGAGACGTCGTCTGCGTCTTCGGGAAAAACCACTATCGATGGCATCCGTTCGAAAATACTTGTATCTCGGCTATATTGAGTGCGTACTATTAAATCATCGCTCACGTCGCCTTTGATAAGGTGTGCGATATCCTCCCATAAATTCATTGCGCAATTATATCAGGATTACAATTGAACTAGGTAGACGATATACTCAATGTAAAGTCTCATTGACACTATACGCACTGTCTATTATTCTCTATATACTTTCATGCGCGAATATGCATCAAATACCGTACAGGTGCGGAGGACGGAATCCGGCATTACCCAAGAGCAACTTGCCGAATACGTCGGGGTCAGCCGACAGACCATTATCGCGATTGAGAAAGGGAATTATACTCCATCGGTACTCCTCGCGCTCAAGGTCGCAAAGCACTTCCATGTCCCTGTAGAGAAAATATTCACCATTTCTTATGACAAATAAACAGTATCCAGAAATCGTGAGCGCGATTATTCTTACGATAGTCGCCGCGTTGCTGGTGAACCCATTTGATATATGGATGCCGAACATGGCACATATGGCGATTCTTGCGGCGGTCGTTGTGGCGTTTGGGGCGTTTGCGGTGTTTGTCTTACGAGAACGCGTCGGAGATGAGCGAGAAGACGCCCATCGCATGTTTGCCGGCCGATTAGCATATCTATCGGGGGCTGGTGTGCTGATTATTGCTATCGTCGTCGAGAGCATGGGGGAATCACTTGATCCGTGGCTCGTCGTAGCGCTCCTTGTGATGGTCCTTGCGAAGGTGGGAGCACGCGTCTATAGCGCTCGCTACCGTTAGGTTGTACACAGAGCCAATGTCAAGCCTCCTTGACATACGTCTGGCATCTTTTACACTGCGCACATTATAGGTAGTAGATAACAATGTTATGAATATTATTGCGTGGATTGTTGGAGTTATTGTTGTTCTCGGAGGTGGATTCTTCCTTTTCCAAAACTCTAAGACTACGTCGGTAGAGAATGTCATGATAAAAGACGGTACAGGTGCGGAAGGAGAGATGATGAAGAAGGAAGAGACGATAATGGATCCGTCAACCGGCGGAGAAGGCACCATGATGAAGAAGGGAGATGAAGCAATGATGCAAAAGGATGAGGGAGCGATGATGAAGAAGGGTGACACAATGATGGTGAAATACACAGGGACTGTTCTTGCCGGCAAGTCAGCGCCACTCATTGATTACAACAAGGCGGATTACGATGCGGCGATTGCGTCTGATAAATTGGTAGTACTTTACTTCTATGCCAACTGGTGCCCGATCTGCAAAGAGGAGGTTGCAAACGCCCTTATTCCCGCGTTCAACGAATTGACAACCGATAGGGTGGTTGGAATTCGCATCAGCTACAAAGACAGCGACACGGATAGTGGAGAAAAAGCTCTCGCGGCGGAGTATGGCATTCCCTACCAGCATACGAAAGTGTTTCTGAAGAATGGTAAACAAATTCTGAAAGCGCCTGATTCGTGGGACAAAATGCGCTACCTTACGGAAATTAACAAAGCACTCGCTCAATAGAAAATGGATCAAACCACCTCTGCCGAAAAGCCGCCGCGGGATTGGAGCATTTTTTTCTCCAGTGTTTTCTTCGTGCTCGGCTTCTCCCTCGTGTTCTCGCTTGTCGGCGTCCTTCTACAGACGGTACTCTCAAGCGCCTCCTATGTGGTTCAGGAGTGGCTCGGTCGAATTGGCGGAGTGATCATTATTCTCTTTGGTTTTTTCCTTCTCGGCTTGTTTACGCCGGCGTTTTTAAAGCGAGACCATAAAATTCTCGTCAAGCGCCGGTTCCGCTCTCACTATCTGACATCGTTTGTGTTCGGCGCGGCTTTTGCCGTGGGCTGGACTCCGTGCGTTTCCGCGGCCTTGGGGGCTATTTTGGCGCTTGCGACGACGGCGGCATCGAGCGCGTTTTTACTCCTTTTTGCCTATACGCTTGGACTAGGAATCCCGTTCCTTCTGGTCGGGCTTTTCACCAACCAAGCGCAGACATTCATCAATCGCTTAGGCAAAAAGCTCCAGTACTTCCAATATTTCTTCGGTGTCGTTCTTATTGCCCTTGGTGTCCTTGTTTTTACGGGGACACTCTCTCGCGTGGCAAACCTACAGTTTCTCACCGACATTCTTCTCTCTCTGAATTTAGTAACCTCAATCGGCGGCGGTATCAATTCGCTTACGATTTTTAACTTCGGCGTTTCTTTCCTTGCCGGAGTCGGATCATTCTTAAGCCCTTGCATTCTGCCCCTTATCCCCGGATTTCTTTCCTACCTTGCCTCGACCGCAGTAAAAAAGGAAGCGCTTTCATAGAAGGCAGAGTATGCCAAAGAATTCAATCATCGTCTTTGTCGGCGTTATACTCATTTTTCTTTTCGGATTTTGGGCGTGGAATACGAGAGAAAAAGATATTTCGGAAGGCGCTGCTTCTTTTAGGCAAGAATTTTCTCGAGACGGACTGAAAACCGACACGTCCGTTGCCTCGATTGAGCTTGCGAAAGTGCTTTCTGGTGGACCCGGTAAAGACGGCATTCCCGCTATCGATAATCCAAGATTTGTCTCGGTAGAAGAAGCCAGGGAATTTTTGACCGATGATATTTCCGGCATTTTGCTTTCCCGCGGCGAGACTGAGAAATTCTATCCTTACACTATTCTTGTTTGGCACGAGGTGGTCAATGACACGATTGAGGGAGAAGCGGTGGTGGTGACGTTTTGCCCTTTATGCGCCTCTGCGATTGTCTTTGACGCGGTAGTTTCCGGCAAGAAAGAAACATTCGGCGTATCGGGAAAACTCTATGAATCCAACCTCCTCATGTACGACCGCGACACGGAAAGCCTATGGTCGCAAATTAGGGGCGAGGCCGTTGTAGGCAAAAAAACAGGCAAGAAACTGACGCGCGTGCCATTTCAAATTGCTTCCTTTGGCGATGTGCGCGGACGTTTCCCCCAAGCAGAGATCTTAAGTACCAATACCGGTTTTAGCCGCGACTATACTTTCTATCCGTATGGAGATTACAACGAAAATGAAAATATTTATTTTCCGATATCCATAAACGATACGCGCCTACCCCTCAAAGAACCGATGTTTATTGTTGATGTTCTCGGCTCTTCGATCGCGTTTAAACTTCTCGATTTGGAAGGAGGCGTTACGGCGCGCGTCGGCGCTGGCACGGAAGAAATTACAGCAGAGTCAAAAAACGGAGATATCATTGCGAGGCGGGCAGATGGCACCGTGATTCCCGGATATTACGCGCTATGGTTTTCTTGGGCGATACATCACCAGGAAGACGGCTTGGTGTGGACAAAGACCGGTGTTATCAAACTCAAGTAAAATTTTCTCATCATATGAATGTCCCAAAAATAATCATCTCCGTCGGGCTTATTATTTTGGTTGTCGGCGGCATTATCTATCTCAATTCACAAAAAGCTCCGCGCGATACGGTCGGTGGAAATGTAGAGGTAAAAACAGTTATGGGTACAGAGGAAAAAGCGAAGCTCTATCCCACGGCAAAAGAGATTACGACACCCGATGGTTTTATCAACACCACTTCGACGAGCTCAGGGCAGGCGACCCCAATCACTATTGGTGAGTTTGTCGGAAAAAAGGTCGTACTTCTCGATATCTGGACGTATTCTTGCATTAACTGTCAGCGAACGACACCGTATTTGAACGCCTGGTACGAAAAATACAAAGACAAGGGACTTGTCATCATCGGACTGCATACGCCGGAATTTGAGTTTGAAAAAGTCTACCAAAATGTCCTCGAAGCGACGGAAAGAATGGGAATTAAATACCCGGTGGTTCTTGATAATGATTTTTCGACATGGAACGCGTATCAAAACAGATTTTGGCCGAGGAAGTATCTGATAGATATCGACGGCTACGTGGTGTACGACCACATCGGCGAGGGCGCGTATTTGGAGACGGAAATGAAGATTCGTGAGCTTCTCCTCGAACGCACGCAAGTACTGGGCGATACAACGGTCGGCATATCCGATTCCTTGGCAGTATCGGATGTACCTCAAACTACGATCGCTGCCCGAAGTCCGGAAGCGTACTTTGGTTCTCTCCGAAATGAATATCTCGCTAATGGGACGCCCGGCCGCCAAGGAGAGCAAAAATTCTCATTACCGCGAACCTTCATGCGAGACGCCCTCTATCTTGGCGGAGCGTGGGTCATAAATCCGGAATTTGCGGAGGCAGTTTCTGACGCGTCGATTGTTTACAAATACAACGCGAAAGAAGTGTATATCGTAGCCGACGCAGATATGCCGATTGAAGTCGAGGTATTGCAGGACGGCAAGCCAGTCGGCACGACTGCCGGCGCGGATGTAAATGTGAGCGGGATTGTTACAATGAAAGAAAGCAGGTTGTATAAGCTCATCCGTAATATGGAATCGGGCGAGCATACGCTTGAATTGAAGGTTCGGGGCACGGGGGTGCGCTTTTACGCATTCACATTTGGCTAGGCGCGCGAGGTCCTCGAGAAGATTCATCGATTATATCAGCATTAAAAGAGTGAAGGCCGCGGTGGGGAGCGCGGCCTTCGGAATCGCGACACATTATGTCCGATCCCTTTAGTGGAACTTGCCAAGCGCTTACGCGAGCAGTTTGCGCAAGTCGTAGACGATGACGATCGGGCTTACCTTGCGCTCGAGGCAATCGGTCAGAATCGCGTCGGAGCTTTTCTTGAGTTCCTGCACGACTTCGATTGGGATTTTTTGGCCAGACACTTCTGCTTGGCCGCACATTTTCTCGATATGCCCGTAGATTGCCTTTGCGATTTCGGACATCCCATGACCGAACCCAGCTTGCTTGGCCTTGTCGTACGCATCGAGGATTCTTTTCTCGCCTGGGGAGACCTGAAGAGGATCTCTTGCCCTTGGCAAGGGTGCATGTACCGCACCGACTGGCCCGATTTGCATTTGCGCCACCCTCCAATAACCTAGTGTCGCGGGATTGCGACCCATGGAACTATAAATCATTATATGTATATGTCAACTTAACGCGGCGCAGGCGAGGAGGAGCTCGTCGAGTACTTTCATCGTTTCGGGCGGGCCGGAGACAGAGCGCGTAGGAATCCCCGTTGGAATGACTACGGCATCGTTGCCCCCTTCGAACAAGGCATCTCCTACGTAGAACATCTCGCGGGCCGGGATATCAAGACGTTTTGAAAGCCATTCGATTCCATAGGATTTATTGATGCCTTTCCGGGTGACGTCTGTCGAAGTTGCGCCGCCCATGAGGACATCGAATTCCGGAAGTTTAGCCGCTATCGCATCGCGCAAAGTAGAACGGCGTTTATTGCCGGGGTCCCATGAATATTTGAGGTCGCGAGACACATCGGTACCAAGCGCGGCAAACGCTACCATAGCCCTCTTCTGGACAAATTGCTCCCCAAAACATGGCAATCCTTCGAGCACTCCCGTTTCCTCGACACTTTTGAGTACTTCTTTTCTGATGCGCGCACGATCTTCATCGGAAATAGACCACCCGTACAGTTCTTTCCACTCTCGGCCATCCCACTGGAGGCACTGCGCAGCCCCTTCGGGGAAGAGATAAAAGTCTCTCATATGACCAGCGGCGACAATGCGCGGCAGGAAGTCCCGTGCCATCCACGGAAAATCCCGGCCCGTCACGATTGCGACAGGTATGCGTTCGAGGAGGCGGATAATCCGCCCGATCATCTCTTTCGACGGCGATTCGAAACTCTCGGCCAAGGTGTCGTCGAGATCGAATATTGCGACACGCGGACAATTCATGCAAAGAGAGTAGCACGTGTATGATAAAATTGCAGTACGTGAAAACACGCATCCTTATGTTTGGGTGGGAATTTCCGCCGTACAACAGCGGAGGTTTGGGTGTTGCGTGTTTGGGACTTACCAAGGCACTTTCCGTGCTCGGTATTCAAGTGATCTTTGTCATGCCAAAGAAACTGGATGTTCAAACTCCATGGGTACGAATGATATTTGCTGAAACCGGAGTCGAAGGCCGCGCGGTTAATTCAATTTTGAAGCCGTACCTTGCAAGCGGAAACTATCGCGGCGACAAAAAGGGGATGTACGGGGAAGATCTATTGGACGAGGTTCGCCGCTATGCAAGCCTTGCTACTGCCATTGCCCTCGAGGAGCAGTTTGATGTAATTTACGCCCATGACTGGCTTTCCTTCGGTGCGGGGCAAGAAGCAAAGCGCGCGACTGGCAAACCTCTCATCGTGCATGTGCATGCTACTGAATTTGATCGTTGCGGAGGTCCTTGGGGAGTGAATCCAGATGTTTTCAAAATCGAAAAAGAGGGGATGGAGGCGGCTGATTGCGTAATCGCTGTTTCTGAACTCACAAGAAATATCATCGTAAGAGAATACGGCATTCCGGGAGACAAGGTACGCATTGTATACAATGGAATAGATGACACGACCGTCCCCTCTGGCAACGGCTCTCTGCCGCGTCTGCGCTCCTTGAAATCATCGGGGTACAGACTGGTTCTTTTTATCGGTCGAGTAACACTCCAGAAGGGACCCGATTATTTTCTGCGCGCCGCAAAACGCGCATTGGAGCGCAATCCCAAGATTCTTTTCATTATTTCAGGTTCGGGTGACATGGAAAATCAGATAGTGCATCTTGCTGCAGAATTAGGCATTGCCAGCAACGTGTTTTTCACCGGTTTCCTTGGGGGCTCCGAGAGGCACGAAGTCTACAGGGCGGCTGATCTTTTCGTGATGCCCTCGGTTTCGGAGCCGTTTGGTATTACGACTCTCGAGGCGATGAAGTTGGGGACGCCTGTTCTCATATCAAAACAATCGGGCGTCTCGGAAGTTGTGCGCCATGCTTTGAAAGTCGACTTTTGGGATGTGGATGAAATGGCAAACAAAATTCTTTCTGTGGTCGGCTACCCTGGATTGCGTGAGGCGCTTGCGGAGAATGCAGCAAAGGAGGCGGAACGTCTCACATGGTCGGATGCTGCGCAAAAAGTGGGGGGAATTGTGCACGAGCTCGTCGGATAGGTGGTAGAATGACTGCGTGAAGTCGGTCTGTTTTTATTTTCAAGTGCATCAGCCGTATCGCGTGAAGCGATACCGCATTTTTGATATTGGGAATGACCCGGAATATTTCAATGACCGCGGAGATAGTGATCTCAACAATAAAAGAATCATAGAGAAAGTAGCGCGTAAATCGTACATTCCCACAACGACGCTTTTGCTGGAGCTTCTCAAGCGACATCCTGGATTTCGTGTCAGCTTTTCCTTTTCAGGCGTTGCCTTGGAACAGCTAGAACGCTACGCGCCAGAGGCGATAGAGCTTTTTAAGCGGGTGATAGATTCGGGGCAGGCGGAAGTTCTGGGCGAGACGTATTATCATACTCTCGCTTTTTTCTACTCGCCGGCAGAATTTGAGCAGCAAGTTACAAAACACCGAGAAATTGTACGCCGTTTATTTGGTGTGCGCCCCCGTGTTTTCCGCAATACCGAGCTCTCGTACCGCAACGACCTCGGTCTGTGGGCTGATACAGCTGGTTACTCTGGTGTGGTCGCTGAAGGGTGGGATCCGATATTGGGTTGGCGCAGTCCGAATTATGTATACAAAGCAAAAGGAGCAGAAAATGTACGCCTTCTTCTGAAGAATTATCGGCTCTCCGATGATGTGGCATTTCGCTTTTCTTCGCGAGATTGGTCTGAGTGGCCCTTAACGGCGGAGAAATTTGGTGTATGGCTCGGTGATGCCGAGGGCGATACGGTAAATCTTTTTATGGATTACGAGACATTTGGCGAACATCAATGGGAGGAGACGGGTATTTTTAACTTTCTAGAAAAATTGCCCGAAGAGCTCGCAAAGAATCCGGAGATTGATTTCAAAACTCCTTCGGAGGTTATTACGAGTTACGAATCGCGTGACGAAGTCGACGTGCCTCATATACTCACATGGGCCGATACCGATCGAGATCTTACCGCATGGGCGGGAAATCCAATGCAGAAAGCGGCCATCGAACATGTATATGCACTTGAGAATGATGTACGTCTAGCGAATGACCACAAGTTGCTTGAAGATTGGCGCAAACTCCAAACGTCGGATCATTTCTACTATATGTGTACGAAATGGTTTGCAGACGGCGATGTGCATGCCTACTTCTCTCCGTATGAATCACCGTACGATGCTCACATTGCCTACATGAATGCGCTTTCTGATTTGAGATTGCGTGTACATAAACGCGGTTCGACTCCCTCGACTGCGCTCGGGACAGGGTTGCAGACCACAGGCGGAAGTTGAACTATGGCCCGCTCCATCGTTCTTTCGAATGGCGAACTGTGTGTGGCACTCGATAAGTTTGCAGAAGTGCGCGATATTTACTATCCGCATGTGGGGCTCGAAGATCATGTGCGCGGGCACTACTTGCATCGAGTCGGCATCTTGGTGGACGGGCAGATAAGCTGGCTTTCGCAGGACCCTGCATGGGAAATCAGTATTTCTTGTGAAGAGGAAGCTCTTGCGAGCTCTGTTCTCGCGCGCAACTCCCGGATCGGAGTAGAGCTCACATTCAAAGATATTGTGTACAACGAACGGCCCGTCTTCATCCGGCGTGTTCTCATCAAAAATATGTTGGATCAAAACCGAGAGATAAAACTTTACTTTGGGCATGAATTCGAGATATATAAAACACACGGAAGCGACACGGCGTATTTCGACCCTGAATCGCACGCTATCATACATTACAAGGGTCACCGCGCGTTTCTCATACGAGCAATTTTGGATGGCGCCGTGTTTGAAGATTACACAACCGGCAGAGCAAATTTCCACGGGCTGCAAGGATCGTATCGCGATGCCGATGACGGACTGCTTTCAAAAAATCCGATAGAGCACGGGCCAGCGGACTCCGTGATAGGTCTCTACGCTCCGTATATGGGAGGACAGTCACGGATATGTCATTACTGGATTGCCGTCGCTCAATCTATTGCGCAAGCCCAAGAGCTGAATCAATTCATTATCAGAAAAACACCGGAACATTTGATCAAATCAACAACAAATTTCTGGTACGCATGGGTGCACGCATACGATTGGAATTTCCACGGACTTTCGAAAGAGCATATATCGCTTTTTAGGCGTTCTCTCATGTACATGCGCGCACATGTCGATGTCGACGGGGGAGTCATTGCGTCTATCGATTCTGATATGTTGCAATACGGCCTCGATACATATTCCTATGTTTGGCCGCGCGATGGTGCCTATGTGGCGATGTCACTTGACCGTGCGGGACAGAGTAATGTGTCGAGGCGTTTTTTCGAATTTTGCAAAGACGTCATAACGAAAGAAGGTTATTTCATGCACAAATATCTGCCCGATAAATCACTCGGCTCCTCATGGCATCCCTGGATTCGAGACGGACAGCCGCAGCTGCCTATACAAGAGGACGAGACGGCTCTCGTTATTTATGCGCTTCTTGAACATTACAAACATAGTCATGACCTAGAGTTTATTGAGTCAGTCTTCAGCACTTTGGTAGAAAAACCGGCGAATTTCTTGGTCGAATATCGAGATGCTGCGACCAAGCTCCCGAAGCCGTCGTATGATCTCTGGGAGCGCTTACGCGGATGTTCCACTTTTACTGCAGCGAGCGTGTGCGGTGCTCTTGTTGCGGCCGCTGAACTTTCGAAAATATTGGGCAAAGATTCTCACGAGACGCGTTATCGAAATGCCGCATCCGAGGTACGCGAGGCCATTCTCAAGTATCTGTGGGACGAGAAAAGCGGAACATTTGTGAAACTGGTGAATTGGACAGACGCGGGATTGAGCTACGATAAGACACTTGATATTTCCAGTGTGTACGGGATTTTCGCGTTCGGTATATTGCCTGCCGGTGACAAGAAACTCGATCGCGCATTTGAAAACACCGTGCGAGCGTTGACTCACGGTGTTTCTATTGGAGGTTTGGCCCGATTTGAGAACGATGATTATTACCGTATCGAAGGCCCTTCGTCGGGAAACCCATGGGTTATTACGACTCTCTGGTACGCTGAATATCTGATTGCAAACGCACGGACCGAATCTGATTTAGACCGTGTCCGCGAGATTTTCTCATGGGTAGTCCGCTATGCGCAACCCTCGGGAGTACTTTCCGAACAACTTAATCCACAAACCGGCGAGCAGGTCTGCGCTTCGCCACTCACGTGGGCGCATGCTTCATATGTGACTACAGTCCTTAAATATCTAGATCGATTGGGTGAACTGGGTATTTGCAAGAACTGCAACCCCGCCCCGTAGCTGAAACATTGGCATGCTAGAATAGTGCGCATGACATTCGAGCCGCTCGCATCACGAACACACGAAAAGATGAAAGAGGTACTTATGGATTCGACGGCGCCAGGACCGGCGACTCACTACTACATGATCCGTGGCGGATCAAAGAAGCGTAATATTACCGTGTGGGAGTCTGGGACCGTTGGAGGCGAGTACATAAAAACGTACGGCCACTACCATGTGGGCGATTTGGACGAAACGTATTGGCTTGTGCATGGTGTGGGTATCGCGTTGCTGCAGAAAATGGTGGTGGATAATGGCGCGCCACAGCCGGACAGGATCGAGGAATTCAAAGCGATTTCCATCAAAGCGGGGGATTCTGTGTATATGCCGCCTGGTTACGGCCATCTTGTCGTAAACACCGGCGCAGAGTGGCTTGTGACTGCGGATAACAGCCCCATTCTGGGGACAGGCGATTCCGCTTCAATGCCTGGACATGCCGATTATGAAGCTGTTAAAAAGATGCGCGGTTTTGCGTACTACGTCGTTGAAAAGAACGGCACACCCACGCTTGTCCCGAACACGCTTTATAAAGAGGTTAGAAAAACCGATTTCGGCGGTATCGCTTTTATGAGCTGATATACAACAATGTACATTGTTGCAGATATTGGTGGGACGAATATGCGCGTCGCCGCGGCTTCGGCGGACTCGTTGGGTGAAATAAAAAAAGTCCCGACGCCAAGAGATCCGTTGGAAGGAATTGCAAAGTTTGTTGAATTAGCACGCGAGTGCGCGCGCGGAGAGAAAATCACTGCAGTTACAGGTTGTGTTGCGGGAAGCGTGAGCAACTCTGGTGAGATATCAGAAGCACGTAATTTGCGCGCGTGGGAAGGGATGAATATTGTGCAAAAACTCTCGGAAGTCTTCGGCGTTTCTGTACGCATGGTCAATGATGCGGCGCTCGCGGGCTTGGGAGAAGCGTACGCGGGAGCGGGAAGAGGAGCGACGGCACTTGCGTACGTCACTGTTTCGACGGGCGTTGGAGGAGGGTGGATAGTTGACGGAAGAATCGCTGCCGCTGGCGGTGTCGCTAGCATCAAAGTAAATGGCACTGACCTTGAGGACATTGTTTCGGGGACAGCTGTAACAAAGAAATTTGGCATTCACCCTAAAGATCTTGATTCAGTGGAGGAGCGAAATAAACTTGCGGACATACTTGCAGAAGGACTTCGTGTAGTAACCGAGCGATGGTCGCCAGACACTATTGTGCTCGGAGGTTCAATGATAGTCGGCGTAAATCCCATTCCAATTTCGCGCGTCCAAGAATCGCTCAACAAACTTCTCGCAATGTATCCGAGACCTCCGTTCATAAAAATGGCAGAGCTCGGGGACAATGGCGGTCTCTGGGGCGGACTCGCTCTCCTCAAGCAGAGGATATAGTCTTTTTTCTCTGCTTTAGAAACTCTAGCACCAGCGGTATACACGTTGCGATGATAATGAGGATGATGATAGGAGTCAGGAATCTCTCGATGCCGGGGATTTTCCCTCCCAGATAGTAGCCAATGAAGGTAACACCCGACGCCCAGGCCAAAGCGCCCATGATGTTGTAGATAAGGAATGTTCGATACCTCATACGAACGATGCCTGCGACGATGGGTGTAAAAGTGCGTACGATGGGTACGAAACGCGCTAGTACTATGGCTAGAAAACCGTGCCGCTCATAGAATACTTTTGCCTGTTCCAGATGTTCGTGATGGAAAAATCGAGAATCGGGACGCAAGAAAAGCCGTACACCGACTTTTGCACCAAACCAATAGCCTACGTTGTCACCGAGAATTGCCGCAATTGTGAGAAGCGGAATAAGAATCCACACGTTGAAAAATCCTTGAGATGCGAGCAATCCCGCAGTGAATAGCATCGAAGCTCCTGGGAGGAAGAAGCCGAAGAAAACTCCGGATTCGAGGAAGACCGTCGCAAAGAGGCCGGGGTAGCCGACGAATTGGATAATGGCAGTCAAAGAAAACTCGGGCATTCGAGGCATTATAACGCATCTGTGCCCAAAATTATTTCGTTCGGTCTAGACGAACGATTCAGGAACAGGAAACCTTGCGCACATCGTCCGTATTTCCTCCCGAACGGCGGAGAGCTTTTTTGTATCGCTCTTATTCTTCATTACATCTACCATGAGCTCGGCGACGCGCGCACTTTCTTTTTCGGTGAATTTCCGTGTCGTGATAGCTGGCGTGCCGAAGCGGATGCCAGAAGGGTCCATCGGCTTGCGTGTGTCATCGGCGATTGAGTTTTTGTTCAAAGTGATACCCGCATGGTCGAGCAGCGTTTCCGCCTCATGTCCGGAAATGCCAAGCGAGCCGAAAACATCGGCGAGGAGCAGGTGGTTGCTGGTGCCGCCAGTGAGCAGGCGGATATTGTTTTCCAGGAACACTTTTTCCATTGCCTTTGCATTTTTCAGGATTTGATGCGCATAGGTTTTAAATGACGGCATGAGCGCCTCGCCGAACGCGACTGCTTTTGCGGCGATGTTGTTCATGTGTGGTCCTCCCTGAAGACCCGGGAAGACCATCTTATCTATCTTTTTGCCGACCTCCTCGCTTTCGCGAGTCAGAATGAGGCCCCCGCGTGGACCGCGAAGGGTCTTGTGAGTGGTCGAGGTCATCACGTCGAACCCGAAATCAAATGGACTTTTCACCGCCTTACCTGCAATCAATCCTGCGATATGTGCAATGTCCATGACAGCGTATGCACCAACTTCGCGAGCTATTTCGACGAATTTTGCATAATTCAATTCACGGGGATACGCGGAAAATCCTGCGAGCACGATCTTAGGCTTTTCCTTTTGCGCGACTGTACGCATCTCATCGTAATCGATCTCCCCTGTGTTCGGGTCTTTCATCTTATAGCGCACGAAGTTGAAGATCTTTGTGAGATAGGTGACAGGATGCCCGTGTGTGAGGTGGCCGCCATGCGAGAGATCCATTCCGAGGACCGTGTCGCCTGGCTCAAGAAGAGCGAAGTACATCGCGATATTTGCGTTTGCGCCACCGAGAGTCTGTACATTGGCATATTTGCAATTAAAAAGTTTCTTCGCGCGTTCGATTGCGAGTATTTCCACTGCGTCTGTATACGTCTGTCCACCGTAGTAGCGTTTTCCGGGATACCCTTCGGAATATTTGTTGGTCAGACATGAGCCATTAGCCTCACGTACGGCGCGAGATACATAATTTTCGGAGGGAATCAATTCGAGCCCTTCTGATTCGCGCTTCTCTTCGCCTTCGAGAGCGTCGAATATTTCTTGGTCTTGTTTTTGCACATGTGAATAATCCATAGGGAGGATTTAGAAAGAATAATAATGGGATATTGTGTAGCTAAATCATATATTAGTTAGATAGTACCGATTGTACGGCATTCTCCACCTGCGTCCAGACCTCTACAAGCGGTTTATCTGCATCGATAATCATGGGCGTCCCAAATTCTGCAATGTGCTTTTTATATCCCTCGCGCACGCGAATATGGAAATCGAGTTCCTCGTTGTCGAATCTAGTCGGCTCATCAGGGCGCGAGCGGGCACGCGCGATGCCGATCTCTGGCGTGACGTCGAGCAGTATACACGCATCGGGTATATACCCCTTAAGCATAGAATCCGAAACTGCACGATAGAGTGGTAAGAGTTCGGGTCGTTGTCGTCCATAAATCTGGTAAGCGATGGATGAAAGCGCAAAACGATTTGAAACGACGATCTTGCCCGAATCAAGCGCTGGTTTGATTATTTCCGCGATCATTTGTGCGCGTCCGGCAAGAAATAATAATAGTTCGCTACGCACATCAATGCCTTTTGTCTTGTCTGACATGAGGAGTTCGCGAATTTCCTCGCCAAGTCTCGTACCTCCGGGATCTTGGGTGTATACAAAATCTGGATATGCTTTTTTGAGTCGCTCGACGATTGTCGTTTTACCCGACCCTTCGCCACCCTCGAATACAATGAATTTTCCGCGCATGTTTTATTCTACATCGGCAAACTGCCTGCCGATAACATTGCCATGGTGCGCTTTGTTGAAAAGTCTTTCACTGCCTTCAAGGAGGTAGACGTTTTCGATGCCTGACTCGATGATCGCATTCCAACATGGCGCGCACGCCCACCAATGCCCCCAGAGATAGAGATCGGCACCCACAGTGTCGTGGCCGTTTTTCATTGCATCGGCAATTGCACGCGGCTCGCTATGGTTTTTTGGATGGCAACCTTCACACAATTCGTAGCCGTGTCCGGTCGGGATCCCGCGCTTCACGCGCTCGCAGCCGTGCTCGGTATGATAATTGCTTCCGTTGGCCCCGCGCCCGATCACCTCGCCGCCTCTCACAACTACGGATCCTGTTTTGACCACATCATCGAGCGAATGGAGTTTCGCATATTCCCGCGCCTCTTGTATGAAAGGATTGTGCGCATCGACGTAGCGCATGATGCGGCCAGTCGGGATGTAAGGATAGTCAATAGACAACATAGCGCCAATGTACCATGCCTTCGACTAGATTCTTTCTGATAGGTATAATCGCTCCATGACCCGCTTTGACGAGATATATCAAGGATTGCTCGGACAGATCTTCGAGCGGGGTGTACGGGAGAAAAATGAGCGCACCGGTCATGAGGTCATGGCCATTCCGGGACTTCACTTCTCACTCGATGTGGAGAAAGAAGGTTTTCCGCTTCTTACATTGCGCAAAATTCCGGTCAAAATGTTCGTAGCCGAGCAAGTGTGGTTTATTGCCGGAGTTAGAAAGCCTGCCGATTTTTTGCGCGACTACACAAAGATTTGGGACAGCTTCACGAACCCCGCCGATGTCGTCACCGTGGCGTATGGCTATCGGTGGCGGAAACATTTCGGGAGAGACCAGATCAAACTCCTCATAGATCTCTTGAAAAAAGAACCAAGTTCGCGGCATGGTGTTGTCGTTACATGGGACCCTGCTTCGGATGGTTTGGGTGTCACAAAAAAGAAGAACGTGCCGTGTCCGTACACGTTTACCGTCAATATAATCGGAGGCAGATTGAATTTGCATAACGTTGTCCGTTCCAATGACATGGTCTTGGGTTTCCCGTCGGATGTCGCCGGATTCGCCTTGTTACAGACTATTCTGGCACAGAAGCTGAATGTCGGGGTGGGCGTGTACTCACATTCCATCTCGAATGCGCACATCTATGACAATCAATACGATGCGGTGAAGGAACTACTACAGCGCGAGAATACTCATGTGCCTATACGCATAACACTCCCTAAGAGCTCTTTTGAAAGGGCGGAAAAAAAGGACCACAAATTGGTCGACGAGATTGTTTCTCAATTTACGTTACAATACCAACCACAACCCGCAATTACCGGCCTCTCAATTGTCCTGTAGAATATCGCCATGGCAATTCTTACAAAGAAGGAAATACTCGATCGCGTAAAAAGCGGGAATATCGCGTTCTACCCAGGTCTCGACCGCTTCCAATTACAGATGCATGCTGTCGATCTTCGCCTTGGCTTTACTTTTCTCATTCCAAAGGTCTGGAAGATGACATCAAAGGGGCGACAGGCGCTCTCGATCGATCCCCTGAAGGATCATGGACCGGAGTATTTTGATGTTATTGAGCTTGAGCAAGGGCAGTGTTTTGAATTGTTGCCGCAGGAGTACGTGCTGGTCTCGACATTCGAGACGATCAAGGTGCCAAATGACTTGATGGCGGTCTTGTACCCGCGCTCATCGGTGAATCGTAAGGGGCTTTCCGTCGACCTGACAGGCATCATCGATTCCGGCTACGAGGGACCGCTCACGCTTCCTATACGCAACAACACGCGCTCGCAAACTATCCAGTTGCACCCGGGCGAAAGATTTTGTCAGATCGTCTTTGAGGAGCTGAAACACAAAATCGAACCGCAAAAAAGTCGCTGGCATCAGAAAGATGTGGTGGAGAAGGGGAAGAAGGAGAAATCAGCCGAAATGAAACTCGTGTTTAGCGGCGATCTCAAAAAATTAAAGTCTGATTTTTCGGCTCTCGAATAACCATGGCCGCTCGAATCTGTGCCGTTGTTGCCATCGGGAAGAATAGAGAACTCGGCAAAGACGGAAAATTGCTCTGGCGCATTCCTGATGATCTAAGGCGCTTTAAACGATTAACTCTCGGATACCCGATAATTTTAGGCCGCAAGACATTTGAATCAATCGTCGAATATCTGGGTAAACCTCTGCCGGAGAGAACGAATATAGTGGTTTCTCGCAAAGGACCGTCCTTTGTAGATTCCCAAGGACGGTCCTTTGCAAACGTTGTTGTCGCCTCTTCGCTCGAAGAGGCAATCGCAAGCGCGAGGGAACTCAACTCCGAAGAAATTCACATTGGTGGCGGTGCTGAAATTTACAAACAAGCTCTATCATATATAGACAAGCTGTATCTCACGCTTATAGACGATAAAAAGGATGCGGACACCTTCTTCCCGCCGTATGAAGATCAATTCACAAAGAAAGTATTTGAAGAATCGCACGAATGGAATGGCATTAAATATCGGTGGGTGGATTTAGAGCGTTAGTGCGACATGCTCTTCAGGACTTTGAGGTACAAATTCTCGACGATTTTTTGCTGTGCTTTGCCGGTTTTTACGTAGTGATCCAAGCCAGGCGCCGCATTGATCTCGATGACCCAATATTGGGCGGGCTTATTGGTGATACTTCCTTCTATCATAAGGTCAACGCCGCAAAGTCGCAGGCCCATATCTTTTGTCAGCTTGACAGCGATGTTCTTAAATTCCGGATGGATTTCTTTTGTCACATCGATCGAATCGCCGCCGGAGGATAGATTTGCGTTGTCTAAGAGATACACACGCTCTCCTCGAACGGGGACGGAGCGCATGTTCATTTTTTTGCGTTTCAACTTGTTGGCAATACGCGGATCATCAATCTTTATTTGCGTGTCACGGCTCGAGGCAAGAAATTCGCGTGCCTTTTTTGTGAGTAGCTGTCGGACAGTTGAACGTCCATTGCCTGCGACATTTAATGGTATTCGCTCATACGCGGAAATCACCGCCTTATCCAAAACTACAATCCGATAATCTCTTCCGTGCACAGGCTTCTGAATCAAGGCGATCTTATCGTTTCGAAATATATATTTCATCGCGCGCAAAAACTCTTGTTTGTTGTGTACGAGCGAGATGCCAACGCCCTGGCTTCCGCTATTTGGCTTCATAATGACGGGGAAGCCGAGTTTTTTCGCATAGCGATATCCAGCATCTATGTTGCGATATGAACCGATCGTTTTACACCACTCGTCTGAAAAGAATGCTTTGCCGGGAATGGTCGGGTATCCCATGCGGCGCATGAAAAAGGTTGCATAGTCTTTGTCTTTCGAAATGTCCGCCGATCCGACAGGGTTGAGATCGACGGTGTTGTAACGGAAGTAGCGATGTATGCCGGCCTTACCCGCTTTTGCTGGGTAACGGATCTGGCCCGCAATCTGCCAATTCGGCTCCAGTGTTACTCGCGCACCAATGCGGGTGGCGAGTCTTTTGAGCATTTTCGCAAGGACGAGGCGTTCGGGTTTTCTCTTCATGTGCGGTATCATGGCACAATCTATTCAATGAGACTCTTGACATTTAGCATGAAGGTAGTATCGTGAACCATGGTAAATCGAATTGCAGTCTCCACAAAGATATCCGACGCGCGAGCGCAAAGTTATCTCCACACTTTGCAAACAAGGTTTCCTGAAAGCGGCTTGAAGGCCGCTTCTCTCGTACAGGTGTATACCGTTGATGCGAAACTTTCGGCCGCTGAACTAGATACTGCCGCGCAACGTCTCACGAATCAGATCACGGAAATGTACTCCACGGAAGATGTACCGACTCCGGTGTTGTACGCATACGCGATAGAAATCGGGTTTTTGCCCGGTGTAACCGATAATGTCGGAAAGACAGCGCGGCAAACGATCGAGGATTGTTTGGATCGCTCACTCAAAGAAGGTGAGGATGTTTATTCTTCAAAGACTCTTTTCCTCGATGGAGCAATTACCGCTCGCGATGTAGCAACAATGGCACATGAACTCCACAACCCGCTCATCGAGCGGGCTTCTGTCTTTTCTAAAGCGGAGAGTGGAGGAGATTTTCCGATCGTAGTTCCGAAAGTGTCTCTGATGAAAGTCGTCGGGACGGATGAAGTCGATCTCGGTGTAAGCGATGCGGAACTTCTAAAAATTGGAAAAGAGGGAATTGCGGACAAATGCCTGCCTGCCGGTAGGCAGGGCACGCGCCGGGGTCCTCTCTCACTTTCTCTGCGCGCTCTCAAAATAATCCGTGGCCACTTCGAGAAAGTTGGTCGGAACCCTACAGACGTAGAATTGGAATCATTGGCACAGACGTGGTCTGAGCATTGCAAGCACACGATCTTTGCTGATCCGTTGGATGAGGTCAAAGAAGGGATCTATCGTCGTTACATCAAGGGGGCGACAAAAAGAATCCGAAAACAAAAGGGCAAGAAAGATTTCTGCGTTTCCGTATTTAAAGATAATTCTGGCGCGATCGCATTCGATAAAGAATATCTCATTACGCATAAAGTGGAGACACATAATTCTCCATCGGCACTTGATCCGTTCGGAGGGTCAGTCACTGCGATCGTCGGGGTCAATCGGGATTGTCTGGGCTTTGGGCTTGGTGCGAAGCCGATAGCAAATACATACGGATTTTTCGTAGCAAGCCCAGAAGACCGGAGAGAATTCTTCCGTGATAAAAAGAAAAAGCAACAGCTCCTGCCCGCGCGAAGAATTCTTGAAGGTGTTATTCACGGCATCAACGCTGGCGGAAATGAAAGCGGTATCCCGACGTCCTTGGGATTTGTGGCGGTAGATCCGAGCTTCCGCGGGAAGCCGCTGGTCTTTGGCGGGACCGTCGGCCTCATTCCCCGTAGCGGAAGAAGTTCGCTACGGGGCAAGCCTCGCAATCTTCACGAGAAGTGTGCCGAGCCGGGAGATTACATCGTGATGATAGGCGGTCGTGTCGGACTCGACGGCATTCATGGTGCGACGTTCTCTTCCGAATCGCTTGCCTCGGGAAGCCCTGCGACAGCGGTGCAAATTGGCGATCCAATTACACAAAAGAAACTCTCTGACGCGCTTATTCGCGAAGCGCGCGACAAGGGATTGTACTCGAGCATAACCGACAACGGCGCTGGCGGACTTTCGGGTTCGGTAGGGGAGATGGCAAAAGAGAGCGGAGGATGTGAAGTAGATTTGGATACAGTCCCGCTAAAATACCCGGGGCTCGCTCCGTGGCAGATTTGGCTTTCGGAATCGCAAGAGCGCATGACGTTGTCTGTGCCAAAAAAGAATTGGACAGCACTTAAGAAAATCTTTGACCGACATGATGTGGAGGCTACAAAGATCGGAACATTCACGAATTCAGGCAAATGTGTTGTTCGTGCAAAAGGGCATGTCGTGATGGACGTGGAGCTCGCATTTCTCCACGATGGTCGCCCAATCGAAAAACAAAAGACTAAAAAAGTTACCCATGTTTTTCCCGAAGTATCGAATCGGGCGCGAAATATAGAATTGGGCCAATTGATGCTTGATGTCTTGGCACGACCGAATGTCGGTTCGATCTCCTTCATTTCAGAGCAATATGATCATGAAGTTCAGGGGACATCTGTCACGAAACCGCTCCATGGTAGGGGGCGTGTAAACGCGGACTCTGCAGTTCTGCAGCCTGTACCCAGTTCTTCTCGCGGCATCGTTCTTTCATACGGGTATTGTCCGTGGTATTCGCAGATTGATACCTACGCAATGGCTGCTGCGTCCATCGATACTGCCGTTCGTAACGCGATTTGCGCAGGAGCTTCCCGCGATTATCTCGCTATTCTGGATAACTTTTGCTGGTCATCTTCGGAGAAGCAAGAGCGATTGTGGGAGCTGAAACAGGCAGCAAAAGCGTGCTACGACATCGCGACTGCATACGGCACGCCGTTTATTTCGGGCAAGGATAGTATGTTCAATGATTTCCGCGGATACACAGAAAAAGGCGAATCTGTGCATATAGCGGCTCTCCCCACGCTTCTCGTTTCCGCAATCGGTGTTATTCCAGATGTTTCAAAAGCAATAACTCTTGATTTCAAGCGCGCGGGCGATTTTGTGTATCTTATCGGAGAAACACATGACGAGCTTGGCGGATCGGAATACTACGCTCTCGCTAATCAAATCGGTAAAGAAGCTCCTGTCGTTAATGCAAAAAAGAACGCAAAGGCATACGATGCACTCGCTAAAACTATTCAAGACGAGCTCGTTGTTTCCGCTATTGGAGTAGGAAGGGGGGGTCTTGCCGTGGCACTCGCGAAATCGGCAATCGCGGGCCAGCTCGGCGCGAGTTTGGACTTACGAAGTCTGAAGGGGGGCGCGAAGGAGGCTGATGCAATACTGTTTTCTGAAAGTCAGGGACGCATGCTGGTCTCGGTGAGGCGATCGGCTCAGAAGTACTTTGAGAAAACGTTTAAAGGTATTCCTCTCGCGAACATTGGAGAAGTGACGCAATCGGCATCAGTATCGATTTTGCTGCCGAACACAAAGCTCGAAATCTCCCTCTCCGCGCTTACAGATTCGTATCGGTCGTTCTTTAAAAACTGGTCATAACAATATGGAAAATCTCGAACGATCCAAGAATATCTCAACTCGCGTTGCAGAGGCTCGAGGAAGGCTCTTAAAAGATCTTGATGAAAGAAATATGGATGGCGCCTGGATGGAGGCTATGGAAGCAATTGCCGTCTACGGGATGAACATGGAGAAAAAGTATCAGAACGCAAAGAAATTGTTGGCGTATCACGTGCTTATCGGGAGCACAGTACCTGATGGCGCCGCCGGTATGACTGATGAGGACTTTGAAGGCGATGATTCAATGCTTGTGTTCCTGAAGAATCTTCGATCCCGGCTTCTTGGATCGCCGGATACTCTATGAAAAGGCCTCATGTCATAATTTTCTCCGGCCATGGTCTCAATACCGAGGATGAGACCAAGACAGCGTTTGAGTCGGTCGGCGCAACAGCCGATATTATTCACATCAACGACATAATCGCCAGACCGGCGATTCTTGATACGGCGCAGATCATTGTATTTCCGGGCGGATTTTCGTACGGGGATGACACCGGTTCGGGGAAGGCATATGGCAATCGAGTAAAACAGCATCTTGGTGGTGCAATAGAGAAATTCCTTGCGCGCGACACGCTGATGGTAGGTATCTGTAATGGTTTTCAAATCATTACGAGCGCGGGAATTTTGCCGGGTGCTCTCATCGCAAATGATTCGGCCCGCTATTCATGTAGATGGGTGGATCTGGAGGTAAAGAACGACAGCCCGTGGCTCAAGGGAATAAAGACGATGTCTGTGCCCATTGCACACGGGGAGGGGAAATATTATGCGCCACATGAGACACTCGAAGTTCTAAAAAAAGAGAACGCGATTGCTCTGCGGTATGTCGAAGGTGAGACCTCGAAACACTTCGATATGCCGGCAAATCCAAATGGTTCGCTCCAAAATATTGCGGGCATTACCGGATACAACGGACGTGTATTGGGGCTTATGCCTCATCCTGAACGCGCCGTACGCTTCATTCAATTACCTCACTGGACCCACCAGCGTGAGGAGTATGTGCGGCAAGGCCGGGCCTTGCCGTCAGAAGGGTCGGGGCTTCAGTTATTCAAAAATGCGGTACACTACTTTCATGATAAATAAAACATTTGTCGGTATTCTCATGGGCTCGGATTCGGATTTACCGATTATGCAGGATGCGGCCAAAGTGCTGGAGGAACTTGGGATAGGTTGCGAAGTCCATACACTCTCTGCTCACCGTACGCCTGAAGCCGTTGTTGAGTATGTGAAAAAGGGCGAGTCGAGTGGTTACAAAATGTTCATCTGCGGCGCCGGAGGCGCCGCGCACCTTGCAGGAGTCGTCGCGGCGCATACCTCGCTTCCTGTTATTGGTGTTCCTATTATGAACAAAACCACGCAGGGAGTTGACGCCCTATTTTCGACCGTACAAATGCCGCCAGGCATTCCCGTAGCGACCGTTGCGATTAATGGCGCAAAAAATGCCGGCATTCTTGCCGCGCAAATTATTGGATCAGGGGACGCGGATATTAGGGCTAAAGTTTCTGCATATAAGGCAAAAATGTCCGCGGATGTGCTAATGAAAGACGAGAAACTTCAGGAAAAAGGCTTTAAGAAATATCTCGAAGAGAAAGGTTTGATATGAGTAAAAGACTTTCTTATAAACGATCCGGCGTAGACATAGATAATGCCAACGAGACTAAGCGCCAGATGGGGAAGTTTTTAAAAAACAGCAACGTGCGCGTACTTAACAAAATAGGAGCCTTTGCCACTTTGTTTGATGGCGCTTTCCCAGAATACAAACACCCCGTACTTGTTCTTAAGACAGAAGAGCCGGGAACGAAACAGAAGCTTGCGCTTCAGCACAATAGCGTTGAAACGATTTGCTACGATCTCGTGAACCATCTTATCAACGACGCCATCGTAATGGGCGCAAAGCCGCTCTCTGTGCAAGATTGTATCGTGTGCGGAAAAATGGAAAAAGAAACCATTCTGAAGATCGTCTCTGCACTTTCTTTAGCGTGCAAGGAAAACGACTGCATATTAACGGGAGGCGAGACTTCCGAGCAGCCGGGAGTCGTTCCTGCGGGGACATATATTCTGACCGCGAGCATTGTGGGGGTGGTGGATAAGGAACATATTATTGATGGATCGAAAATAAAATCCGGAGACACCGTTCTTGCTCTCGCATCGAGCGGAGTACATACCAACGGGTTTTCGTTAATTCGTAAAATAATGGAGGAGTCACCCGGTATCCTGAAAGAGGAGATTGGCGGACAGCCGTTCATTACAAGCATACTTACGCCCCATCGCTGTTATTACAATTGCTTGAGAGATCTATTCGGAAAAGAAGAACTAGCGGGCTTAGCCCATATTACTGGAGGAGGAATACAGGAAAATCTAAATCGAATATTACCCGATACTCTGAATGCCGAAATACATCTGGAAAAAATAAGGATCCTGCCAATTTTCAAAACACTCAAACAATTCGGCGCTCTTGAAGATGCCGACATGTTACGGACCTTTAATATGGGAGTGGGTATGACAGCCGTTATAAAACAGGCATTTACGGAAGAGGCTATTGCGCACTTCAAACAGTTCGACATCGCCGCCTACCCGATAGGGGTTATCACAAAAGGCAATAAGCAGGTAGATTTTATCGGGGAGCTACAATGGGAATAGATTATGGATATATTGAAAGAAACTGATTTCAATTTTCTCGGCCCTAAGAAAACGGGCAAGGTGCGGGATATCTATACGCAAAAAGATCGGCTCATTCTCGTTACGACCGACCGGCACTCTTCTTTCGACCGCATCATTGCGCATATTCCATGGAAAGGGCAGGTGTTGAATCAGATCAGTGCGTTTTGGTTTGAACAGACCAAAGACATTGTTCCGAATCATGTGCTTGCGGTACCTGATCCGAATGTGACGGTGGGCAAAAAGTGCACTATGGTGCCTGTCGAGGCGGTAGTGCGAGGATATCTTACCGGAGTGACAGACACAGCTATCTGGACACGGTATTCTGCAGGGAAACGGGATTTTGGTGATGTTGTTCTATCTGATGGCATGAAGAAGAATCAGAAATTACCACACCCTGTTTTTGATCCCACGACAAAAGAAGACACGCACGATCGTTCTCTTACGCCGGAACAAATGATTTCCGAAGGATTTATTACCAGTGAATTATTCCAAGAGGTAAAAAAGACCGCTCTGGCGATCTTCGTACGTGGGCAGGAACTTGCCGCGAAAAGCGGACTCATTTTGGTGGATACAAAATATGAGTTTGGTACAGACGAAAATGGCAGACTTGTCTTGATCGATGAGATACACACTCCGGATTCATCACGATTCTGGCAGATTGATTCGTACGAGACGCGGTTTGCGGAGGGAGAGGAGCCGCAATATTTCGATAAGGAATTTCTCCGGCTGTGGTTTAAGGAAAACTGTGATCCATATAAAGATGCGACTCTTCCCGAAGCACCTCCAGAGCTTGTGGAGGAGCTCTCGCGTCGGTATATTCAGATGTATGAGCAAATCACCGGAAAGAAATTTATACCCGGCGAGACCCCAGTCATTCCGCGCATCGAGCGTAATTTAAGATTATATGCCGTTTGACCCGCTCACCGCAATAAGTTCTGTTGATGGACGATATCGAGACGTTTCCGCGGCGCTTCTCGAATATTTCAGCGAATACGCACTGATGCGCAAGCGCATCACCGTTGAGTGCAAATACCTTATAGCACTCTCGGAATGTCCGGAAAGCGGCATTCGTGCTCTGACTACCGAGGAGAAGAAATCTTTGCGTGAACTTTCGAAGATCTCGATAGAGGAAGCGGGAATTATCAAGAAAATCGAGAAGGAAGGCCTGCCTGCGCAGGCAGGGCAGGCAGGGTATGAAGGAATTCCAGCGACGAATCACGATGTAAAGGCGATTGAATACTTTATAAAAGGAAAAATGGCCGGAACTTCACTTAAAGATGTTGCCGAATGGGTGCATTTTGCACTTACGTCGGAGGATGTAAACAGCATCGCGCACGGATTCACCTTACGTTCGTCACTTGAGCATATCATCCTACCGGCTATCGAAGAGATCCGAGCACACCTTGACGCTCTCGCTAAAGAACATGCAAGTACTCCCATGCTCGCGCGCACGCATGGACAACCGGCATCTCCTACGACCTTTGGCAAGGAGATGCGGGTGTTTGAAGCGCGCATTGCGCGGCAGTTGGAACAACTCAAAGCTACCAGCATTCTTGTGAAGTTTGCGGGCGCTACGGGGAATTACAACGCGCATGTCGCTGCGGCCCCAAAAGTAGATTGGCCCGCTTTTGCAAAGAAATTCATAAATAGTTTGAATGATGGCCATGCCGTCCCGATAGAATTGAATGAAGTCACAACACAGATCGAGCCGCATGATACGTATGCGGAACTCTTCGACAATCTTCGCCGCATCAACACTATTCTCATCGATTTCTCGGAAGATATGTGGCGCTACATAAGCGACGGATGGGTAACGCAAAAACCGAAAGAGGGAGAGGTGGGGTCTTCGGCAATGCCGCACAAGGTGAACCCGATTGATTTTGAAAACGCCGAAGGGAATTTTGGAGTTGCAAACGCACTCTTCGAACACTTTTCGCGCAAGCTTCCAATATCACGCCTCCAGCGCGACCTCTCGGATTCGACGGTTGAGCGCACGTTCGGTACCGCTTTCGCTCATTCACTCATTGCGTACAAATCACTTTTACGCGGTTTAGGCAAGATAAACGTAAATGCGGGAGCGATGCTCGCGGAACTCCAAGCGCATCCCGAGGTACTCGCCGAAGCAATTCAGACTGTTCTACGACGCGAGGGCATTTCGGTGCCGTACGAACAGTTAAAAACGCTTACGCGAGGGAAGCAAGTGACGCTAGAAGATTTCGCAATATTTATAGACACTCTTGCAGTGGATGAAAAAGTAAAAAAACGCCTTAAGGCACTTCGGCCGGAGAATTATATCGGCCTTGCAAGAGAGATCGCCCGCAATGGTTGAGAGTCTTGTATGAAAGAATTTGAACGTTTTCAGAAGTCGGTTCAAGGAGAGAATATACCAGAGCAGGTTAATAGGGCCCTCGGAATGATTGCAGAACTCAGGGGGCGGCTTATGCCAACAGGCAACGTCGGAGATGAATCGGACAAATTGGCCCAGATAGAAGCGGATTTGAGGGCTGGGAAATTAAAACCAAATCAGGCGGTCGAAAGGGCCAGAGCTATGTTGGACAGTAGAAACGAGCCCTAGTCGTTATTGTTTCAATCCAAGCCCCGTGCGGATGAGGTACCAATTGATGCCTATGAGCGCGGCGATCATCGCGGTGAGGACCGTGAATGAGATCCAGAGGGAAACATCCGCAATGCCGAGGAAGCCGTAGCGGAAGCCGTTGATGAGGTAGAAAATAGGATTTACATAGGTCACGTATTGGGCAAGCTGGGGAAGTGAGTGGACGGAGTAGAATACGCCGCCGAGATATACCAAGGGCGTGAGGACGAAGGTGGGGACGATATTGACACCGTCGAGAGATTTTGCGTAGACGCCATTTACTAGACCTGCGAGCGCGAAGACGAGCGCGGTTAAGGTCGCAAAAAGAAAGATGATGGCGGCGTTGAATAGGGAGAGGTGAAGTCCGGTGAAGAATATTGATATGAGAAGCACGAGCGTGCCGACGAGCATGCCGCGAAGGATGCCCCCCGAGATAAATCCTGCGATAAGAAGCCACGGCGGCGTGGGGGAGACGAGTATTTCATCGATACCGCGGAAAAAGAATTTGGATTGGAAGAATGTGAAGGAGGTATTGGAATAGGCGTTGGTAACTATGGCGAGCATGACGAGGCCGGGTACGACGAAGCTCATGTAATCCACGCCCTGCATTTCTCCGATGCGCGAGCCGAGGACAGTGCCGAAGATGAGAAAGTAGAGGCACGAGGTGATGACACTCGGCAGAAATGTCTGCACCCAGATACGGAACATGCGCACCACATCCTTGCGTAGCATGGTGTAGAACGAGGTCCATTTTTGATATGGTGTCATAGTGTGCGCTCGACGGCGGTGTATCGCCGCGCTCGCTTTGAGTTGTCAAATGATAAAAGCATATCTTGTTTATTTTTCCGAGGTGAGTTTGAGAAATACCTCTTCGAGTCTTCCGCCGCGATAGTCTCCTTTACCCGCCTCCGCGTCATGATGTTTGGCAAGGACATCTGCCATCGATCCTTGTTCGACTATCTCTCCTTTGTTGATGATGGCGACATGCTTGCAAAGTTGTTCCGCTTCTTCGAGATAGTGCGTGGTTAGAAGTATCGTAAGACCGTTTTTGCTCAAACCAGTGAGATAGTCCCACATACTGCGCCGAAGCTCGACGTCTACTCCCGCGGTCGGCTCGTCGAGAATGAGAAAGCGCGGTTCGTTCACGAGCGCGCGGGCTATCATGAGGCGGCGCTTCATGCCGCCCGAAAGTGTCATGGCGTTCTCGTTCATCTTTTCACCCAATCCTAGGTCGGTAAGAAGTTTCTTTGCGCGAGGGATTGCGACAGAGCGCGGGATACCGTAATAGCCAGCCTGATTGACGACTATGTTGAGAGTCTTTTCAAACGGATTGAAGTTGACCTCTTGCCCCACGAGCCCTATCTGCATCTTCGCGAGCTCTGTTTCTTTGTCTATATCGTGCCCAAAGACCGAGACACTCCCGCTCGTCTTGTTCACAAGGCCCGTGGTGATGCCGATGATGGTCGTCTTGCCTGCGCCATTGGGCCCGAGAAGCGCGAAAAAATCGCCTTCGGGAATCTCGAGTGAGACGCCCTTCAAGGCAACGACGCCGTTGCTGTACGTCTTTTTTAGGTCTTGTATTCTAAGCGCTGGGGCCGACATATTATGAAGATCGTAAAATATTCTCAAGATAAGAATACGTTTCGCGATAGTCCGCAACGGCTTTTGTAGGTATGACACCGATCACCGTCTCGTCGTTACCGCCGGGGAAAAGGGCGTCGCCTACATATATGCAATCATTCTTGTCCCAATGCATTGCATCAATGAATGCCGACACGTTGTAGCCCTTGTTCTTTCCGAACTCGAAAAAATCCAAATTCGTGGTTCCGCCGATACGAACTTCTGCGTTCGCTTTTTCGAGCACTTTTACATCATCCGCTAGATCTTCAAGTAGTTTTTGACGTTTTGCATGATCGGGATCGAACGCATCCTTGATGACTTTGTTCTCGTGGTGGCCGATGAGTGAAAAGGCTATTTGTGAATCACGGTCTTCAATAATGTCGTTCTCATCACTGACCGTGTAGTTCAGATGCGCGCGAGCTTTCGAGATGAATGCAAGTATCGCGTTCCTTTGTCCGCTAGAGAGCGAGCGGTTCCAAAATATCCGGCCATCCCGTGTTTCCGCGAAGTTGCCGTTTTGTCCCAAAATATGATAGCAACCGGCGAGTTCTGGTCGTAAATGTTTCCGTATATCTTTTTCGCCGTGGCCGGACACGACGATGACATCGGCGCGCTCACTCAATTGCTTCAGGATCGGAACGTGGCCTGGCTCGATAAGCGACTTACTCGGAGTGAGCGTGTTGTCGAGATCGAAAAAGAAATGTTTGGGGATCATATCTTTGAGATAGTTCAAGAAATCTTTCTTTCCCAGTATTCTGCAGAAGCGCTCACATAATCCGCGACCCTGCGCTCTGTGGCCGCCGCAAAGCGAGTAACGAGGACCTCGCGTTCGCTTTCCGGAGCGCCATGCTTTATCCATGTTTCTACGAGTGCGATTTGGGATGGGTCGGAAAGTGCGAGGCGGCGGCCTTTGGCCGCCGCGCGCAGAATGGTGGGCCCGCCGATATCGGTCTTCTCAATGACGTCTGCGGGAGTTGCCGATGGGTCGGCTATTGTTTTTAGAAGAGGGTAGAGTGTTATATATACAAGGTCAATCGGCTCTATATTCAGGCGTTTTAGCTCTGCGAAGTCATCGGGAGTTTCAGCAAGAAGCCCTGCGTGAATTTCGCGCGAGAGTGTCACGACACGATGTCCGAGGATGGGAGGCCCCACGATCTCGGCTACATCGCGACAGGCGACCTTGTTGTCGTTCAGATACTTTGCAGTGCCTGCAGAGCCCAAAAGTGTCCATCCATTTTCACTCAATAATTTTCCAAGCCGTATAAGCTCCTCACCTTTCTCATGCGATGCTAGGAGGGCTGTTTTCATGGCCGAATTGTAGCAGGAGGATAGATTTCCCCAAAATGAAGATTTATGCGATTATCTCTGTATATGAGTTCTGATACGTATGAGCAGTTGCAAGAAAAACACCGAGAGCTTGAGAATAATCTTAGAGCCGCTCGTCAGATTTCCCGCAATACCATATATCGAATCGTATTGCTTTCAGCGGGAATAGTTGGCTTTTCGGTATCCTTGTTTTCCATACCAGCCCTACAACAAAGTCTCGACTTAAACATCATAAAATATTCCTGGTACGCTTTTCTTGTCGTTATTATTTTTGGCATACTTACACTTTTAGCGGAGGGACGCATACGTTTCGCAACTGCTTGGAAGAGTAATCAAATCAGTCTCTGGGTCGATAAATTGAGCGACTATAGTGCTCGGCATCAGGTTTATGCAACGCTTATTGTGGCTTGGTCGCTTTTTTATCCGGCAAATCTAACTTTCAATAAAATAAAAGCAGAACAGGAAAGAGCGAAATTTGAGCAAACTGTAAATGGTCTGGTTGTGCATCGATTAGCAAGGTTAGGCTTAGCTCTTGCAGTTGTTGAGAATTTTATATTTGCAGCTTTCGTTATCGGACTTGTTCTTCTGGTGCTCTCATTTGTATTTCCCGCGTAAATCCATATAAAATATGACCGACTCCAAAAAATCAATAGAAGAACAATATAATTTTACAGATGCTGAGAAAGACCTAGTTAGACGTTCGGCAAAGGGGAATATTATGGCCACGTACGAAGCCCAAACTCAAGCCTCAATCATATTAGCTAGAAGTATTCAAAGGGCGGAAAGTTCAAACTCTCGTTTATCCTTTTGGCTTACAATCTTCACTGGAATTATAGCGTTGGCTGCTCTTCTTCCGTTCGTGCCCACTTTATTGATTTTTTTGGACAGCATCGTGAAGCAGTGAAGGCTAGTAATCCTTGCTACTTGGGTCGTCTAACGGACTATTCTGAGTTTACTTTGACGACGAATCTCGTTTCAGGGTCTTGAACGCTTCCTCGACGGTCGTCATGAATTGCGCGAGGAAGATGATGGTTTGTGAGTGGGGTAGAATAGTCTTACATGAATCTTGATGAACAAAAGATTTCCGACAATGCTTTTCAGTATGTAAAAAGTCATTCTGACGAGATAATTCGGAAATTTGCGGGTCAATCTGTTCTGGTAGCGACACCCGTCTCACTTTTCATGGCCGGTTCTCCTGGCGCTGGTAAGACGGAAGTGTCGAAAGGCTTAATGCGTCAATTTGACACGGTTCCGGTTCGCATCGACGCAGACGAGATACGCGCACTTTGCCTAGGATATACGGGTGCCAACGCGCATCTATTTCAAAAGGCTGCGACCAAGGGAGTGCATATACTATATGACTACGCACTGCATGAAAAACTTCACCTCATTCTAGATGGAACGTTTGCGTACAGCGATTCGATTAAGAATATTCAACGATCGTTAGATTATGCAAGAAAAGCTGAATTATGGTTTGTCTATCAGGACCCCATAAGGGCGTGGGAATTCACAAAGGCTCGTGAGGCACTTGAAGCACGCCATGTTTCAAAAGACGTGTTCATCAGGACATTTCTGATGGCAAAAGAAAATACTAAACAAGCAAAAATGCACTTCCGTACTTCATTAACCCTCAATCTGCTTATCAAGAATATGGATAATACCGACGGGAGGATGCAACTTAATATTCAACACGACCAACTTGACCCATATATAGGACACAGCTATACTGCAGAAGATCTCGACGGGATACTCCTATGACAGATTTTATATTGAAAATACTGGGTTTTGCCAAGGGGATTCCTGAGAAAAAGGACGACTTTTCGCATTTCTTTCTTGAGGCTAAGTCGAACGAAAAAGCGAAAGTCATTCGCCAAGTATTAAAGGAAGCCACAGCCGAGCAGGAAACATTGTTAAAGAAGTATCGGGAGATGGAGGCAGCTTAACTTTAGGAAAACAGAGTTAGGTACTACTTGTTTCAGGGTTACTTGACCGCCGAGTCTCTCTTTAGCGTTCTGGACGCTTCCTCGACGGTCATCATGAATTGCGGAGAGGAAAGGCATGGTATGCTGGCTTTCATTATGCGCGATGGCAAAAAGGTAGGCATTACGGCGGGCGCCTTCGATTTGTGCCACGCAGGGCACATGCTTATGTTTAAAGAAGCTAAGACGGTGTGTGATTACCTTATTGTTGCTCTTCACTCCGATCCCGCGATTGACAGACCCGATATTAAAAATAAGCCGATCATGTCTATCGAAGAGCGGAAAACTATTCTTGAGAGCATCAAATACATTGATGAGATTCTTTTGTATGACACAGAAGCGGATTTATTTAAAATACTTAGCGAGAACAAACTCAATATAGATATCCGCATTTTAGGTGCCGAATATAAAAATAAGTCATTCACCGGCCGCGATCTTCCTCTGCCGGTATATTTCAACTCCCGCGATCACGGCTATTCCACGACCGAATTGCGGAAGAGGGTGTACGAAGCCGAGGTACGAAAGAATGGTTCCTAAATGGCCCTGTTGTGACATGCGAATAGGAAAGTGGATAACGCACTGGCGCGCTCCATCAAGCGGTACATACTGTGGGAGTACAACCTAGGCTAAACCCTAAAGCAAATCGAAGATTTGCTCGGGTCGCCCGTCCGCCCTAGGCGGACTAGGGGGTCGAGTTTACCAGCCAATTTCTCTTCAAAATACCAAAATACTATGAAAAATATGCACATGGTAAGCTGGATTCTCATCGTCGTCGGCGCTCTTAACTGGGGTCTCGTCGGTCTTGGAGGATTCCTGGGCGGTAATTGGAATGTCGTCAATTTGATTCTTGGGTCATGGCCAGCGGTTGAGGGGCTTGTCTATGTTCTTGTCGGTCTCTCGGCGGTCTACGAAGTGGTGAATCACAAGAAGGGTTGCAAGGAGTGCGGTTCTGATTCTGGTACTGCGATGTAGTTGTTTCCGTTTGATATAAGGGGGGCCGCCGCGTCAGACACGGCGGCCCGTTTGCGTTAGACAATAGGGGATATGGCGCTATTTACGGGGGTAGGGTAGAGGTACACCCCGTAAGATAGCGAGCTTGCGAGCTCTATCTCACGGGGTATACTTACGGGCATATTAGTAATCAATTATTTATGGTTAGAAAAGCAAATCCAGCCCTATTAAAACCGATGAATCTATCTGCCGACCTTGAGGCTGTTGTAGGGAAGGGGCCTATGTCACGCGGCCAAGTCGTCAAACAGATCTGGGTGTATATCAAGAAACATAACCTTCAGAACCCGCAAAATAAGCGAAATATCTTGGCAGACGACAAGTTGAAGGTGATTTTTGGGGGGAAAGGCGAGGTTACGATGTTCGAGATGACGAAGCTCGTCTCGGGCCACCTGAAATAAATCAGAAGAACTTCAGAACGACACAAGAGAGGCCGCACATAGTGCGACCGAGCGGCGAGCGAGGAAGTACTGAGGCCAGCAGGCCGAATGTGCGGCCTCTCTCATTTCACTTTCCCATGCGCCGCTCCCGTGCGGCATACTCAAGGAGGACTGATTCAAGGTCAGCTTTGGTGAATGCGGGCCAGTATGTTTTCAAGAAGAATAATTCACTATACGCGCCTTGCCACAGAAGGAAATTGGAGAGCCGCTGTTCAGCACCCGTCCGAATGATGAGATCTGGATCGGGCATACCTCTAGTCCACAAGTGCTTCGAGAGCGATTCTTCCGTCAGAGCTTCGTTGGATTTCACAGCGGCTTGTGCGGCATGCACGATTTCCGCTCTGCCGCCGTATGAAACACATATCCACACCGTAAATGCGGGATCACTGGGGTTTTTTTCTTCGACCTTACGCATCGCGTCCTGAAGTGTCTCTGAGAAGCGTTCTCTCTGACCGACAAAGCGCACCGCAATTCCTTCTTTCGAGAATTTCGCCAAACGTTCTCGTGCTAGAGACTCAAAAATCTTCATGAGATAAGAGACTTCCTCCTTCGATCGATTCCAATTCTCTGTCGAAAAGGCGTACATAACCATGTGTCGAATACCCATGTCGCGGGCCGCACGGACTATCGGTTCTGTGTTATCCATTCCTCTTTGATGACCTTCAAATGATGGAAGTCCTCTCTCCTTTGCCCATCTGCGATTGCCGTCAAGTATGATACCGATGCATGCAGGAACGTTTCGCGTGTCGTTCATAATTCAAAGTTAGTAGACAATGTTGAAATCGTCAAATTTCTTTTCCGGAGTACGCCACTCTCTTTCGACCAAATCTACGCGCGATAAAAGCGATCCATGATGTAGTGATTCAAGCAATTTCTCGACAGCGCTCTTTTCTCCTTGCGCGACAACCTCTACCGTTCCGTCGGAGCGATTCTGAACAAATCCCTTAATGCCAAGTTTGCGCGCCGTGCGCTGTGCGAAGTCTCGAAACATAACCAGCTGTACGCGTCCATGTACAATTGCGCGAAGTTCGATCATCGTGCGATAGTAGCATGATGTCGGGCACCTATAATATATAAAAAACATGATCGCCCTATCTGCGGAAGAAGTGGTGCTAGTGGATGAGGATAACCGCGTACTCGGCACAATGCCGAAGTCTTTGGTGCACACGGGAACAACGCCGCTCCATCGTGGTTTCTCTCTTTTCCTTTTTGACCGCAAAGGTCGCCTCTTATTACAGCAGAGAAGTCATACGAAAAAAACCTGGCCGCTGGTCTGGTCTAATAGTATTTGCGGCCATCCCGCGCTCCATGAATCGAATATCGATGCCGCAAAGCGCCGACTCGGTCTTGAGCTTGGAATGAGCGCAACGCATATTGAAGAGGTTGCGCCGTATCGGTATACGTTTGTGCGCCAAGGCGTGATGGAAAATGAAATTTGTCCGATACTCGTCGGATTTACAGATGAGGAACCGAAGCAAAATCCGGAAGAAGTCGAAGCAACGCGATGGATTGAATGGTCCGAATTTTTGCAAGAAATCGAGACGCGGTCGGGTTTTTATTCAGAATGGTGCGAAGAAGAGGTGCGCATTCTAGAGAGCCATCCCGGTTTTAAGAAAATGTTCGCCGATCGTGAGAAGTATTTCGAAGCTTAACAACATACAAAAAAGATGTAGTTGGGGGCCGCACTGTGCAGTGCGGCCCCCTAAGTGGCGGGAACAGCTTGCGCCGACTCCGCGAAGTACTCGTTTGCAGGAGTGTGGTCGGTTACCCGCCTCCTTTCACTGAAAAAGACCCAAAGGTTCTCGAGCCTACTTTCCGGCACGTAGGTTTCCCAGGTTTTTCCGAAAGGCATGTGGGTAACAATGACGTCTCCCTCAAGCAATTCGCAGGTTTCGGCTCGTACTGCAGGATCCATAAGAGCACCTGGGCGGAATTCGGACATCGTCATATGCAAGCCCGAACGCTGAAGAAAGAACGCTCGGACGAGTCCCGACTTGTCCGGCCGCTCGTCTTCGTTGCTATGGCCATCGAGCCATTGGCAGCGAAATGCACGACATGAATCCGGACGGTCCGGATAAATGTCGCACCGAGTTCCGCTTGAACAATTCGGACAAGCCTTATGCGGCGGTTTCTTGAGTTCGTGTATGGCAAGTGCCGTGCAACATGCACTGCACTCACCGCACGAGCGACCTGACAGATCGCTCCGAAGCAAATTGGGCATGTTCATGGTTTCCGTCCTTTCTTCTTACTGGTTCCAAACTTTAAGATCGATCGCTTATTGCACCATACTATCCAACGAGGAGGTCTGTCAAACTTTCTACAAAAACGCTTCTGTCGCATCTTTTGCGTTATCACAATGTCGGCTATACTGCGCGACAGCCGTTGCAAAAA
>CAYIJV010000002.1:0-10850 GCA_964363895.1 uncultured Candidatus Saccharibacteria bacterium
ATCTTTCAATTTCTCTGAAAAATCAATTTTTTGGTTGAGGAGCTTTTGCTTCTTGGCGATATACTCCTCGCTCGTAATTGTGCTATCCAAATGAGCGTCAAGAAGCCTGTCTAGCGTCTCCTCAACACTTTTGATTTGATTTTTCAGATTTTGAACGAAAAGCTCGTCTGAGTGGAAACTGCTCGCTTGTTCCTTTTCGATGCTGAATTAGATCAAGATTACGTTGAATTTACAAAACAGAATTCTTTAGGATGGGTTTATGATAACGCCGTTGAGACAGGTCCTTTTTCCAACGCTTCTCTTGTGGCGGTGCGACAGATTACTCATGAGATTTTGAAGACCCTCATTCCGGATTATTCTGAGAAGAAACTTCTAAATACCCACAACTCCACCGTCTTTGGAGAGATTCATGTTTCTGAAGGATTCATGCCTGGTCGCATTGTCAACATTCCTTCTATTCCTCCTGTAACACAAATTAGACGCAAGGGGCCTTGTCCTTGCGGTTCAGGAAAGAAATACAAAAGGTGCCATGGATCTTAGATTCCGAGGAGGGTCGTTTTCAGGGTTTAAAACTCGCCCGGAAACCCAATGGGGGCTTGACGGTATAATGTACGAGACCGATGAGGCCAGCTTATGCTAAGTCGAGAGACTGAGATACGTAATAGGAGAAAGAGTGCGAAGATGTCGTCGAGGATGCCCCGGTCGAATTTTGTGGAAAAGTAAATCGCAATGAACTAAAAGTCGTTCTAAAAGATGACATGTATCATCTGCTACTCGCAAAGTTTACAAAGTAGTATTTTGTTATGAAAGATCCAAAAATACTTTTCATGTCTCTCGTAGCCGTGTACCTACTCGGATTTTATGTGTCATATCTCTATGGGAGGACAAAAGGGACCTTCAGATGGGTAGAGTATGGTGTCTTTTGTATTGTGCCAGTTTCATCTTCACTGGCACTTTCGTTTATCTATGGAGTCAAAATAATCTATCTCTTCTTGCTCAGCGCCGGTATAGGCATGTTTCTTGAATACACTGCTGGCATGGCTTACCACAAGACATTCAAGGAACGCCTCTGGACCTACTCCCTTTTCTCCCTCGGAGGTTATACGAGCTGGCTTACACTTCCTATGTGGGGCTCTATGAGCGTTGCTCTTTGGGTTCTTGGTAAGGCAGTCGGGCTGTGATCTCTCACTCATAGGCGTGTCGGAAAAAGAGATATTGTGCAACGTAACACTGACTTATCCACAGACTGCTATTTCTTTAAGCCCCATTGTCGGAGTGATAATGAAAGCCGCTTTGAAACGTAGGTGTGTCGGTGAAGCAGGGTGTAATTCCCTCGCTATCGCGTAACCGTAAAGTCGGATCCCGCACATAACCCCACTTGTTGGGGCTACATCGGCTCGCGCCAAGTCAATCTCTGGGAGGTCTCCGCCTCGCAGGTATCTTATGACCCCGGCACGAACCGGTAGTTTTCGATGCGTGCGCCCTCTCTCGCGAAAAGAGAGGTTAGGAATGTAACCGAGAGATTATGCCAACCGAAACAGATGATTTCATTGGAGAGGAACACGCGACCGAATTTGACCAATTCGATGGGAGCATTGAGGGTGGTCCATCTCCAGAGAATCAAGAGTCAGGAATCTTTGGATCCAGCAGTGATATTCATGAAACGATTGGTGCATCGGAACCACAAGAGTTTATCGAGCCGGGGAAACAGGCGGTGCTGGAACAAAAGGGCGGAGAAGCGAGAGATTGGGAATTGGAGTACAAAGGCGACAGCGGATACTGGTTCGACGGACAAGAGGTCCGCGACCCCGACGGCAACGCGTGGACAAATGAGGATGTTGCACTGCATCAAGGGATGCTCGCGCAGTGGAAAGATGGCGGCAATACTGTTTTTTTCCTTCCCGACTATAGGGAGCAAACTGAAGAGGGAGAAATTTTATACGTAACGCAACTCATACTGGGCGAAAAGGGCGGTGTTACCTATGAAATCCACAAACATGAGACGAGGTATCCTAAGGATGAGGAAGTTGGTGAGAAGATCGAAGAGCATGCCGAAGCGCATACGGCGTCCCGATCGGAGATAATGGGATATTTCCGTGATGCGGACGAGAGAGGGCGCACGGCCGACACGCTGATAAGCGTCGATAAAGCTGAAGGATTAACGGTTGATAATTCCGAGCCAGTGAAGATTTCCTATGAACAAATCCATGGTGATATCGTTCCATCAATTTCAACCGAGGGTACAGAATCGACGTTCGACGACTTCATGCCGGAAGTACCAACGATGGTAGGAAACGGCGAGAACGCCGAACAGAACGCTTCACCGGATGCGTGGCTTGTAGAACTCCTCAAAATAGACCCTCTTGAGTCTGCCGATATGTACGACAACACAGTGCCGGAATCTGATACTCCTCAAGAGGCAATACAGGAAGACGTATTTAAGGAAACCGTTGATCCGCGGACTACTTTAGGATCTGAAACAACTGCGGAATTTGGAAACGAACCTCCAGTTCTCACCACCCATGAGCGGGACGAGGGGCAGACAATACATGAACCTGAAAGTACTTTTAAATCGGACCATCTGGTAGCCATCGAGATTGCAAGTCACCAAAAGACTGTGGATAGTCAGCCGGATACGCGGGAGATGCGCGAGAATGCAATAATCGGCTCTTCAAAAAACCCTGCAGAAATTGTCTCTCGTGAATCAATCGCGGATCAATTCATTTCCACGACTATGACGGAGAGAAGCCTTAAGGCGACATTCAGCGATTCCGAACCTAAAGCATCGGAAGGCGAAGGAAGAGCTAGCGCCGCTGAAAAATATACTTCGCCAGATACGCTGCCTGCGGATGTCTTTAAAACCGATCCACTCGAACTTCAGAATCTATCCGCCGTTTTGCACCAGGCCGGTAATGTGACGATGCACGAAAACATCCGCGACGCGACACAGCACGCAGAGGACAAAAACGAGTCCATATCCATGTCCGCAAATAAGACTGAGAATGAACAGTCCGTTCCCTTGCAAAGAGCCGACATCATCATGCGTGCGATTGGGGTGCCCATTTCCGCACCGCGTACCGCACGGATCCCTGAACTCTTGGGCTCCAAAGGTATCCCGAGCATGCAGAGAGCTTTTACTGCCTCGCGGCATCATCGTGCAAGAACGACACGTCCCGGAAGTTCTGCCGGGAGCCGTATCAGCAGAAATGGTGTCATTATGGAAATGGCTGCATGAGCGCACGTAATAAAATCTGTATATGAACAATCCTAAGAAAATTACTTACTACAACTTGCGAGAAGAGGCACTCGCGGGGCGATTGCCCGTCCCTGTCGGTCGCAATGATGAAATGGAACGGCTAAACCGCATTGTAGGTCGGCGCATTAACAACAACGCACTGATCGTCGGGCCGCATGGTATCGGTAAAACAGCCTTGATTTATGGCTGGATACGGCATATGAGTCGGCGCGCGCAATATGACTCGTACGCACTTCTTCAGTTGGATACCGAGCACATATACGCCCTTGATGGCGATATTGGTTTGGAGGAGAGATATTCCGAGGCGCTGATGCATGTGCCTAAGTGTGTTTTGTTCATGGATGACTTCGGACGAGAAGTGTGCAGGAATGCAACCCTTACGCAGCGCATCTATCGTCTGTACAAACACACTCTCGCGCAACCGAACGTGCATGTAGTGCTGACGTTTGAGCCGCATGAATACGCGTGGCTGGAGCGCGAATATCCTACGTTCGCGCATGCATTCGAAACGATCATTCTAAAAAACCAGACCGCATTTGAATATACGCGCATACTCTCGAAAAAGGTGCCTCGCCTGAACGCCAGTCGCCGCGTCATCGTACCGGACAACTCTCTGCAAGAGATCCTCTCGTACGCGCATCGTTTCCCCACGCTCGGCCAGCTTCCGCAATCAGCGATCCGCCTATTGGATGAAAGCATCGCTTTCAGCGCGTCCAAAAACCGTAAGATCCTGACGCAGGATTCCGTTGCGCATGTCGTCGAGGCGAAGACCGGCATTCCCAGAGCCCGGTTAACGCAAGGAGAACTCCATAGTATTAAAAACTTGGAAGATAACCTGAATAAGCGCATCGTCAACCAAAAGGGAGCGATAACGAAGATCGCAAAGACTCTGCAGCGAGCCATGCTCGGCCTAAGAAATCCGAACAGGCCGCTCGGGTCGTTCCTACTACTCGGTCCTTCTGGAGTTGGAAAGACAGAAACTGCAAAGTGCGTGGCAGAAATCATGTTCGGACGCACCGAGAGTTTTACGCGAGTCGATATGTCTGAGTTCCAACAAGACCATACGGTACAACGCCTCATCGGCGCTCCGCCCGGATACGTCGGGTACGAGGAAGGCGGAGCACTCACGAACGCGCTGCGCAAAGAACCCTACTCTCTCATCCTGCTCGACGAGATCGAGAAGGCCCATCCGAAAGTATTCGATGTGTTCCTGCAGGTGCTTGATGATGGGCGTCTGACATCCGGACAGAACGAGACGGTGGATGCCCGCAACGCGATCATCATGGCGACTTCGAACGCCGCCGTGGCGGAAATTCTAAAGGCGCATGCGGAGGGTAAAGACATCGACGATGAGTCATTCATCAGAGAGAGGGCCCTGCCGATCCTCATGAAAACATTCCGTCCAGAGTTTCTTAATCGTTTCGACAGCATTCTGATGTTTAAACCCCTCACGGTGCCGAGTCTGATAGAGATCGCGCACCTTGAGATCAAGAAGATCGAAAAGAGGCTTGCCAAGCACAGGGTTCGATTTGAGATCGAGCGGGGAGCGATAGAGGATCGAATACGGCACATGGCGGATCCGCGCTTCGGGGCACGGCCGGTGAAGCGGTTCATAGAAGAGACATGCGAGTCATTACTCGTGCAATCGCTGCTCACGGCGGATACATAACGTCTATGTCTATAATCAATACCAATGAACGACTGCAGTTGCCGGAAATGTCTCACGGTACAGAGGTACGAGATATGCTTCTCGATACGCATCTTACTTATGCGGGCGTGGAACACCTTTTTAAACGCAGGAAAGAAATGTTGTCCTCTATCAAAGCAGACATCGAGGCCACTCTCTATGAGGCGCTCTGCGCAAAGGTAGACTACGAAAATAACTCTTTGCTTAAAATCATTGAATCTGACGCAAAAATAGTGGATGCTCGTAAGCGGCTAAACAAGGTCCTCAAGGCGGAGTACTTCGTCCAGAAGCCGCTCGACGCGGATATTTTGTAATACCATGGCGAACGTACATATAGGCGTAAATGAATTCAGGGATCGCAAGCGGCTCATCGAGTATGCCGAGAATGATCGCCTGCGCCATATGTACATGATCGGCAAGACCGGCGTTGGAAAATCAACCGTCTTTCAGAACATGTGTTTGCAGGATATTCGGAGCGGCCACGGCGCATGCTTCATCGATCCTCATGGAGATTCGATCGATTGGCTGCTGGAGCGCATTCCAAGCGACCGATTGCAGGACGTCATCCTGTTCGATCCGAGCGATACGGAATTCCCCTTCGGACTTAACTTATTGGAGGCGCATGATGAATTTGAGAAAGATTTTCTCGTCAATGAATGCATCCAGATTTTTTACAAATTATTCGACCCTGGGAAGACCGGAATGATAGGCCCGCAGTTCGAGCATTGGTTGCGAAATGCCGCGCTTACGGTCATGGCGGGCCCTGAAGGCGGGAGCATACTCGAAATCCCGAAATTATTCATCGATTCCGAATTTGAGAAGAAAAAGAGATCGTATCTGACCGACCCCTTGGTGATCGATTTCTGGACTAAGCAAATGGCAAAGACATCCAGCTTCCATAAGAGTGAGATGCTCAATTACTTCATGTCCAAATTCGGACCGTTCATCAATAATTCGCTGATGCGGAACATCATGGGCCATCGCGTCAATAGTTTCGAGCTTGACGCAGTAATGGACAAGAGGAGCATCCTGTTGGCGAATCTTTCAAAAGGAAAGATCGGAGAAATCAATGCGCACATGCTCGGATTAATCCTGATCTCGCGGCTGCAGGTTGCCGTTCTTAAACGCGCGAATCGCGAGAGCGCCGAGAGGACGCCATTTTATCTGTATGTCGACGAGTTCCAGAATTTCGCCACCGATACGTTTGCCAACCTCTTGAGCGAGTCGCGTAAATACGGACTCGGCATGCACCTCGCGAATCAATATCTGGCACAGCTGCCGGATTCGATTAGAGACAGTGTTTTCGGCAATGTCGGAACGTTTGTCGCATTTGAAGTCGGCGCGGAGGACGCAAAGATACTCTCGCAAGAATTCGCGCCGATAACCGAGCTTGATTTTGTCGGCTTGCCGCGTTTTAACTTCTACATAAAGCTCATGATCGACGGGAAAACGAGCGAGGCATTCTCAGGCATGAATCTTCCTCCGGAGAGAGTATTAGAAACGTCATCAATAAAAGACAGAGTGGTGACACTGAACCGCCTTGCGTATGGGTGGCCGCGGTTGCTTGTCGAAGAAGAGATTAAACGCCAGTTAGCCTGATCAAAAACTATATAGGATTGGGCAATTCGAGATGTATTTGAGTTACTATCACGCAACACTTTGCTATCATAGAGTCTTCTTCTCTGGTACAATAAAGCCACTATGAACATTATAAAGTCTGTCGCAATTTCGTTATTATTCATTCCATTTTTAGCGTTGGCGCAAAACCAACAAGCCGCGCTTCCATCGGCCGGCCTTACCCCCGAAAGCTCTTTTTATTTCCTAGATCGTCTGGGCGAAAACCTGCGACAATTTTTAACTTTTAACCCTGAAGCAAAAGCCAAACTCCAAATTGAATTCGCGGGAGAGCGTATCGCGGAGATTAAACTCATAGTCGAGGAGAAGGGTGTCAACGCTAAAGGGCTTGCGATAGCGCAGGCGCTTCTCCAAGCCAATGTAGCGTATGCCGCAGAGATCGTGAATGAAGAGAAAGTGGCAGGCAAAGATGTCGCCGCTCTTGCCAAAACGCTGAATGATGAATTTGACGCGAGAGACAAACTTTTGGAACAAACCTTCAAAGACGCAAAAGCGCAGTTAAAAGCCAAGCGTAAGGAAATCAAGACGAATCTTCTTGCGGAGGCGCGCCGTGTCGGAGATACCGCCCAGATAGCCATATTAGAGGCACAACTTAAAGACATTGACCAGCAGATTGACGCGCTTGGACAGAAAAAGGATCAACTTGAAGATTCTCTTCAAAACGAGCAGAAAAACATAGAAAAAGAGATGAACGAGGCTGATCGGAAGAAGGAAGAAATCGAGCAAAAGGAAGAACAAGAGGCGGTAGAGGCAGAGGAAGCGGCAGAAGCAGACGAACCAGAGGAAGCTGACGAGCCGGAAGATGTTGAGGAACTAAAGGAGGCTGACGAAAAAGATAACAAGAAAGATAATTCTCAAAATTCAAATTCCTCAAGAAGTAGGGGCGATCAAAACACCACCAAGGCAGAAGACAACGAATAGGAGTCATTGTCTTTTTTGTACCGACACTAACCCTCATTGTGAAAACTGTGCCACTTTTTGATGCGCTCGAGCCGTGTCGATGAAGTAGTGTAAAATGAAGCTAGTCCGCCCTACAGGGCTTGACCAGCCACGGTTCTAGCTCGAGACGGCCAGCCAGTTTGAGATAGATTCGGACTCCGAGGAGCATCGGAATTTATGAAAAAGATAAATAACAAAGAATCAGGTAATTCAGGAGAACAAGAGATTGTTGATCTTGTCCCGTGTCCGAATTGCGGAAAGAGTTTAATGAAACTCCCCCCAACTACCCTTTATATGATGTTCAATGCACAGGGTGCTCTTTTCGCGCACAAGTTAAGACAAACCAGAGTAAACCAAAGGCTGTGGTTTTTGGTGCAGGGTGGCAGATAATGAACAAAGTCTTGAAGTCGGGTTACATGACCCCTCCTTTGTTTTTGAATTTTAAGTGGTCTGAAAAGGGAATAGTAGTACATATAGTCAATGGTAAAAGTGAGAACATTCTTCAAAGATTAATTGCAGGAGAGAAAGTCGGCACTACCTTTAGCAGCCATTAAGCAGGGCCATTCCGAGAAGCGTCAAACTGGTAGAATAAAATTAGGGAATGGGGTCTGGGGAATGTGGTCTGACACGTCAGTAAAGTCAGGTGACTGAGACGCATAGATAACTATTCCGACATTGCATATCCGCTGAGTGCGGTATCCAGAGAGAAAAACCACCGAACCCTCGGTGGTTTTTCTTTCGTCAGGAGGTATGATGCCGGTCATGAGTTGGTATCACCACACACCGAACTACATCATTTTTCACGACTCTAATTCCGAACCGTTTTTCCTCTCCCCGGAATTTATCGGTGCATTTTCAGGAGCATTTTTTGCTTTTGTTTTCGGTATCGTAAGTTACCGGATCATTAAACGATACGAACGTTTTATTCAGCATCGCAACGCACTCGTTAGCTTGGAGAGACTTCTAAACGAGCATATAGATCTCATAGGTCTCAATAGAACAGTCGCATTAAATACTCAACGGATTCTCGAGGCCCACCGATTGACTCACAATCGACTCCTCGAACTTCCTGTTAGAAAAGAACTAAACACGGAGTTAGGAAGTCTCGATATCGCAAATCGATACTTCTCTTACGAGAGGGGAATACATAGAACAAATGTCGATTCTCAATCCTTAAACTACACACTCACGAGATTTGAAGATGTCATGGTTGGTGGGGGTGTACTTGCCGGCGAGAACTGGCACTACATCACTGGTGCCTTCGCCCAGATTCCCCAGCACATGAATAAACTTGAAAAAGAAACGAAAGAGCTTCTCAGCTTAACCCGCATCCACATCGCTCGTCTCGCGGGTAAAGGTATTTGGTATGCAAACGCGCAAAAGGAATGGAGCGTGGACATAACAGACGAGGAACTCAAAAAGGAAATGGCGAAACTCGAAGAAGAAATCAGAATAGTTTCTGGTCAGCGACCCTCAGTCACTAGGACATAGATGGCAAAAAATACTGAAAATAAAAGATGCATTCATTGTTTGCGAATTCCGCAGGAAATTACATTGGTGGCAGACATATGTAACTTTTATAGTCGACTCTGTATCACTTTTGTCACTTTTTACTGATTGAAATATGGAAAAATTCAAAAAGGGAGATATTCTTCGAGGAAAAAAGAAGTCGTTTGAGAAAGCGTGGCACCCAATAGTTTTTATTGGCGGTTCCGACGAAGCACCCCGCGCGGCTGTCTTAACTCATACTGGAACGGAGGAAGAACCGTGCAATCTCAGATTGATGGGCATCTACGATGATAAAGGAGATAAACCTCAATATTTCGTTGCGCACTTAATACAAAAAATGTCGGAGTGGGGTCCGTACCATAAGGAGGGAGAACTAATCAAGGAAGACCTAGAATTAGTTGAAAAAACTGTTTCTGGCGCAGGATCTATTACGTGGGCTAAATATTCGGACTATAAGAGAAATGGATGCCCCAATCATAAAAAGAGTTAGCGTCCGAGACGCCTCAATCTAGTACGCTGAAATCACTCAAAGAACCCCTCAATGGCCTCACTGTGGTGGGTTCGCAACCGAGTCAGTCAGCAAAGAAACAGAAGGCATCATAATTTGCTACACTAGTCTTATGAGTGCGGAATTCGACGGACTAAACAAATTGGTTCAAGAGCGCAAAGTCACAATAGGAGTGCAAAGAAATCATGCAAATAATTTTTGGACTAACACAACTCTAGTTGGAAAATCTTTAAATTGGGGTACGGCCATTCTACTTATAATTGCTGTCTTTGTATTTATTAAGTTTGGTCTTTGGGCTGGGGTTTTATCGTTGATAGCCATAGCAAGCTACGCTTTTCTTGTTCAAAAAATGGGCTCAATGTATGTGCGCGTTCAACTCTTACAAAACGAAGAACTTTTCAGTGCAGCTTATGATGCCCAATCGGTAACTATAAAAATAAACTCTACCGGTAATATCATTCGTTTTCCTATTGAATGGAAAAAAGAATTCATTGTTACTGCGGACTGAAAGTGGCCCGACTGAGACGCCTCAATCTGGTACACTGAAATCGCTCAAAGGACCCTTGCGGTGTCTCACCCTACAAGGTTCGCAACCGAGCCAGCCAGCTCGTAAGCTATACTTCATCGCATGATTCAAGCAATAATTTTCGACATGGATGGAACCATGTTCGACACCGAAAAGTTATGGGGAGATGTTACACGCAAGCTTGCTCGAAAGTATGGAATTACCTTTGATGAAAAGGTGCGCGTTAAGATGATGGGGAAAAAAGATAGTGAAGCTCTTGCGATTATGAAAGACTACTTCAAGATCGCTTCTACCGTTGCTGAGTTGATAGAAACGCGAAGAACCATGATTCTTGAAGACTTGAGCATGATCAAAGTAAACGAAGGGTTATTTGAGCTTCTGGATCTTCTGGATCGGAAAAAGATGAAGAAAGCGGTGGCGACATCTTCATTTGAGGAATTTACATCACGAGTGCTAAAACAGTTTGACGTCGCTTCGCGATTTGATGCGATAGTGACAGGGGACGATGTCGCGGTCAGCAAACCTGACCCGACTATGTTCCTGAAGGCCGCTGAACTTATAGGCGTCGAACCTTCAAAATGTTTGGTGCTTGAAGACGCGCAAAACGGCATAGAGGCGGCATACAATGCCGGCATGCACTCCTTTGCAATTCCGCATGATGCCTCAAGACACCATGATTTCAGCAAGGCAACCAAGGTTATCAATTCAATGCTAGAAGTCGACGAGGGCACCCTTATTGCACTCCAAACGACAATGTAAAACTTGTTCTAATATCATCCAAGACGGCCAG
>CAYIJV010000002.1:10950-43946 GCA_964363895.1 uncultured Candidatus Saccharibacteria bacterium
CCGAAGTGGGCAGTTTTTCTTATGTTTAGAATTTGTTACACTGGAGATGTGGATTTTCTTATTAGACAAAAAGTTGCAAGACCGCACATTCGGCCTGCTGGCCTCAGCACTTCCTCGCTCTACGCTCGGTCGCTTCTCCTTATAGCTTTTCTAGCTTTTTTCTTTGTTGGTTTTCTCGGTCTGGGGCACGCCAGCATGATCGCTTCCGAGGAACAGATGTCTAATTGTCCGTTCATGGGGATGGCGGCGGTTTGTAAAATGAATCCGCTTGAACACATCGCGGCTTGGCAGAATCTGTTTACTATGTCATCGCAAAAAGATATGTTTGCGCTCCTGCTCTTACTTCTCCTCGCCGGAGCACTCTCTTTTCCAATATCGAATCTTTGGCGGAAAAAGAAGCAACGATCCGATACGATTCGACTGCACGCTCTTCGGTCACGAATCGACGCGCTTATAATTCATAGCCCGCTCCACGAAGCTCTTTCAAACGGAATCATTCATTCAAAAGTCTTTTAAGCAGATAATATCTCTGCGGATACGTTCTGCAGTCTTATTCGTTTTCGTTTAAACAATCATGGAACCACAATTGCAAAAAAATAATCTGTTAATACCGATCGCGATAGTTGTTGCTGGCGCCTTAATCGCCGGTGCGGTGTACCTCGGTACGCGAGGAACCACCTCGGGTGCACGCCAGCCTCAAGATGTAGCACAACAAACAGGGGATCTGGAGCGAATGAAGCCAATCACCAAAGACGATCATATTCGCGGCAATCCGAATTCTCCAGTTAAAATTGTCGAATATTCGGATACCGAATGCCCGTTCTGCAAACGATTCCACGAGACGATGAAGCAGATCATGGACGAATACGGTGATGACAAAGTCGCATGGGTATACCGACACTTTCCGCTTGATCAGCTTCACCCGGTAAAAGCTCGCAGTGAGGCGGTGGCATTTGAATGCGCCAATGAGCTGGGCGGAAACGATAAATTCTGGGCATACGCGGACCGGCTCTTTGAAGTTACGCCGTCAAGCAACAATCTTGATCCCGCCGAGCTGCCGAAAATCGCCCAATATGTCGGCCTTGACATGACTAAATTCAACGTGTGTCTCGGAAGTGGCAGGTACGATAAACACATCGAAGAAGATGTACAAAACGCGACTGCAACCGGAGGAAATGGCACGCCATGGAGTATTGTCGTTACAAAAAATGGCAAGAAGTACCCGCTCTCTGGTGCACAGCCGTATGAATCCGTAAAACGACTCATTGATCTTGCGCTGAAAGATAAGTAACCGCGTATGCGACCGAGCGACGAGAGAGGAGTAACTTCGGCCAGCAGGCAGAATGTGCTAGAGGTCCTCAAAATATTCACAAACGCACGTGCAGCGCTTCTTGCTCTTGCGGTAGCAACTCTTGTGTTCGTTCTTGCAATATGGCTTCCAAACTTCCGTCTGCTGTTCTTGATATGGATGGATGCTTCGGTATCACTTGGAGATAAGTTCGCGCTCCCGTTGAGCTTCCTTCCTTCAATCGCGACCAACTTCACGCTTCTGTCCGCTTCGTACACTATCGCGATTGCAGTTCTTGCCGGTATCAACGCGTCTCTCATGGTTCACCTGATCCGCACGAGAAGCACATTCGGAGGCGGCGCCGTTCTCGGCGCATCGGGCATCTTCACAGGAGCGCTTGGTGTCGGATGCGCCGCGTGTGGCTCGCTTATTTTGACGTCACTTGCGGGCACCGTGGGTGGAATAAGCGTGCTTGCCTTCTTGCCCTTGCGAGGAGGCGAGTTAGGCATTATCGGCGTCGCGCTTCTTGGAACGTCGATATATCTCTTAGTAAAACAAATCACAAAGCCGCTTGTATGCGAGCTGACTGATATTAAACGCAAGTGATTTTAGTAATCACATAATTCATTAACTCAATTATGAAAACAATTCTCGTTATTGTCGGTGCCACGATCCTCTTACTCGCAGGGGGAGCGTGGTGGTCGGGTAAATCACAGAGTAGCGACCCAAATGTCATCACTCGAAGCGGTCTTCATTGGCACCCGCAACTGGAAATCTACGTCAAGGGAGAAAGAATTGAAATTCCACAGAATATCGGTCTCGGTGCGGTACATATGACGATGCACACGCATGATGATCTTCCTCTCATTCATCTCGAATTCGGAGGAGTCGTGAGAAAACAGGACCTCGTGCTCGGACAATTCTTCAAAAACTGGGGCAAGGATATAAATTCTTTCGGCGCAAATATGCGACCGAGCGATGAGCGAGGAAGTGCTGAGGCCAGCAGGCCGAATGTTAAGATGACCGTAAACGGGGAGGAGAATACAGAGTTCGAGAACTACCAGATGAAAGACGGCGACGAAATCGAGTTGCGATACGACTAAAGTTATACACAGACTAGGGAGTTGACGTGTAGGGTGTAGGGGTATACCCTATGGGTAGGTCGATAAACTATCATTAATTACCATAAAACCTATGTTAGATCAAAAGTTAAAAAATCGTGCCGTCCAAAGGGCAAAGATTATAACAGGTCAATTAGGCGGTCTCGTTAGGGCAATTGAGAAAGAGGAGTATTGTCCCACTCTCTTGGAGCAGTCACTCTCTATCCAAAGGTCGCTCAAAAGTCTCGACAGTTTTCTCTTGGAAAATCACCTCCGCTCCCATGTGAAGTCTCAAATGCAAAGAAAGGGTGGCGACGAGAAAGCGGTCAAAGAACTAATCAGGATTTACACGTTATCCAATAAGTAATTCAAAAGTCGATTAAGAATATGAAACTATCAAAAGTGTTGCATGTTGTCAGCGTTGTCGTGGGCCTTGCCGGAGTGGTTTCGTTTGTGGCGGCAATCCTGGGTGGGGCTGATAATCTTGTGTTCGGAATTACAAAAGTGGACGCATTGCTCTGTGCAGGAATTCTTATCTTAATAGCGATTTGGGTTCAGGTTGCCACGATTCATCACATGATGCTTGAGAAACGCGGAGAAATCGTTTAATCAATCCAAAATATATGCACGGCCATAACAACAATAAAGATGGCGGGAACAAGGGAATGATGTGGATGATGATTCCTTGTCTCCTCCTATTGGGTGTTCTATTTCTTGGCGGGGGTAAGCTATCTTCAGGTGGATACCTCTGGCCAATTCTTATTGGCGTTTTTGTAGCCGCGCATGTCTGGATGATGTTTAGGGGTCACGGCGGCCATGGGGGTAAAACCAGTCGAGATCATCACGAACACAATGATCAATCTAAACGTCTATGAACAAGCAATTAAAAATTATAGTCGGTATCGGTGTAGGAATAGCGGTATTGGGAGCTTTGCTGTTTTACGCCCAGCCCTCGGATACTCAACCCACTGGCACATCTGATAGAAACGCTCCACAAGGTGCGATTTCAGTTGCAGAAGCAAGCGATTACGATTTCGGCACGATATCTATGAAGAATGGCAAAGTCAGTACAATATTCAAAATCAAAAATACGAAAAACAATCCGGTAACGCTAAGCAAGCTCTACACATCATGCATGTGTACCGACGCAACACTTAAGGTGGCTGATAAGAGCCAAGGCCCTTTTGGCATGTTGGGACATGGTTTTATTCCGAAGTTTAGTGAAACTCTACAGCCGAACGAAGAAGCGGAGATTGAAGTTGTTTTTGATCCGGCGGCGCATGGCCCCTCTGGTGTAGGTAAAATTCAAAGAACAGTGACCTTAGAAAATAATGCCGGACAGCCGGTTGAACTTCTTATTTCCGCAAATGTCACTCCATAATCTTATGGATAAATACCGAAATCTTATTGTTCTAGTCGCCGCCGCCCTGCTTCTGTTTGGAGGAGCTATTTTCTTCCAAGAATTTGAGTTAGGTGCGGATTGGCTATGGAGCGTAAGCGATGGTGGTAAAGTACTTTTGCCACTCGTTGTTGTTTCCTCGCTGGTCGATAGCATTAACCCTTGCGCCTTCTCCATTCTGATTGTCAGCATTATTTTCCTGTTCGGCTTAGGTAAAACTCGAGAAAAGATCTTGAGCTATGGTTTGGTTTACATCTTGGGAATCTTCGCGGTCTACCTTTTGATCGGCTTAGGGCTTCTCCAAGTTCTTCATATTTTCAATGTTCCGCATTTCATGTCAAAGGTTGGAGCAGGACTACTTATCTTTTTTGGCCTCATAAATATTTTAGAGACACTGTTTCCTAAGTTTCCAATTCGTTTCGCTATTCCCCACAGCGCTCATAGCAAGCTGAACCAGCTTATAGAGAAAGTTAGCTTGCCGGGCATGTTTGCATTGGGAGCGTTGGTTGGATTGTGCGAGTTCCCTTGTACGGGTGGCCCTTATTTAACAACCGTGGGATTGTTACATGACATGAAGACCTATTGGACGGGCGCTGGTTACCTCATTCTTTACAACCTCATCTTCGTATCGCCGCTTGTAGTTATTCTCTCTATTGCCAGCAACAAGGCGTTGGTAGAAAAGGTTCAGGACTTCCAAAAGTCTAACAAGAAATGGATGAAGGTGGTCGGCGGATTCCTCATGATCATTCTGGCGTTCTTTATCTTAAGTCTTTAATACCATGCTGTATTATCTCTTAACAATTTTCTTGCTCACCCTTCTGTTCGGTGCATTATATAAATACCGAATCATTGCCGTGTGCCCAATCTGCGCCGCCACGGTCATTACATGGGTTGGCGGATTGCTGGCGATCCATCTGTATATCTCATGGGCAAATCCTTTGCTTGTCGCTATTCTGATGGGTGCGAGCATGGGAGCCGTGGCGGAAAAGTACGGCCGCCAGTTCGGATTTATTTGGAAAACAGCAATGGTAATCCTCGGCATGAGCTCGATCTATTTCCTTATTCAGCCCGCCGGACTTTACAAAGGTTTGGGTATAGCCGCTATCCTGCTTACCATTACGTTCTTTTTACACAAAGGCAAACCGGCGGAGTATGTTCGCGGAGATTTATTTAAAGATTGTTGCTAAAAACTATGAACCATAATCATTCAGACAAAGAGCTCTATACGTGCCCCATGCACCCAGAGGTTCTTCAAGACAAACCCGGAATGTGTCCGGAATGCGGCATGAATCTCATTCCGGAGAGAAAGAAGAAAGGCGCCATGGATCACGGCGAGCACAACACTTCGACTTCGCTCAGTGCAGGCAAGCACGCCGGACACAGCACATCTATGTTTTTCAGGAAGTTTTGGACAAGTCTCGTCCTCACGATTCCAGTTGTGCTATATGCCGATGTCGTGGAAAAGATCTTTAAATGGTCGCCCCCTGCTTTTCCTGGTTCTGACTATCTGCCCTTAATATTGGGGTCAATAGTCTTTTTCTACGGCGGTTGGGTGTTTCTTACCGGAGCGTGGCGGGAAATTAGAGGAAGTTTGCCCGGCATGATGACACTTATAGCCATCGCTATTTCAGCCGCATACTTTTGGAGCATATATGCGGTATTCGCAGCTGAAGAGGCACTATTTTGGGAGCTCACCACGCTCATTACCATCATGCTTCTCGGACACTATCTTGAGATGCGCGCGGTAAGCGGAGCGCAGGGTGCGCTGAAAGAGCTCTCAAAACTCCTGCCAGATACTGCCGAAGTGATCCGCAACGGCACAACGGAGACTATTTTACTTTCCGAACTTCGGGAGAACGATACAGTGCTTGTCAGGCCCGGTGCTAAAATCCCGGCAGACAGCACAATTATAGACGGGGAATCTGATGTTAATGAATCGATGATTACCGGAGAATCAAAGCCGGTTTCGAAAAAAGAAGGCGATTTCGTCATTGCCGGTACGATAAATGGCGATGGAGCGCTCAAGATTAATGTCACAAACATTGGAGAGAAGACCTTTCTTGCAGGTGTCATGCGCTTAGTTCTCGAAGCGCAAGCATCCAAATCGCGACTTCAGGTGCTCTCGGATAGGGCAGCTCTTTATTTAACGATCATTGCTGTCACAGGAGGTTTCATCACATTGATCGCTTGGCTCATAGCAGGTGCCGAAGTCAGTTTTGCGGTGGCACGTCTTGTGGCCGTGCTCGTTATTGCGTGCCCGCATGCTCTGGGTCTTGCCGTGCCGCTTGTCGCATCTATCTCTACTACTAAGGCGGCGCAAAATGGCTTTCTGGTAAAACAGCGTCTGGCGCTTGAAGCCGCCCGAACGATTGATACGGTTCTATTTGATAAAACCGGGACGTTAACTAAAGGCGAGTTCGGGGTTGTGGAAGTTTGGAATATAAATGGCCACACGAAAGATGAAGTCCTCCAGTTGGCCGCTTCGCTCGATAATCTGTCGGAGCATCCGATTGCAAAAGCCGTGGTGTCCAAAGCAAAAGAGCGGGGGCTTTCGCTTAAGGAGCCGAAGAAATTTGAAGCGTTAAAAGGTAGGGGGGTGAGAGCTTTGGTGGAAGAAAAAGAAGTTATGGTGGGCGGGCCGATACTTCTTGAAAGCATGGAAATGAATATTCCCGCCGAACTTTCCAAACAGGTAGAAGACGCGGGTAAAAAAGGACAAACCGTCATTTTCACTTTGAGAGACCGAAGGCTTCTGGGCGCGATCGCTCTTGCCGATATCATCCGGGAGGAATCACGCGAAGCGGTCAAAGCGCTCAAAGAAATGGGTGTTAAGTCCGCGATGATCACCGGCGACTCCGAAGATGTAGCAAAATGGGTGAGTGACGAGCTTGGCATTGATGAGTACTTTGCGCGAGTGTTGCCTCATCAGAAATCAGAAAAAATCAAAGAACTTCAAAAACGTGGTCTCAAGGTCGCAATGGTCGGTGACGGCATCAACGATGCCCCAGCTCTCACACAGGCCGATCTCGGTATTGCCATAGGCGCGGGTACGAATGTCGCGATTGAGTCAGCCGGAATCATTCTCGTCAGAAATGACCCTCGAGATATCGTGAAGATAATCAATCTCTCCCGGATGACGTACTCAAAGATGATCCAGAATCTTTTCTGGGCGACCGGGTACAATGTCGTTGCTCTGCCACTCGCCGCAGGAGCACTTGCCTTCAAGGGCATCTTGCTTCAGCCGGCACTTGCCGCCGTGTTTATGTCAGTCAGCACTGTCATTGTCGCCTTCAACGCGATATTATTGCGTAACAAACAAATTTAATATGAAAAACCAAAAAATCACTTATGTCGCAATCATCGGCCTTGTTTTAATGGGTGGATACTTTGTATTTAACAACAATACGATTTATCCAAAACCTGAAGTACAGGAAAGTGCTGTTGTCGAACTCAAAAACGGCGACACCTATGATCTCACTGCAGGTTATGTAACTAAAGTAGTTGGAGGGAAACAGCACACAATGCTCGCGTACAATGGATCAATTCCGGGTCCCACTATTCGCGTGGCGCAAGGCGCAGAAGTTACAATTAATTTCAAAAACAATACCGACTTGCCCGCGCTTCTGCACTCTCATGGCGTACGCATGGACAACGCATTTGATGGTTCTCAAACGGTACAAAAAGAAATGAAGCCTGGTGAGACCTTCGTGTACAAACTCAAATTTCCTGATGCGGGCGTGTATTGGTATCACCCGCATGTCAAAGAAGTGTATGGACAAGCGCTGGGACTATTTGGGGCTTTTATCGTAACTCCGAAGGGTCAGGCGTATTTCCCTCCAGTGAATCGAGAGATGCCAATTTTCCTTTCTGATCTACCAATTGAAAATGGGAAAATCGCCATTACGAAAGACGACAATACCCATTCGCTTATGGGACATTATGGGAATATCTTACTCTTGAATGGACAGGAGAAATTCAGTCTTGAAGCAAAGTCAGGAGAAGTTCTGCGGTTATATGTGGTAAATGCCGCAAATACTCGACCGTTTAATTTTGCAATCAAGGGCCTAAAACTAAAACTCATCGGCGCCGACAGCGGCGCATACGAAAAAGCATCATTCGTAGACGGCGTGATACTTGGACCATCAGAGAGAGCGATCGTAGATGTACTCTTACCTGCATCAGGAACATACGAAATACAAAACAAAACTCCCGAAACAACCTATGCCTTGGGGACAATTGCCGTAGCGAATGAAAAAGCAGATATATCTTACAGGGGCGAATTCGATACGTTACAAAGTAATACGGCAACAATACAAAGTATTGACCCGTTTCGCACATATTTTGATTGGCCGCACCAAAGACGCATTGCGCTCTCAATTGATATGATGCCTGCCCGCCAAAGCCTTGGCGCAGGCGGGGGAGGAATGGGCGGCATGGGCAGTCACCAGATGCCTGGCGGCACGATGATGGATGATTCGACTTCGCTCACCACGGGCGGTATGGGGATGATGGGAGGTGTGCCGAAAGGCGGCATCGAATGGGAAGATGATATGCAGATTATGAACGAGATGTCTAACAAAGAAATGGTGAAGTGGAAAATCGTTGATCAGGATACCGGCAAAGAGAATATGGACATTGACTGGTCATTTAAACGCGGCAGTCCGGTAAAGATCCGCATAGAGAACCTCTCAAACTCAATGCACCCGATGCAACACCCAATACACTTCCACGGCCAGAGGTTTCTCGTTGTTGCGCGCGATGGAATACGGCAGACAAATCTCGTATGGAAGGACACCGTACTCTTGAAAGCCGGAGAAACCGTCGACATTGTTCTCGATATCTCGAATCCAGGTGTCTGGATGGCGCATTGTCATATCTCGGAACATTTAGAGGCAGGGATGATGATGAAGTTTACAGTGGAGTAATCTTTATTTTAGGGTATCTTTGCTATACTCATGAATATATGATCAATCGCACATTACAGCTCAATTTCTTGTTGTTGCTCCTGGCGGGTTCCCTCCTGCTCGCATTCTTTATATTCAGTCCGTTCCTCGCGCCCCTGGTGCTTGCCGCAGTCTTTGCAGTAGTACTCAAACCCTTCCATCTAACGATACTGCGTTATGTCGGAAATCGGGAATCGATAGCGGCACTTGCCACGGTTTTGGTAAGCGTTATATGCATTCTGGTACCGCTTTCATTTCTAGGTACTCAGATATTTTACGAATCACGGGATCTCTACGGTTCTCTTGTCTCAGGCGAGGGAAAGATAAATCTCGCTACCTCTCTCATCACAGACACAGGTCAGGCACTCGAGAGTTCTATTCCCGGAGCAACACATTTCTTTGAAGGTCTCTCTGACGATCTCGATATCTATATGAAGCAAGGTCTCGAATGGCTTTTCGCGCATGTGGGGACAGCAGTATCAAGCATTACTGTGCTACTTCTACATTTTCTTATATTTCTTTTCGCACTGTACTATCTGCTCCGAGATGGACAAAAATTGAAACAAGCGCTTATAACGCTCAGTCCGCTGAAGGACTCGGACGACGAAATGGTTTTCGGGCGCCTTGCGCTCGCAGTCAACTCCGTCATTAAGGGGAGTCTTTTAATCGCTCTTATACAGGGAGTGCTTACCGCGCTCGGTCTTACTATCTTCGGCGTTCCCAATAGTATTTTGTGGGGAACGATTGCCGCCATATCGGCCTTGATACCTGCCATCGGGACAGCATTCGTGATTGTGCCTGCGGCTATTTATCTCTTTGTGACTAGTGGCGGCATTCCTGCCTTAGGACTTTTGGCATGGGGCATGCTCGCTGTTGGGCTTGTCGACAACATGCTGGGCCCAAGACTTATTGGCAGAGGGATGCAACTTCATCCGTTCTTTGTGCTTCTTTCCGTTTTCGGCGGTATTGCGTTCTTTGGGCCGATCGGCATCTTTCTCGGTCCGCTCACCGTCAGCTTACTATTTGCGTTCATCACTATCTATTCGTATCTTACGAATTCACAACGCACCGAAGTACTTTAATCGAAATAGAGTACCCCGGGGCTCGGATCATCATGAGAATAAACGGCAACCATAGCGGTTTCTTACGAGACATCGGGATCATTATTTTGAGTATTCTTGTTGCTGTTATTTTGATGCAGACCGGGGTTCTCGCACATCTACTTGAATCAATCCAGGAGTTTAGATTTCTTAGCAGCTTTGTTGTCGGGTTGTTTTTCACCTCAGTTTTTACCACTGCGCCGGCAATCGTAGCGTTCGGTGAGATCGTCCAGACACACTCACTGTTACTGACGGCTTTTTGGGGCGCACTTGGTGCTATGTGCGGGGACTTTATCATCTTCCGGTTTATGAGAGACAAGTTCGCAGAACATTTGCTGGAAGTGCTTCAAATACAGGGGATGGGCAAAAGACTCAAATTGCTTTTCAAACGTAAGTTCTTTCATTGGCTGACTCTTTTGTTAGGGGGACTCATCATTGCTTCGCCTCTGCCCGACGAGCTTGGTTTGAGCCTACTCGGTTTTTCGAAGATCAAAACCTCGCGGTTTCTCCCTCTTTCATTTACTTTCAATTTTATAGGCATTTTTCTGATTGGTCTCGCGGCACGGGCCCTTCTCCAGTAATGCCTCAATTCCTCCAGAATTTGGAAGTAGGTAAGTTGCAGAGTGATTCCCTGTGGGGAGATTGCGCATCTGCAATTTTCATGGTATCATCGTGGCATTAATCTTACGTCTTTTTGGCCTATTCCCATGACTCCTACATCAGCAGCTCCGCAAACGCCGGAGCATACATTCAATGGACTCGGCATCGCGCCGAACATATTGGATATACTCGCCAAGCTCAATTTCACTACCCCGACTCCCATTCAACATCGGGCAATTCCAGAAGGCGTAGCAGGAAAAGATGTTGTGGGTGTCGCGCAGACGGGGACAGGCAAGACGTTGGCCTTCGGCATTCCTCTGCTTCAGCGCCTCGCGGGAAGTGGTGGTCGGGGACTCATATTGGTCCCAACGCGTGAGCTTGCACTTCAGGTAGATGAGACGCTTTCTAAAGTTGCGCGTCCGCTCGGACTTCGTACCGTTGTCTTTATCGGCGGTGCATCAATGGGCATGCAGATATCAACTTTGCGGCGCGATCCGCATATTGTGATCGCTACGCCGGGGCGCCTGCTCGATCACCTTGCGCAAAAGACTATCCGGCTCGATAAGGTGGAAATACTCATTCTTGATGAAGCAGACCGCATGCTCGACATGGGATTCTGGCCGCAGGTGAAGCGCATTATTGCCGCCGCGCCCGCGGATCGCCAAACAATGCTTTTTTCCGCCACACTTTCGCGAGAGATCATGCAGCTCGCGACACAGCACATGAAGCTCCCGCTTCGTATCGAGGTCGCTCCGTCAGGGACCACGGTAGAGCGCGTGAGTCAGGAATTCTTTGTTGTGCGCAAAGAAGACAAGGCGCGTCTTCTCGAAAAGATACTGGGTGATTACAAGGGCTCGACTCTGGTATTTTCACGCACCAAGCATGGAGCCAAAAGAATCATGCGCACGATTCTGGGGATGGGCCACACGGCCGCTGAAATTCACGGTAATCGCTCTCTTTCACAGAGGCGCGAGGCGCTTGAAGGATTCAAAAATGGCCGCTATCGCGTGCTTGTGGCGACCGACATCGCATCGCGCGGTATCGATGTGAAGGGTATTGAACTAGTTTTGAATTACGACCTGCCTATGGATACCTCCGATTACGTACACCGCATCGGGCGCACGGCGCGCGCAGGAGCGGAGGGGCATGCGATTTCGTTTGCTGAACCGCATCAGAAACGCGAGCTTCGCGATATCGAACACCTGATCAGAAAGACCGTTCCCATTTCCGCGCTTCCGGCGCTCCCGCCCGCGCGAGCGCAAGAGCATTCGTATGTGAATGATGACCGTCCGCGAAGATTTTCGCCGCGTTCACCGCAACGCTCATACTCCTCGAGAGGCAAGAGCGCATTTGATGGCGGACGCGGAGCAGGTCCGCGCCGAAGCGCTCCACGCCGCTCGTTTCGCTAGCATTCGCACTGCTATACTGGCCTGATGGCTCTATCCGAAAAACGGAAAGGTGAATGGTTTATCTTTTCCGGCACCTTTCTCATCGCATTTCTTCCAGTCGTCGCCGTACTTTCGTTCGCGAATATTCCTCCACTGATCTCTCTTGGATGGAGCACGGCATTTGCGGCGCTCTTCCTCGGGTTTCTCGTTCTATACAAGAAGCTGTGGCACGAACTCCGGAATCCTCTTCTTTGGAAATATGTTTTCTTCATCACTCTTTTCATAAGTGTTCTCACATACGGACTTTTCTTCCTTGGACTTGAGAAGACGACTCCGGGGAACGCCGCCATCATCAACCTGTTCGAGATCTTCACATCCTTCTTGTTTTTCAACGTGCTCAGAGGAGAAAGGATCTCTTTTGATTACAAGGTGGGGGCGTTTCTCATGGTCGCGGGCGCTCTCATAGTTGTGGGGCGGGATTTTTCTGGCATCAACGTCGGAGATATTCTGATACTCGGGGCGACGTTATGCGCTCCTGTCGGCAATTTATTCCAGCAAAAGGCTCGGGAGATCGCATCGAGCGAGACCATTATGTTCCTGCGGAGTATTCTTGCCGCTCCCGTTATCCTTGCACTCGCGTACGTGCTCAACGAGCGTGCATCCGCCGGCGACATTTATGCGGCTCTGCCGTTCCTATTTATCACTGGTGCCGTGCTCCTCGGTCTCTCAAGGGTTTTCTGGGTTGAGGCGATCCATAGGCTCTCTGTAACAAAAGCCCAAGCACTCGCCTCAATCGCGCCTCTTTTTACACTTCTTTTCGCATGGCTCATTCTCCGTCAAGTGCCGAGTGTCTGGCAACTCGCCTCCCTCGTCCCCCTGATTCTCGGCGTTCTTCTCTTGACCGATCACATCAAGCTTCGTTCCCACACGTTCCGCTAGGGAGGGGTATACTGGCGGGGTGGAAGAGCTTCTTTTCAAAGTCTTTCTTCTCGGGTTTCTCCTCAATGTTGTCTGGGAGATGTTGCATAGCCAACTCTATACCACGTGCCTGGAGCAGACGTGGACCAAGAATGTGCCGCTCCTCTTGAAAATGTCGTTGAAGGACGGTGCGTGGATTACGTTGTTTTACGGAACATCAGTTTTATTTTTCCAAAACTGGAATATTTTTGAGCACATCTGGCAACTTATATTTTTCATAGCGCTCGGCCTCGCGTTCGGATTTATTGATGAATCAATATCTATACGGCTCAAGCGATGGGAGTACGCTCCCGCGATGCCGAAAATCTTCGGTGTCGGCCTCACGCCATTATTGGAAATTCCTGTAACCGGCATTCTCGCGCTTCTCATCGCATTTTTCCTATAGAGGTGGCGGAAGTTGCATAAAAAGCAACCCTGTTGCATATTCGCTTCGCTCATATAGTGTCTTCGCTCGCGAATAATAAGTATCCTTCGGGCCTTGCGATTTCGCTCGCTAGCCACTATAGTGGCCACATTAGCCATCAAGATTACTAAGCAGTCAAGGATTAAAGCCCTAAAATAACTATAGATTATGCATAAAATACTCATCTTCTTGCTTGCAGTCCTTGTGGCATTTGGAGCCAATGTCGCTTATGCGCAAAGCTACTATCCTTCCTATACTGGTACTTCATATTCAGGAACTTGCGTAAATCTTACCGGCGACCTTTCATACGGTTCGCGCGGAAGCGAAGTTTCGCAACTTCAGACTTTCCTCGTCAGCCATGATTTTCCCGGTAGCGGAAGCTGGATGATCACTGGGAATTTTCGATCGGCGACACTCGCTGCGGTGCGGAATTTTCAGCAATCGCAAGGGCTTCCGATTACGGGAGTGGCGGATGCTGCGACGCGTTCCGCAACCTCCCGCGTCAGTTGCGCAGGGTATCCGTACACGACTCCATTCAACTACAACTACAATTACACCAACAACACGAATTGTTATTACACGTATCCATATACCTGCAATAATTACCTCAATTACAACAACGTCGCTCTCTCGTCATTCTCCGTCACTACGGGACTTCCGGGGACGAGCGTGACGATCTACGGATCGAATTTCGACTACTTCAACAACACGGTCTATTTTGGCCAGACGCCTCTCATGAATATCCCATCCTATAATGGGACCTCATTAACGTTCACCGTGCCTTCCTACGTTACGGCTGGCACGGTCGGTGTGTATGTTGTGAACTCTCGTGGCACCAGCAACACACTCAATTTTGCCGTCATATCCACGTATAGCGCTTACAATTGCCCAGGTCTGTCCGGCTATCAGTACACTTATGGGAGTTACGGTACGTATGGGTACAACTACTGTCCGCCGAATTCAGGAGTTATCGCTCTCACATACTTGAATCCCAATTCCAGTGCCGTGGGGTCAACGGTGACTATTGTTGGTTCTGGATTCAGCCAGACAGGTAACACCGTGCGATTCGGAGGCGGCGTTATTACAGGTCTTGCTTCTTCCGATGGCCGCACGCTCTCCTTCACGGTGCCGTCGCAGCTTGTCGGAGGCTCTTCGGACTTTGTAAGACAAGATACCTACAACGTATCCGTGTCGAATTTCGGAGGCCAAACGAGTAACGCCTTGCCGTTTACGGTGACTGCAGGCTCGGGCTCGTACGGCACAATTACGCTCTCCTCGGTCTCGCCGATGTTAGGTCGTGTGGGATCGCAGGTTATTCTTACTGGAAGCGGATTTACACCACTCGAAAATACGGTGCACTTTGGCATCGGTGGCACACAGCATGTTCCGTCATACAATGGGACAACGATCTACTACACAATTCCTTCATTTGTTTCTCCATGCGATATGCTGACGCAGGGCGCCTTATGCGCGCAGAACGTTCAGCAAGTGTTGCCGGGTTCAATACAGATGTACGTGACGAACAGCGTAGGAATGTCGAACGCAATCTTGTTCCAAGTCACCAATTAATGTGTTCGTAGTCCACAAAATTCTCTTAGGTGCGCTTGGGCTCTCTGTACTGTTTCTTATGGTGCCCATAAGTATGCGCATCTCTACGGACCCTTTCACCCGCAAGAACATTTCCGATGCACCAGAAACGCAGGCGGCGGTTATTCTCGGCGCTTCTGTTGTTCGCGGTATGCCATCGCCGATTCTGGCGCAGCGTGCGGATACTGCAATAGCACTATATGAAAACGGGAAAGCCTCGAAGATTCTTATTACGGGGGACAGCGGTGCTCTATCGCATGATGAAGTGACACCAGTGCGTAAATATCTATTGGACGCGGGGATTCCCTCTGAAGACATTTTCCTTGATTATGCTGGTTTCGATACGTACAGCAGCGTGTATCGCTCTCGCGAAGTTTTTCAGGCGCAATCGCTTACCATCGTCACGCAGGATTTCCATCTACCGAGAGCTCTTTGGATCGCACGGCATTTGGGGCTCACTGCGTACGGTGTTGTCGCTGGCAGTCAAGGATCGGTCTATGATTATGCACGCGAGATTCCTGCTTCGGCAAAAGCGCTTCTCGACACTGTATTTGGCAGGCAGCCGAAATATCTTGGCCCTCCGATTCCGCTCACTGGAAATGGGGAAGGCACGTGGTGATGGATGGTAGAATTCAGACATGCGGAGTTTGAGAATATTTCTTTTACCGTGCGTTTTTCTTATAGGTCTTGCATTCTTTGCATACCAGGCTTCGAGTCTTTTTGGGAGTGATGTACCTTGTAATGTGGGCTCATGCCCTCTCACGCTCTACGAGGGTGACTCGGAAGAAGTATTTATATACAGAACCTCGGATCAATTTAGCGTTGTGTTGGACGATCGGAAAAACCCCCGCACAGACCTGCATTGCAGACCAGACGGGGTCATTGACGTCTTATCGTTCACGCAGGCTACACCACTTTATACTGTCGTATTTAAAGGGGTAGCTTCCGGCGCGTGCTTGCTTGAGAACAATACTTTTTCGGCAATGATCGTAGTTCAGTAGTCAACTTGACGCCGTTGTTCAATGTAATCGCGCGTTTTGTGTCTGAGCTCATGATTCATTCACATTATATCCCTTCTCGAATGCCTGATAAGATGGCACACAATGAGCGAAAGAGGACGGAAGTTCGTACTTTTTGATTTTGACGGCGTCATTGCCGACTCTTTTGCCGTGAACCGGGAGGTGAGCAAGCGTATTTGCCCTCACATTACGGAAGAGATGCACCGTACGGCGTTTGAGACCAACATCCACGATGCCTATCCAGAGCTTATAAAAGGTGCGCACGGACCCGAGTGTCATCATAATCTGCGTTGGGAGGATGAGTACATTCCGCTATTCAGAAAATCGGGTCGATTATTTTCCGGCATTGCCGATGCGATAACACATTTGGCGCAAGACTATCAGCTACTTCTCGTTTCCTCGGCGGCCACGAATATTATTCGTGAATTTCTTGAAAAACACAGTCTTGCCGGATACTTTGTCGATATCATGGGTAATGATGTACATCGCAGCAAAATAGAGAAAATGCGCATGATCTTTAACGCATACGATACCACCGCGGGGAATTGCATATTTATTACCGATACACTCGGCGATATGCGTGAGGCGCAGGCGCATGCGGTAGGTACCATCGGCTGCTCTTGGGGAGTTCATCCGCATGAGACCCTGCAGAAAGGGATTCCTTTCCGCGTCGTTGATCATCCTTCGGAGTTGCCTGATGCGGTCGGTGATTATTTCGCACAGAATACTCCAAATTGATATGCCGGTACTCGAAGTCAAAGAATTGAAGAAAATATACCGCGGTACCACGGCGGTCGATACCATTTCGTTTTCGGTGAACAAGAACGAGATCGTGGGGCTACTCGGGCCCAATGGTGCCGGAAAGACCACAACGATAAATATGATCCTTGGCGTACTGGAGCCAAGCGGAGGAAGGATCTCGATCGAGGGAATTGACGTGGCGCGCGAACGCTCACGAGCGCTCGTACGCACAAATTTCACAGCAGTGCACGCACAGCTTCCCGGTAATATGACTGTCTCCCAAAATCTATACGTCTTCGGGCTCATCTACACCGTACCCGATCTTCGCCAACGGATTGAATACGTGCTGAAAGAATTTGATCTGGAAGGCTTTGCACATACGAAATGCGGCCTGCTATCCTCGGGAGAACAAACGCGAGTCTCTTTGGCGAAGGCGATGTTAAATACTCCGCATCTGCTGTTGCTCGACGAACCCACTGCCTCGCTCGATCCGTCGACCGCGCGCACGATACGCGAAAAGATTCGTGAGTTTGCTGCCTCGGGCACGGGCGGCGTTTTGTGGACCTCGCACAACATGCATGAGGTGGAAGCTGTCTGTGATCGCGTGCTCTTTCTCTCGCACGGCAAGATCCTTCTCGAGGGAAATCCGAAGACGCTCCCCCGCGAATACGGCAAGACGAACCTCGAAGAATTATTCATAACGATCGCGCGTGAACCGCTGTCGCTCGAGCTTGAATAACACATATGAATACCACGCGCATATATGCAATATTTATCCGGCAGATCTTCATTTTGCGGGACAATCCCATACGCCTCATCCCGTATTTTCTTTGGGCGATTCTGGACATTATTCTCTGGGGATTCATCACGAAATACCTGAATGCAGTTGGAAATCCGGCCATCAGTTTCATTCCGACGCTCTTAGGGGCCGTCCTTCTGTGGGATTTCCTCGTACGCGTACATATAGGAGTAACGATGCCATTTCTTGAGGATGTATGGTCCAAGAATTTCTTGAACATCTTCGCATCTCCGCTGCTAGTCAGCGAATACATGATCGGTTTCGTTCTTACGAGCATCGTCACAAGCTTTGCGGGGCTTGTCGTGATGCTGATTCTCGCAGGCGGACTGTTTGGGCTCTCGCTACTTCAACTTGGTTTGCTTCTCTTTCCGTTCATACTCATCCTCTTTCTTTTCGGGGTCGCGCTCGGCATCTTGGGGGCTGGTCTTATATTACGCTTCGGGCCCTCGGCAGAATGGCTGGTCTGGCCAATTCCCGCTGTCCTCGGGCCTTTCGTCGGCATCTTTTATCCCGTATCGGTACTGCCCCCGTGGATGCAACTTGTCTCGTACGTTCTTCCGCCCACCTACGTATTCGAAGGAATGCGAAGCGCCATTCTTTCGGGCACATTCTCATCAACAGCACTTCTAGCGGGAGTGGCTCTTGCGTTCATCTACATTGCGCTTGCGTACGCATTTTTCGTCTTTATCTACCGCAGGGTCGTCCGCGATGGCCTGATAGCGCGATTTGATGCTGAAGGGGCGTGAGGCAATGCAACAATTGCTATACTTATGCGTCACACAAATATGAAATATTCTTTCGGCTTTTTCTGCGTACTCTTTTTTGTCTTTCCGTTTTCTGTGTCGGCTGCAACAACGAAGTTTGAAGTGACGGGCTGGATTCCGTACTGGCGTGCGGCGACGGGCACGGCAGACGTTATGCCCCATTTGCATAAACTCACGGAAGTAAATCCTTTTGTGTACACGATTAAATCGGACGGCACCCTGTTGGACAATGGGAAATTGGATGAGGAGCCGTGGAAAAGCTTCATCACGGAAGCTCAGCGCCAGAAAGTCCGTATTATACCGACCGTCCTGACGAGCAACAGCGAATTATTGCACACAATATTGAGTAATCAGAAATCACGCATCGCGCTTGAGGATCGAATTACAAAGTTGGTGAAAGACAAAGGATATGACGGCATCGATATTGATTTTGAGGGAAAAAAGGCGGAAGACAGGATATATTTCTCCACCTTTCTCAAGGGCCTCTATCAACGCATGGGGAATAAATGGGTCATGTGCACCATTGAGGCGCGCACCCCGCTCAATTCCCGGTACTACGGTACCACTCCACCTGCGGATGCAAGTCTCTATGCCAATGATTTAAAGGAAATAAATACATATTGCGACCGCGTGCGCATCATGGCATACGATCAGCAGGGCATCGACCTGAAACTTGCAGCCGCCGCCGCATCCTCCTTTCAACTCTATGCTCCTGTAGCTGATCCGGCGTGGGTAGAAAAGGTCATTAATCTTATGGCAAAGGACATCAAGAAAAGCAAGATCCTTATCGGTGTTCCAACGTATGGATATGAATACGATGTGACTGCATATGCCGGCAAAGAGTATGTGTACGACTTGTTGTGGAGCTTCAATCCCGGATATGCGATTCCCTTGGCTACACAATACGGCGTAACGCCTGAGCGCAATCCCATGGGAGAAATGCATTTTACCTACGTCGCGAACGCGACCACAAGTCCGACCCCTGTCTCGCTCGGTCCTGATTCCGCGCTCATCGCTGCGCTTGCGGCAACCGTATATGCGGATACCTATAATTCACATCTTAATTTCCGTCTGGTGAATTGGCCTGATGCACAATCAGTGCAGAGTAAGATTGACTTGGCAAAGAAATTGGGCGTACGCGGTATTTCGATCTTTAAGCTTGACGGCGGACAAGATCCAAATATCTGGAGAATTTTGGACGGTGTGAAGAAATAGGCCTTGCTTTTATATGTAGTAGTGTAGAATAGTCCGATGTCAGACGAAAATAATCAAGTAAGTGTTCCAGCAAAAAAGGATGTAAGTGCTTTATACATTCCGGTCTCAATTGTTGTAGCGGGAATAATGATCGCCGGCGGTCTTTATCTCGGTCTCGGAGGAAACAGAGGCAGTGCCGATGGAGGAGGCAAAGGAATAGCGGTCAATATTAAAGATGTAAAAATTGATGGCGATCCGTTTATTGGTAGGCCCAACGCTCCTGTCGTACTCGCATACTGGTCTGATTTCCAGTGTCCGTATTGCAAAGCAGTCGAAGTGGGAGGTATAGCACAAATTTCTCTGGAGCCCGCGCTACCGACCTTAATCAAAGATTATGTAAATACAGGCAAGCTCAAGATTGTATTCAAGGATTATCAATTCCTCGGCAACGATTCAATTACTGCAGCCTTGTATGAGCACGCGATATGGAAACTATATCCGGACAAATTCTTTACATGGCGCGAAGCTATGTTTAAGGCACAAGATGACGAAGGCGATCAGGGTTTTGGCGATGAGGCGAGCATCATCATCCTCACCAAGGGTATTGCTGGTATCGACGTGAATAAAGTAAAGTCTGATGTGACGGCGAATACCGTTGAGTATCAAAAGGAAATCGATGCGGACCGCGAGGAGGGGACCAGTTTCGGCATTACTGGTACGCCCGGATTCATTACGGGGAAGACCTTTATTCCAGGCGCTGCACCGATTGCGAGTTTCATAGCGGCTATCGATCCGCAGATCAAATAAGACTCTCGCATTTTCCTGCTTTTCCGAGTTGACAGAATGTCAGAAAGACGGTATATTTGAGCCACTGGTGCCTTCGGGCATTTTTAATTTTATCTCTATGGAAATCCGCAATATCGCAATAATCGCTCATGTCGATCATGGGAAGACTACTCTCACGGATGCGCTGTTGCGGGAGGCTGGAGTCGCAGAAGAGGGAGTGTCAATGGATTCCAACGCGCTGGAGCGCGAGCGCGGCATCACCATATATTCGAAAAATGCCGCTATATATTATAAGGACACCAAGATAAATATCGTTGATACACCTGGACACGCGGATTTCGGCAGCGAAGTCGAGCGTGTCTTGCGCTCCATTGATTCTGTCTTGCTCGTCGTCGACGCGCAAGAAGGTCCCATGCCGCAGACCCGTTTTGTCTTGAAGAAGTCTCTGGAGCTCGGCATCAAACCCATCGTTGTTATAAATAAGATCGATAAACCCGCGGCTGATCCTGCGCGCACAGAAGAACAGGTGCTGGAATTATTCCTCGAATTAGGGGCATCCGAGAGCCAGGCAAATTTTCCCGTCGTATATGCAATCGGGCGACAGGGAATCGCGAAGCTGAAACTTACCGATGAATCCGCTGATCTTACGCCGCTTCTCGATACCATCCTTGCGAGCGTGCCTCCTACGTTTGAAGCGAAAATGGGTGTTTCCGCCACATTGCAGCCGTTTAATCTCGGGTACGATAATTTTCTCGGCAGACTTGCCATAGCGCGCGTGTACAAAGGAACCTTGAAGACAGGCGATGCGGTATTTGTGAAAAAACCAACTGGCGAGGCTCGCACAGGAAAAATTACTAAGATGTTTACATTTAAGGGGCTTCAAAAGATCGAATCGCAGGAGGTAACGGCAGGGGATATCGTGATGATCGCAGGTCTTCCCGATATTTTCATCGGTGAGACGATTACTACTGATGTCAATGCAGAGCCTCTGCCTGCAATTGCAATTGATGAACCGACGATCACGCTGAGTTTTCTCGTCAACAATTCTCCATTTGCCGGCCGTGAAGGCAAGTTCGTCACCTCGCGCCAAATTCGAGATCGTCTTGAGCGGGAGCTTGAGGTCAATGTCGGCTTGCGCGTCGATTTCTCCGGAGGCGATTCATTTAAGGTTTCAGGTCGCGGCGAACTCCATATTGCGATTCTACTCGAAAACATGCGTCGCGAAGGATATGAAATGCAAGTTTCCCAGCCGCAAGTAATTTTCCACGAGGAAGGGGGAAAGAAGCTCGAGCCGTTTGAAGAAGTCATCGTCGACACGCCGCAGGCGTATCAGGGAGCCATCATCGAGCGCTTGGGCACCCGAAAATTCATCATGATGGATCTCAAGGTCCATGAAAATCAAGTGCGACTTACTTTCGAAGGCCCTACCCGCGGGCTTTTAGGCTACCGTTCCCAGTTCGTGCTCGACACCAAGGGAGAGGGGATACTCTCCTCGCGTGTTGTCGGCTTCAAGCCTTTCGCGGGGGAAATTCGCCACCGCAACGTCGGCTCCATGATATCCATGGCAAGCGGAAAAGCGCTCGGCTTCTCGCTGTGGAATTTACAGGAGCGCGGCATTCTCTACATCGGGCCGGCTGTTGAAGTGTACGAAGGCATGGTCATCGGTAATACTTCCAAGGGCGAGGAAATGACCGTGAACCCCACCAAAGGCAAGCAGCTTACCAACATGCGTTCAAGTGGTGCCGACGAGGCAATCAATCTCATTCCACCGTTTTTACTCTCTATAGAGCGCGGACTTGAAGTGATGGCAGAAGATGAATATTTGGAGATAACACCGACCTCGGTGCGCTTGCGCAAGCAGCAGCTGACAGAGATCGATCGCTCTCGCTCGCGAAGATAGTAAGGCACTTGCAAAAAATCACATCGGGAGGTATTGTTCCCGTCAATGTTCGTGTATACGAACATGTATATATCAAATAGCTGTCTATGAAATCCAAATTACTTACATCTACCCAGGAAGACTACTTGAGGGCTATTTTCATATCACAGAGGAATAATGACGGAAGAGCGGGTGCCGTACGGATCGCCAAACATATGAATCTAAGCAAATCAACGGTATCCGAGCGTCTTCATGAATTGATGCGACGAAAGTTGATCGCTCCCAGCTTTTATTCGGAGGTCACGTTTACGAACATGGGTCGGAGAATGGCTGAGAAACTCACCTATAAACATAGGATCGCGGAAGTGTTCCTCAATAAAGTATTGAAAATACCAAAAAACCAGGTTCATGCCGAAGCACATAAGCTAGAACACGCCCTGAGTGATCAGGTCACAAAAAGACTTGCCGACTTTTTGGGGCACCCCAAACGAGATCCGCACGGCGCATTAATTCCGCATATACGGGAATGGTGACACTACATATATGAACAATAAAAGATTGGCTATTTTCGCCGCACTCATACTTGCCGTATCGAGCGCATCTTTTTTTCTTTTACGTAATCAGGGAATACAGGCAACATTAATAAACAATGTTGAGGAAAAAAAGACCGTACTTAGCACGTTTACGGTCATCTCGGACATGGTGCGCGAGATCGGTGGAGACAAAGTCATCACAGTTTCTCTCACAAAACCTGGAGTCGAAATTCATGGGTACGAACCCACTCCTGGCGACCTGGTCCGAGCATCAAACGCGAATATTATTTTTGATAACGGTTTGAATCTCGAAGTGTGGGCGTCGAAGCTATATTCTAGTATTCCAAATGTTCCCCACGTCACATTGAGCAAGGGAGTTGAAGTGATTTACATCGGTGAGGGCGCGTACAAAGACAAGCCCAATCCTCACGCATGGATGTCTCCCAAGCAAGCACTCGTGTATGTTGAAAACATCCGACGCGCATTAGTGGATCTCGTTCCGGAACATACTGCGTATTTTAATTACCGAGCGGACGTATATTCAAAGAAGATTAAGACTCTTGATATACAACTTCGTGAATCTCTATCCTTAATTCCTGAATCAAAACGATATCTCGTAACATGCGAGGGGGCATTCAGCTATTTGACGAATGATTATGGCCTGAGTGAGTTGTATCTATGGGCGATAAATGATGAGTCGCAGGGTTCACCGCAGCAGATTGCCAAAGTAGTAGATACCGTCAAGAAATATCAGATCCCGGCAGTATTCTGCGAAAGTACGATCGAGCCGCGTATTCAGCAAGAGGTCGTACAAGCATCGGGCGCCCGCATGGGAGGGCTACTATACGTGGATTCTCTTTCCGATGCATCGGGCCCCGCGCCTACTTTCTTGGCACTTCTTGAACATACAGTGTTAACAATCACTTCGGGTCTTCTGGGAAACTAATCTGTATGATAGACAAAACAAAGAACGCGATAGAAATCGAGAATGTATCGGTCAAATATCACAATTTCACCGCTCTTCACGATACATCGATTAAAATCCCCCACGGAACATTTTCTGGAGTCATTGGCATGAACGGTGCCGGAAAGTCCACTTTATTCAAAGTAATCATGGGGCTCCTCGTTCCTTCGAAAGGTTCTGTCACGGTATGCGAAAGAACGACGAGAGAAGCTCAAAAGATTGGGTGTGTCGCATATGTTCCTCAGAGCGAACTCGTGGATTGGGATTTTCCTGTGTCTGTGTATGAGGTCGTCATGATGGGGAGATATGGTTTGCAGGACGTCTTTCGTTCGCTTCGTGCGGAAGATAAAGCAAAGGTAGAGGAAGCATTGGAAAAAGTCGGAATGCTGGAGTATAAGGATCGACAAATTGGAGAGCTTTCTGGGGGCCAAAGAAAACGTGTGTTCGTCGCGCGAGCGCTGGCACAAGGTGCCGAAATCTTGCTTCTAGATGAACCGTTTGCGGGCATAGACGCAAAAAGTGAACGAACGCTCACCGCACTACTTTTGTCCTTCAAAGCGGAAGGTAAGACCATTATCCTCTCGACACATGAACTCACATCGCTTTCCGAGTATTGTGATCATGTTGCGCTTGTGAAAAGGACGGTTATCGCGTACGGACCAACCAAGGAAATCTTTACGCGTGAACTTGTGTCGAAAGCGTTTGATGGAATCGTACATCGAGTGCAATTCGAACGGTAATTATTACAAACTTTCAAACTATGGAATTTCTTAATCTCATTCTCGCACCACTGCAGTATGCCTTCATGGTGAAGGCCATTCTGGTCTCTTCGGTAGTGGGAGCTGTGTGCGCGCTCCTTTCGTGCTTTCTTATTTTGAAAGGATGGTCTCTTCTCGGGGACGCAATTTCACACGCAGTGCTTCCGGGCGTTGTCTTGGCCTATATCATCGGGATACCGTTTAGCATTGGTGCGTTCGTTTTTGCATTGCTCTCGGTAGTCATTATAGGAGTGGTCAAGAACAACACCAAGATCAAAGAAGACGCGGTCATGGGAATTGTGTTCACCACGCTCTTTGCACTTGGCCTCATTCTCATCTCGAGGACCGTGAGCTCGGTTGACCTGATGCATGTACTGTTCGGGTATGTGCTTGGCATTTCTGATAGTGCGGCAGCATATACTATCGCAACATCAATAGTAGTCGCGGGTGTGATTCTCGCGCTCAGACGAACTCTCCTCTTGTATTGTTTTGATCCAATTCACGCGCAATCTATCGGCATTCCCATTCGGGTAGTACACTATCTGCTCTTAGTGCTTTTGGCGATTACCATTACTGCCTCGCTTCAAACGGTAGGAATTATTCTAGTTATTGCAATGCTTATCACACCCGGCTCGACCGCGTTTCTCCTTACGAAACGGTTTTCACCCATGCTCATTATAGCGACATGCGCGAGTGTAGTGAGCGCAATAAGTGGCGCGTACGTGAGTTATTACCTCGACATTTCAACAGGAGGTGCGATTGTATTTATTCAGGGGATGATCTTCGTTCTCGTCTTTATTTACACACTATTGAACCGCCATATATCTGTGCACATTACCCATACCCCTTAACCTAGGGCAATAAATGATGTAATGTCTTGTGGGCGCTTTTGCCGCAATAGGGTTCAAATCAAAAAGGAAGAGGACGATGAAAGAAGAGGTTTCAACTACTGGCCAAGGAATACCGGATGATATTCGGAAGACGTTCGCGTCTCTTCGGAAACAAGGGGAGATTGGCGCTTGGGGACCCCTTGTTACAGTGTCGCAAACGGAGGTCGATCTGTTTACCAGGTTAACCGGTGACACCAATCCGATACACCAGGTCGGGGGTGAAATCTTTCCGCAACCAATCCTGCCAGGCCTACTAATCTTGGCTTTCTTACCGAAACTTTTGCACGGCGGCGTCGCTTCTCTTTTTCCGGGTTACCCAGTAACTCTGAAACGGAGTACCTGCGACTACGTCCGCGCTGTGCCTGTCGGGCAGCACATCAAGATGCGATGCCGTCCCGACATGCTCCTTGGTGATCGGCTCTCCCCGCTCGTGACGTTTGAGTTCGAGGTCGTTGTCGTTAATGCGGCGAATGAGAAGCCAGTGGCATCTGGCACTATCGAACTTCGGATCCTGTCTCGGCAGCGTGATGTTCAAACCGTGCGCGGACCATGATCTGGTCCGTTCACAAAAGCGAGGCGCGGACCATGATCGGTCCGCGCCCCTCGATTTTTAGGCGCTTCTTTTTGTTATGATGTATGGATGAAAAAGCCGATGCCCCCGAGCGACGAGCGAGGCAGTACTAAGGCCAGCAGGCCGCACGTGCCGAATAGTGAAGAAGAGTGGCAGAAGATGCTCACTCCAGAACAATATAAGATCTTACGCGGGAAGGGCACCGAAGCACCCTTTACAGGCGAATATGTGCACGAGAAGGCTGATGGCACCTATGCGTGCTCTGCGTGCGGCAATCCGCTTTTTAGCTCGGATGCGAAGTTTGATTCAGGTACCGGCTGGCCATCTTTTGATAGTGCCATTCTGGGGGCTATAGAGCAGCATCGGGATGCTACACTTGATACGGAGAGAGTGGAGATTACCTGCGCTCGGTGCGGAGGACATTTGGGCCATGTTTTCGATGATGGTCCGACGCAGACCGGCAAGCGTTATTGTATAAACTCTGTATGTTTAGACTTAGAACAAGAATAATTAACTCTACCTGCTGCCTGTTTTGAAAAAAGGTCCTTGTGGGCATATAATGGAGTGACTAGTGGAAAGATGTAAGTAAATAACTATGATTAATAAACTAATGATTGGTGGTGCTATTGTTGCTATCACAGGAATAGGAGGTCTCTTTTATCTGACATTCAGCAAAAACATGGTCGGGAAACCGCTCTCCGCGGTTTCATTTGTCTGTGATCAAGACAAGACTATTGAAGCGTCTTTTTATAAGGAGAAAGTGATGCTTAGTCTCATTGATGGAAGGAAAATTACACTGCCACAGCTTGTCTCCACTTCGGGGACGCGATACGGCAACGAAGATGGAAGTCTTGTCTTCTCTAACAAGGGCGACACCGCATTCATTACCGAAGGGATCCAAAAGAATGAGACCTTCAAGAATTGCGAGGTCGCGGTTGCGGGGCAAGAAGCGCGAAACACCTACGCATCTTCCACTATGGGCATTTCTATCAAATACCCCCAGAGCTATACCGTCGACGAATCCTATGCGTACGACCAGTTCGGGCCCAAAAAGCTTATTCATGGTGTGAAATTTATTATCCCGCTCGCCATGGCGACGGGCACTAATCTTTCAATTCAGGATACTGGCATTTCTGTTGAGCAGCTTCCGCGTGCAAAGAATTGCACAGGAGATATTTATCTGAAGGCCAATGTGAAAGCGAATACAATAATTGAGAATGATGTCCGGTATTCGGCCGCGACATCTAGTGGAGCGGCGGCAGGGAATATGTATGAGGAGATGGTTTATGCACTTTCTGGGAGCTCTCCATGCACTGCTGTGCGCTACTACATTCACTCCAGCAACGTCGGCGACTACGGTACGGGCACGATACGCGAATTTGACCGCGCTGCGCTTCTAGAGACATTCGATAAGATCCGTCGTTCGCTTGTATTAGACTCGATACCTCCTACTTCGTCACCTGCAACACCATAATTTGTTCTGTGGCCAAGCCTTCAAAAAAGAAATACAAAGTGCGATCTCAAGTGTGGCTTTATCCGGGCTCGATGGCCGCGTGGCATTTTGTGAATGTCGACAAAAAGCAGTCGGCGAAATTAAAAGAGAAATACACGGAAGCCAAAAGGGGATTTGGCTCGATTCCAGTCACAGCGACGATAGGTAAAACAAGTTGGAAGACATCCATTTTCCCAGACAAGCAATCCGGCACCTATCTTTTGCCGCTCAAAGTCAAAGTGAGGGCGGCCGAAGGCATCGCCGCCGGCGACACCATCACTTTCACACTCGATATCATTGCCATCTAGTTGACCTTTTCAATAGTGGCGGGGGTTTTTGGGCGTATACTTAAGGCATTATCAGTTCACACTATCTTTATGCACGTGAATCCAAAGAAAGTAGCTGTAGTGGGTGCGGTGATGCTCGGAGGATGGCATCTTGTGTGGTCGTTATTGGTTCTCGTAGGCTGGGCGCAGGCGTTGGTGGGTTTTTCGATGTGGGCACATATGGTTCACACGGCCGTCGTCATTGGACCGTTTGAAGCGGGAGCGGCCGCGACGGTCGTTATTATCGCCTCGTTTGTGGGATATGTCGTAGGCTACATTTTGGCGACCGTGTGGAACAAGGTGCATAGTGCCTGATTCTTGCGCAGGCGATACGCCTGTGATTACTCCGTAGTCTCGGTATACTTCCTTTATGCGGCGAGCGGTAGATGTAATGATCCTAGCGGCCCTTCTGGGGATGGCTGGGTATTTTGGTTACGTTTATCGCGAGGAAGTGCAGGCGGTTGTGCAGCAACTTGAGGCGAAAGTATTGCCATGTCGCTATCCGATCAGTTATTCCATAGGCTCTATTGATAAAAGATTTGGTGTGTCCACGAGCAGTTATGCGGCAGCTTTGAAAGAAGCGGAAGATATTTGGGAGAAGCCTTCCGGCAAAGATCTATTCGTGCACAAAACTGCACAGGGCGATGTGCGCGTCAATCTCGTGTACGACTATCGGCAGGAGACTACTAACAAAATGGCGGCACAGGGCGTACAGATCAAGAAAAATATGTCTTCATACGAAGCGTTAAAAGCCCGATACGATGCGCTTGCTTTAACAGTAAAGGCTCAGGAGGCACACCTTACGCAAAGTATTGCCGGGTACGACAACAGGCAGGAAGCATATAACGCGGATGTTTTGAAGTGGAATCGCAAAGGTGGTGCTCCGCCAGCTGAATACGAACGTTTACAGGCAGAGGATGTGGCGCTTGAAGCGGAGGCGCAACGGGTGGAGGCAGAGCAGGCAAAGTTCAATGAGGATATTGATATGCTGAATGCGTACGGGACTTTGCTTAATCGCCTGATCGCACAGCTGAACCTGAATGTCGAGAAATACAATCAGGCGGGAGCTTCAGTGGGGGCGGAGTTTGAGGAGGGCGTATTTGAGAGCTCGGCAAGTATGCAGAAAATCGATATTTACGAATATTCAGATCACAATGGTCTCGTGCGCGTACTCGCGCACGAGCTCGGGCACGCGCTTGGGATTGAACATGTTGCTGACTCCGAAGCGATCATGTACAAGGTCAATAAGGGAGAGAGTATGAAACTTGCCGAGGACGATATCGCGGCTTTGAATGTGGTCTGTACAGCAGGTATTTTTAATTGATACGGATTGCGGATTAAGGTGGATAAGTGTGCCGCATGTAATTTTTGAGGTGTAAAATATTGATATGGCAAAGAACGCACAAAAGGGGCATGGGCGGAAGGGCGAGGTAAATAAGCGCACGCAGGTTATCAGTGGACGCAATAAGCGTTGGACCAAGGTAGATGCAAAAACCGGCAGATTCATGGACCAAATGGTGAAAAAGGGCCGGGCGTTCAAGGGCGTGCGGATGAAATAAAAGGATGTGATATTGTGGGGGTATGTTACTCTCACCATTTTACGATCCTACAAAATCTTACGAACAGAATTACGATACCGGGCCGTTTGGCGCATTTGCAAACGGAGAAAAGTACGCACATGGTGAACCAAAAGCGGATTTTTTAGGATACAGGGTACACGCCCCCTTTGGAATTCCGGCGGGGCCGCTTCTAAACAGCGCATTTTGCAAAGCAGCGTTCGAGAAAGGATTCGACATTTGCGTATATAAAACTGTTCGTAGCGGCATTTTTCCGTGTCATCCGTTTCCCAATGTCCTTGCGATTCATCCCACGGGCGATCTCACACTTGAAGATCTGAAGAAACCTCTGATAGCAGATGCGACGTATACAGAACCTCTCTCAATAACGAATTCTTTCGGCGTCCCATCAAAGCAGGTGCCAGTGTGGCAGGAAGATGTGCGAAAAGCTATCGCTACCGCCGGGAAGGGGCAGGTGCTCGTGTTGAGTTTTATGGGCACAGTCCGACCGGATCAAACCCAGCAAGAATTTGTGGACGATTACGTTCTTACAGCCCGCCATGCATCGGAGACTGGTGCCGAGGTGCTCGAAACAAACCTCTCGTGCCCCAACATCGGGAATGAAGGTCTTGTTTGCTATAACCTCGATGTGACGGAAAAAGTAACGAAAGGGATCCGGGGTGTCATCGGAAGCAAAAAGTTAATTTTGAAAGTCGGGTACTACCAGAATGATGCCCAGCTTGAACGTCTTGCCGAGATCGCTGATGCGTATGCGGATAGTATTTCCGGTATTAATACTCTGCAAGCAGAAGTCAGAGACGCGAACGGTAATCAAGCGCTTCCCGGCTCACCCGCGCGACTTCGCTCAGGGGTTTGTGGCTCGGGGATCAAATGGGCCGGTCTCGATTTTGTAAAAAGACTCGCGAAAATCAAGGCGAAAAGAGGTTTCAAGTTCTCCATTGAGGGAGTGGGGGGAGTTGTGACTCCGAAGGATTATAAAGAGTATCGAGATGCCGGGGCCGATTCGATCATGTCTGCGACGGGTGCAATGTGGAATCCATATCTCGCCAAAGAAATAAAAGAAGCGTATCCGAATGCGTAAAGAAATCGAGAATCGGGTTAAACGGGCAATTGAGGGGAAAGTATTTCCCGGTTGCGTCATAGGAACCATTCGTACGAATGGTTCCAGGGAGATTTTGCCGTTCGGGCATTTTACCTACGATGCGGATGCACCAGCCGTTCGTGAGGATACCATTTACGACCTTGCCTCAATAACCAAATCGATTCCCACCGCGTCGCTTACTTCAATGTTGGTTGAAGAGGGGAAGCTGCAACTTACGGATGCCGTCGTAAAATATCTGCCGGAATTGCAGAACGACTTCGGTGCCACGATAGAAAATCTGCTGACCTATCGCGTCTGCGGGGCGCAGATGTCCACGCTCAAAGACAGAACTTCCGATGAGATACTTTTATATGTGTTCGAACACGGATTCGAGGGGCCACCGAGAGATCCGCAGTACACGAATTTGCCCGCGCTTTTGCTCGGGCTCGTCGTCGAGCGCATCGGGAGAGCACCACTCGATGTGCTTGCGCAGGAATATTTCTTTGGTCCGCTTGGTATGAAAGACACGACTTTCTTCACAATGTCGGGATTTACGAAATCCCGACATTGTGCACCGACGGAAATTGCTGATGGCGAAGAAATTCAGGGCATCGTACATGACGAAAGCGCTCGGGTCTTTGCAACATCGGGAAAGGCGGTCGGTCACGCTGGATTATTTTCCACTGCACCAGACATCCTGAATTTTCTTGAAGCGCTTCTGCACAGGAAATACCAAAATGTTGTTGAAGGTGCGCAAAAGGGTCTTGGCTGGCAGCTCGACCAGTCATGGTTTATGGGTAGCAATAGGGGGCGACTTGCGTTTGGCAAAACAGGTTTTACAGGAACGTCGGTCGTAGTGGACATTGAGCGCGGCATCGCCTTCGTCATCCTATCGAATCGCACGTACCCGAAGCGGCCCCACGACGCCGCTTCGATACACTCTGCCATCAATAAATTTCGAGCCGATATTGCCGACATTCTCCTCCATTAATTTTTTGAAACAAACGTGCTAGAGTGGCTCGATGTGTGGGATTTTTGCGTATACAGGGAACAAGGGAAAAGATGCGAAAGGCATCCTTTTGGATGGACTCCTCTCGCTTGAATACCGAGGCTACGACTCGGCGGGGATATTTTTGCCCGAGAGCGGGAGTATGAAAACCCCGGGAGCGGTCGCGGAACTGCGCAAGAAAATACCGAAGAATTTCAAAGGAAAAAGCGGCATCGCACATCTTAGATGGGCCACTCATGGCGAGCCGACAGAGAAAAACGCGCATCCACATAGTGACGACAGCGGAGAGATCTGGGTCGTGCACAACGGTATTATCGAGAACTGGCAGGAGCTCAGGCAGGATCTCATTACAAAAGGCCACACCTTTGTCTCTGATTCGGACACGGAGGTCATTCCGCACCTTGTGGAGGAATATCTAAAGAAATATAAAGACTTTGAAAAAGCTGCGCTCGCTGCCTTAAACGACATTCGTGGAACCTATGGAATCGCACTCCAGTACAAACGAGAGCCCGACCGCATAATCGCCGCCCGCATGGGCTCTCCCATAGTGCTAGGTCTAGGTGACGGCGAACATTTCATCGCTTCCGACCCTTCGCCGATTTTGCCCCATACGAAAAAGGTAGTCTTTCTTGAAGATGGCGAGGTCGCTGTCATTACGCCTCTGAAACACCGCATTTTCAAGCTTGACGCAAGCGCCGTGAAGCGGAAAGCCACAAAGATTGATTGGAACGCGGAACAAGCGCAAAAGGACGGCTACGAACATTTCATGCTCAAAGAGATAATGGAAGGGCCGAAGGTCATCGAGGATACGCTGCGCGGCCGCCTTATCGTCGACGGGGGCTTGGCAAAACTCGGTGGTCTTGAAAGTGTCGCCAAGCAACTCAAAAAGATCGACCGCATCATCATCGTCGCGTGCGGGACCGCCTATTACGCGGGTTTAGTGGGGGAATACATGCTCGAGGAGCACGCGGGAATTCCCGTCGAAGTGGAACTCGGAAGCGAATTCCGGTACCGCAAACCTGTAGTCAACGAGCGCACGATAGTGCTCGGCATATCACAATCCGGTGAGACGGCAGATACACTCGAGGCGCTGCGCGAAGGCAAGCGGCACGGAGCGCTCACGCTCGGTATCGTGAACACGGTCGGCTCGACTATCGCGCGCGAGACCGACGCGGGTGTCTACAACCATGCGGGTCCCGAGATCGGTGTTGCTTCCACGAAAGCATTCGTTTCGCAGCTTACGGCACTTGCGCTCTTCACCATTTTTCTCGGAAGACAGCGCGACATGTCCGAGGCGACAGCAAAGAACATTGCACGGGAGCTCAAAATGATGCCGCAAAAAATACAGAGTATTCTGGATCGGAAGGAAACTATTCAGGCTTTGGCAAAGAAATATGTGACAGCCCGCGATTTCCTCTATATCGGGCGGAAATACAATCTCCCCATCGCATATGAAGGCGCACTCAAATTAAAGGAGATTTCATACATCCATGCCGAGGGGTGCGGCGCCGGCGAGATGAAACATGGTTCCATTGCGATGATAGACAAGGATTTTCCGACACTAGCGATTGCAACACAAGACAGTGTATACGAGAAAATGCTCTCCAACATTCAACAAATAAAAGCACGGAAAGGGCCGGTCGTTGCGATAGCGACAGAAGGGGATACGGAAATCGCAAAACTTGCGGACGATGTATTCTACGTGCCGAAAACGATAGAGTTGTTGAGCCCGATACTGAATACCGTCCCCCTGCATTTGTTTTCGTACTATTTCTCTCTGGAGAAGGGACACAACCCCGATCGTCCGCGCAATCTCGCGAAGTCAGT
>CAYIJV010000003.1:0-40814 GCA_964363895.1 uncultured Candidatus Saccharibacteria bacterium
TGGGAGCGGGCGCACAAGCTCCTCGCTCCCGGCGCAGAGGCGGCGAAAGATGCAGGAGTCCAGTTCGGCATAGAGGCGGAGCTTCCGGCGCAAACACTCACAGAGTTTATCGGGCAAGCACTGGCACCAGAGGCCTTCGGCGTATATTATGACCTGGGCAATCAGTTCGCTTGCGGATTTCCTGTCGCTGAAGAGATTCGCCTTCTTGGGGAACGAATTGTAGGCATCCACGTGAAAGACAGATTGCAGAATACCGATCCGACGGTTGAGAGTAAGTCGGTTCCGCTAGGAGGTGGATGCGCGGATTTTAAGAGCGCTTTTGCGGCTCTGAAGGAGATTGGCTACTCCAACCCGCTTATCATCCAAGGCGCACGCGGTGAGGACGGCGATGAATTGGAGCGGAACAAAAAGTATCGAGAATTTACAGAGAAAATCGCAAAAGAGATATGGCAGAACTAACAGAACTATTTTCACTTAAGGGCCGCGTTGCTATTATTACCGGCGGCGATGGGCGGCTCGGCATCGAGCACGCAAAGGCTTTGAGTGCCGCGGGTGCAAAAGTATATTCATTTGATACCGCTCGTTCGGACACACTCGCAAAAATCGCGACACACATAGACGTAGACATTACTTCGCCCGAAGATATTGCGCGCGCTGTTGCACAAATCGTAAAAGAAGAGAGGCGCATAGATATCCTCATCAACAACGCTGTCATTGACCCGCCGCTCCCCAAAGATGACGAAGCGGGCTGGGAAGACTACCCGGCATTCCCCAAGGCGCAGTGGGAGAAAGAGATCGCGGTGGGCCTCTCCGGCGCGCAGTATGCTATCCAGGCGGTTGCCCCTCAGATGATAAAGCAGAAAAAAGGCTCCATCATCAACATCACCTCGACCTCCGGCATCACTGCACCCAATCACTCCAAGTATCCCGCAGGCCGTTTCAAATCAGCCGCCTATCCCACGGTGAAAACCGCGCTCTTGGGGCTTACCCGCGCGTGGGCATCGTACTTCTCATCTGTCGGAGTGCCGAATGTGCGCGTGAATGCTGTCGCTTTTGGCGCAGTGAATTTCAAAGAAATAACGCCTGAACTTTTGGAAAAATTAAAAGGTCGCAACATGCTCGGCCGCCCCGCGCGACCTGATGAATATCACGGAGCCATTGTTTTTCTCGCAAGCGACGCATCAGCATTCATGACAGCGCAAACTTTAATAATGGACGCCGGCCAAACCGCTTGGTAATCACAGACACTCTCACATTCTTGAGAATATAAGAATGTTTATCGCTGGTCGAAATATTGAATCGTCTTCTTGAGCGCCGCCGCTTGCGAGCGCCGTTCTGCCGCAGTGCCTTGGTTCGTGGTGAATTGGAACATTCTCGGCTGTAAGTGCTCGGCAACAGGACACTTCGGATCTTTCAAAAATCCTTTTAGACGTGCGCCCTGTCCCGGAATGTCCTCAAAAAACCTGCCTCTATCCGAAACAAGTTTGGCGACAGGCTCGTGGTACGCGAGCGCCCATGCCGCGTAGATGCTGTCGCCACCGAACTTCATAAATTTCTTCCTGAAATCGTACCAGCTGATTCCGCGCTTCCCGCCCTCGAAAAGCACAGCGAGCGTGAAGTATGTGTTGACCTCTTTTCCGGCCGTTTTCTGCGGATGAAGCCACGAACAACCGCGAAGTGCTTTCAGGTATTCACGAGCCATTGCGCGCCGCTTCGCTACGAACTCATCCAGACGCTCAAGCTGCGCCAAGCCGACAGCCGCAAGAATCTCGGAAAAGCGGTAGTTGTATCCAAATCCGTCATGCCGGAGATATTGGGGATTCTGCACAACGTCTTTCATTTTTTTCATCACGCGACGATCTGCGGCTGTGTTCACGAATCCGTGGTTGCCGAACTTGCGCATGCGCTCGGCCAATCTTTTATCATTCGTAATGAGCATCCCTCCATCGCCGGTTGTCATGTGTTTTGTCGCTTGGAAACTGAAACTCCCGACATGCCCAATAGTGCCCGCCATGCGCCCTTTTTTGTCCTTCCCCAAAAAGCACTCCGCGCAATCTTCAAGAACGTAGAGTCGGTGCTTTTTTGCGAGCTTCATTATTGCCTCCATATCGCACACGCCTCCGTATGTGTGGACAGCCATGATAGCCTTCGTGCGCTTCGTTATTTTCCTCTCAATGTCCTTCGGGTCTATCAGGAACGTACGAGGGTCCACATCTGCATAGACCGGTTTCGCGCCTGCCTGCAGAATGGTCGAGGTGCACATAAAGGGTGCGAGTGGCGGTGTTATGATTTCATCCCCCGGTTTGATGCCAAACGCCATAAGCGCCTGGTGCAAGGTGGACGTGCCAGAGTTGGCGGTAATCGCGTATTTCACACCGAACTTTTTCGCGAACGCCTCCTCAAGGCGCGCATTCATGCTGCCCTTAGGTCCGCCCGCAAGTCCCTGCTCGAGAAGCTCTTTAACATACTTCAGCTCATTACCCGTGAACCTCCACGCGTTGCTCGCTCGTTTTTCGACTTTTTTCATACAGTTACTGCCGTTTGAGCTTTAATGTCGTCTTTTTCTTCTGATTGTCAAGGAAATTCTTCTGCCGGAAGTAATTGAGTTCGTTTATCTCGGGCTTCTTTCTCAAAAGATTCAAAATGTCTGGCGTGGGGGTCGTGTTGTTCTTCATACCCATCTCTTCAAATACCCGCTCGAAAAACGCGAGGTCCTCGGGGTAATCCAGTGTCATCCGCACACCAGTCCTATGGTATACGGTATCATCTACTTTCAATTCGGCGATCTTGAAGAGCTTCGTGTCGGTAAAGTACACACACATCATCTCGGTCGCGGTACTGTCTTTTATCTCGCACACTTTCTTGAGCGCTACGGCAGAGAAACAATAGGTAAATACACCGCACGCGAGCGTCTTTGGACCCTGAATAAAGTCCGGCTTTTCACGTTGCGCTTGCGCGATTGCAAGCTCGCACAATTCCGGCGCAAAAAAGATGTCATCGGCATCTATCGTCAAAATATAGTCCGCGCCGCACATTAAAGCGGCACCGTGCCACCGCTCCAGCTTGTCGTCCAAGCTCCCTCGAAAACACAAAATGCCCTTCTGTTTAGCGATGTCTTCCAAAACATCATCCTGCGACCTTTCGCTCGTGCATAGAACAATGCCCTCAAGTCCGCGTATCATCTTTGCCCGATCTATCACATGTTCGATGACTTTCTTACCCCGTATAGGCAAAAGCGCCTTCTGGGGCAATCGGCTGGAATCGGTTCGCACCGTGATGAATCCGAAGAATTTCATGACGGTAGTATACCAAGTATTACATCGGACTGGCGTACTCGGCGCTCTAGCGGTAGCATGAGCTGACATGTTTGCACGGCTCAAGGATACTCTTCTCGCGTTCCTGCGATGGAGCGAGGCATACACCAAAACCGATATGCTCTACGTAACGCAGGGAGGATTTTGGCTATCTCTCGCGAAGGGTGTCGGGATGTTTTCCTCACTTCTCCTTGCCACCGCTATGGCGAATCTCATCCCACCGGAGGTATTTGGAAACTATAAATTTGTGCTTTCGGCAGTAGGCATTATCGGCGCTTTCACGCTCACTGGCATGGGCACCGCCATCATTCAGGCCGTCGCCCGCGGACACGAAGGAGCACTCCGCACGGGCATCCGGGCATATTTGTACTGGAGCGTCGGCATGGTGGCCATATCGGTTGCAGTTGCGCTGTACTACCTCATTAACAGCAACTACGTTCTCGGCATTTCGTTCATCATTGTCGCCTTGTGCAACCCGCTTCTCATTGCCTACTCTTTTTTCAGCCAATTTATTTCCGGAAAAAAAGATTTCAAGACCGGCTCGTTCTTTGACAGTAGCGCCGACCTCATTCCCGCGTTCACCCTCATCCTTGTACTGTTCGTTACGGAAAATCCGATACTCATCGTGCTCGTATTTTTTCTGGCCGGTATGAGCGTGAATATTTTCCTCTATCGCGCCACCGTGAAAAAATACCGCCCAAACGACACGACAGACCCTCAAACCATTCCTTACGCACAGCACTTGAGTCTGATGGGGATAATGGGAAAAATCGCCGAAAATATCGACAAGGTCCTTGTCTTCCATTACCTTGGCGCGGCACAGCTTGCGATATATGCATTCGCTCAAACACCGATAGGTCAGCTCAAATTGCTCAACGACATCCCTGCAAAACTGGCGCTCCCAAAATTAAGCGAGCGGAATTTCCTTGACCTGAAAACATCTCTTCCGCGGAAGGTCTTTCTCTTGGCGGGGATTATGACTGTCATCGTTATCGTCTACATAGCTTTGGCGCCTCTTCTCTTCAAACTCTTGTTTCCCAAATACCTTGGATCGGTCATCTTTACACAAATATTGGCCCTGTCCCTTATATTCGCGCCAGGTTCTATGTTCGGCGAGGCACTCGCGGCGCACATGAGAAAGAAAGAACTCTACATTTCGCAAACCATTCTACCCATTATAAAGATTGGCCTGTTCCTTCTACTTCTCCCAGCATTTGGCATATGGGGAGCAGTGTTGACGATTATTGCCTCCCAATTCTTGATGTTCGTGCTCTACGCATATCTCTTTTGGCAGGCAAAACACGAGACGCGATTGATTCATTAAACAGGCGAAGAGATCCTACTTTTTCTCTAGAACAATTAAAACACGAGTGGCGAAAATCCAAGGTAAAAAATCAAGTACGAAATCGATCTTTCTCATGAACGGCAGATATGATCTGGGATACAAGGCTGGTTTGCTAAATCCACCGGAGAGTACGTAAGAAAGCGCTGAAAGTTTCTTTATGATGACTATATTCCAATCTTTTTCTATCTCCTTTCTCCAAAATGAATTCTTCCTAAAGATCCTGGCCGAATTGCCCTGTGCTGCATAGTAGGCAGTATCTGGATTCTCACCATGTGTGCCCATCCAATCTATTTTTTTCCCCAATCCTATCGGCTCATGATGAAATATGCCGTATACAATAAGTCCAAGGAGAGAGACATACGGCTCAAATATTATTGCTCTCCCTTTGCTCTTCAATACACGGCGAAACTCCTGCAATGCAAGCCCTGGACACTTGAGGTGATGAAGGACATCGAAAATTACCAGATTTGAAACACTGCTGTCTTTTGAAGAAAGATGATATGCGCTCTCCACTCTGTCTATCCATGGATTAGGAAAAAGATCCGTAGCGATTGCTTTCGGATAGACACTTTTGAAATTCCCGATACCAGATCCCACCTCGATTATTTCCCCATCAGTGTCTTCTTGTATATATTGTAGTACCAGCGTATAAAACCCTTTATATATATCTCTGATTAGAGGTTTTTTATTCCACGAGTCCAGATTTTCCTGAATCTCCTTATTGTGCTGCTCTAGCGGTATGTTCATGTAGATTCAGAATCATATCACCGATATACTGAAGTCCCATGAAAATCGCTGTCATCGGTGCCAATGGATACGTGGGAAGCGTACTCTACAAAGCGCTCTCTCTGGACGCGAAAAACTCGGTCACCGCAGTGACGCGGGAGAATTACGAGAAAATGGAAGGCGACGATTACGATATCGTCATTAACTGCGCTATGCCATCGGGAAGATTCTGGGCAAAGAACAACCCCGAGAAAGATTACGTCGAAACGGTGAAAAAGACGGCGAAGCTTCTGTCTGATTGGAAGTTCAAGAAATTCGTACAGATAAGCACCGTCTCGGCTCGTTGCCAACTTGATACTGTGTATGGCAAAAACAAGGCGGAGGCGGAGAAACTTTGCAATTTCGGGACCAACCTCATTGTTCGCTTGGGAGCGCTCTACGGCGGCAATATGGAAAAAGGAGTGCTCGTAGACATGCTCGCGGGAAAAAAGGTGTATGTCGACGGCGAAAGTCGTTACTCCTTCATCTCGGTGGAAGTCGCGGCGGCTTGGATAGCATCGCATCTCGATAGAAGCGGCATTGTCGAGCTCGTGGGAAAGAACGCCATTCGCCTCAAAGACGTCGCCACTCATCTCGGAAAAGATATCGAGTTTGAGGGAGAACTTAATCACCAGGATATAGAATCGGCAGAGGATGACTTCCCAGAGGCCAGCGATGTGTTAGGATTCCTTGGTTCACAAAACATATGAAAGTCGCGCTTATTGCTCCTACAATCAATGAAATAGACGGCTTGCGCGCCGTGTTCCCGAAACTGCCCAAAGAATTGCTCGACGAGATCATCGTCGTGGACCTTAATTCAACCGACGGAACGGTAGAATATTGTAAGGAGCACGGCTACAAAGTCCACCGCCAACAGAGCCGCGGTTACGGAGCAGGAATACTGGAAGGCCTCGCCCAGACCGACGCCGACATCATCATCGAATTCCCTCCCGACGGATCTTCCCCGCCGGATAGGATCGCGGACCTCCTCGCAAAAATATCCGAGGGTTATGACCTCGTCATTGGCTCACGATACCGTGATGGTGCGAAAAGCTATGACGACGACATGATTACACATTTCGGCAATTGGCTTTTTACCGCAATCATCAATGTTCTTTTCGGGGCACATTACACGGATACGCTCGTGGGATTCCGCGCCTATCGCCGGAGCGCGCATAATCGCCTTGGTCTCTCCACAAGAGGACTTTCTTGGACCGCCCAACAATCGATTCAATTTGTAAAAGCTGGCCTTAAGGTGACTGAGATCGGGGTCGATGAACCAGCCCGTATCGGCGGGGTGCGGAAAATGCATCCGGTCAGAACCGGACTTGAGATCCTCCGCGTAATCATAAAAGAATTCCTGGCCGGTAAAAAATTCGCGGATGTGTGATATGCTGTAATTTTAAAATCCTATGAAAAAAGCCATTATTAGCGGCGTTACTGGCCAAGACGGATCGTATATGGCTGAACTTCTCCTCTCGAGGGGATATGATGTGCACGGCCTTATGCGCCGACTTTCTTCATTTGCATCGGGAAGAATCGACCATCTTCATTCTCACCCCCGTTTCCATACCTACCACGCCGACCTTACCGACAGCCCCTCCTTGTCCGGAATAATTTCAAAGGTGAAGCCCGATGAATTCTATAACCTCGGGGCAATGTCCCACGTAAAGGTATCGTTCGAGGTGCCGCAATACACTCTTGAGACAAATATGGTTGGCGTGTTGAATGTCCTTGAGATACTCCGAACGCTATCTCCCAAGACCAAATTCTATCAGGCATCGAGTTCAGAAATGTATGGGGTGCCCGACGTACCGCCTCCTTTTAATGAAAAAACGCCAAAGAATCCTCAAAGCCCCTACGGTGCAGCAAAATTGGCCGCATTCCATCTGACACAACAATACCGAGACGGGTATAAAATGTTTGCCACTACCGGAATATTGTTCAACCATGAGAGTCCTCGAAGAGGAGGTACCTTTGTTACAAAAAAAGTAAGTCGAGCGGTGGCTAGGATTAAGCACGGACTTCAAGATTCTTTGATTTTGGGAAACCTGAACGCCAAACGAGACTGGGGCTGGGCGCCTGAATTTGTAGAAGCGATATACCTTATCATGCAACAAAAGAAACCGGATGTGTATGTCGTCGCCACGGGTGAGACCCATACCATTAAAGAATTTGTAGAAGAAGCATTTTCTCATGTTGGACTCAACTGGAAGAAATATGTGCAAATTCACGAACGATACAAAAGACCAAATGAAGTCCCGCTCCTTCTGGGAGACGCTTCAAAAATAAAGAAAATAGGGTGGGAACCGAAAATGAAATTCAGAGACATCGTTCATGCAATGGTAGATTACGATATGGCGCATCCTCATGATAACTGAAATCAGATCCAAAAATAAATCAAGGAATAAACTCTTTGCGCTTCTTTTGGATGTTTCGGATATAAAAGAAGGGACGTTTGCCGCCACAGATCCTTCGTGGTCGCTCCAAATGCTTATGATGAAGAGAAAGTGTGGTCATATTGTCCGAAAGCATATGCATAAAAAGATTCTTAAATCTACCAAACAGCCCATGGAAGCAATTGTCGTTGTAAGGGGAGCGATTCAAGCGAGCATTTTTGATAGATATGGGGAACTAATCGCTAAAAAAAGTGTTTCTTCTGGCCAGTGCCTTCTTATTATTGACGGTGCTCATGAGGTGAAAGTGAAAAAAAATGCCTTGATGTATGCTTTTAAAGATGGGCCATACAGAGAGGACAAGGTGATGTTATGAATGTAACACAGTGCCATTTGTGCGCGTCTTATGATCTCGCGAAGGTGCTCGACCTCGGCTTTCACCCGCTTGCGGATTTTTTTATGAAAAAACATCAGCTCGAAGAAGTTGAGCGACGATATCCCCTCTCTTTGCTGCTCTGTGAAGACTGCGGACATGGAATGAATAGTTATGTTGTTCCCGCAGAAATCCGCTACCAAGAAAACGATTACAGCTACGATTCCGGAAATTCTAAAATCTCAATACAGCACTTCACCGACATGGCGCTTGAAGTTTCAAGGCGTACCGGACTCAAAAAAGGCGAACTCGTAGTCGACATAGGCAGCAATATTGGAACGCTTCTTGGTGCATTCAAAGAATTGGGGGCGCAGGTACAAGGGGTAGATCCTGCCTCAAACATTGCAAAACTTGCTGAAGATGCGGGAATTCCAACCATCAATGACTTTTTCAATGCGTCGGTTTGCAAAAAAATCCTCAAAAAAGGAAAACCAAAAGTTATTACTATGACCAATGCATTCAATCACGTATCGAACCTCGATGAATTCATGCGCTGTCTTACTTCGATTATGGACAAAGATAGTAGCTTCGTTATCGAGCTTCCCTACTTTCTAGAAATCCTGCGAAAAAAGCATTTTGATGTAGTGTATTTGGAACATGTGTCATACATAGCGGTAAAACCTCTTATCCGGTATTTCAAGAAATTCGACCTTTCGATCACTCATGTCGAGGAAAATGACTACATGAGCGGATCGTTGAGGATTTTCGTGGGCTACGGCAAAGAAAGCGAATTAGCGGCAAAACAAGTTATGCTTGAAGAAGAAATGGGGCTCTACAAAAAAGAAACGTGGAAGAAATTCGCAGAAAGTGTCAGAGCCTGTAAAATTAACTTGCTAAAAGAATTAGTGGGCGCGCGCCTCAAGGGTGGAAAGATCGCCGCTATAGGCGCAGCCGCAAAAGGAAACACGCTCCTAAACTTCTGCGGCATCGACACGTCTCTCATTGATTTCGTGACTGACGCCTCACCTCTTAAAATTGGCAAATACACCCCGGGGTCGCACATTCCCATTATGTCGGATGATGCTATTGACGGAAATGTGACCGATGCTCTTATACTCGCATGGAATATTGCAGACTTTTTGAAAGCAAAGATTGGACCGAAATTCCCCAAAATACACTTTATTACTCCTCATGTGATAGAATCATAAACATTATGAAAAGACAAAAAAGAAAAGTTGATTTCAAGGACAGGCGGGGCACTATTATGGACATATTTGTGAGAGAGCCCTATGAACATTGTGTCATAGTTTATTCAAATAAGGGTTCGGTTCGTGGAAACCACTTTCATAAGAAATCTCTCCAGAGCGACTTTATGCTCTTCGGCAGAATGCAGGCATATGGCCGTAAACAAGGGAGTAAAAAGATAGAGAAGTTTGTGGTAAAGCAAAACGATGTCACCTATTGGGAAAAAGGCGAAGCGCATGAATTCATCGCCCTCGAAAAATGCGCATTTTTAAGCTTCGTGAACGGCCCGCGCGGAGGCGACAACTATGAAAACGACACCTTCCGCCTCAAGATTCCCCTCCACGAGCAAGCACGAAAAAATATAACAGACTGGACTGTGCAGTAAAGTCAGTTTTGCAGATTTGTTGGTGGACATGAATAGATATTTGATTTTATAACCCCTGATTTTGCCTCGAATAAGCTACGACATTTGTCAAAGAATTGTCCGTAAAAACTCTCGTCGCTCCAGCGTGGAATATCTATAACAAGATACTGGTCTGTGTGCCCTGCAAATAGTTTCTTGTGCTCTTCCTCGTACTGTGGCACCGCATAGAAGCGTCCGGCATACTTGCCTTTTTGCCAGAGCTCAAACGCGCCGATGTCGTTGTGCGTGATGACCGAGGTGACATCTTTTGAGTTGCCAATGTATGCGAGCGCATCGCTCAGAACTTTGGGCGTACTGCCGTTGATGCGTCCGAAAAACAATTCTTCCGTAAGGACGCCAGCGTAGATGAGCGAAAGCACGAGAAGTGCGGCTACAAGGATGGGGCGCACGCGTTCCCATATCAAAGTCGCGATCATAAGCACCGCACCGGTCGCGAATGAAAGCGCGATAAAGAGGAATGAAACATAAAATCCTGCCGGACCGGAGCCGCCCATGAATGGAAGTAGAATGTTCCAATGGAGCGAAAGTATTTCCTTCGCCCATGCGGATTTCGGGTAGAGCGGCAGCACATCGTGCGGAAGAAAATTGACCGCAAGTAGTGCGAGCGCGGTGAAAGAAAATGCCGCAAGATGTGCAAAAGAGAGCTGTCGGAGCTTGGGAAGATATGGCGCGAGCGCGACAGCGGCGATGACACACAAGGGTACGATCATGAACATCAGATACTTGTCGAGCGCACCTCCAGAAAAGTCAAATACGAGAAAGTAGAAAATAAACCCGAGCCCGAGATAAATGAAGAATATACGTGTGCGCTCAAAAGTCTCGCGCGAAATGAACGCTACCGCAAAGACGATAGGCCCCATATACATAAGTGCCTTGACTGCCTGGAAGATTATTTGCCCCCAGTTGCGGTCGAAGCCGCGCACATAGGAAAGCGCGTGCCCCAGCATAGCGCTTGCGCTGAAAGCCGGGTTCACAAATCGTGCGGCCGCGATCAGAAGCGCCATAAGTGCGAGGAACAGGACGAGAACACTCGACAGACGCCATACGTCGCGAAGCGCGATGTCGTGCCGGCGGCTGTATAGATAATCGAGAAGTATGGCGCAAAGGACGATAACGAAGCTCAATTTCACGAGGAACCCGAGCACGAGCGCTACAAGAAGAAGTCCCCCAAAAAGAATCCGTATCTTTCCGGTACTTTCACGCCACCGGTCATACGCATACACGGCACAGAGCATGAAAAAAGGCAAAACCACACCATCAGTATCCAGCATGAGTGCGGCGAGTGTTCCGTACGCCACCGTACCCGAGAGGATGACAGCGAGAAGCGTAGCCTTGAAGCCCGCGCGACGTTCGACTACGAGATATAGAATGCCGTATGAAGCGGCCGTGAAGACAAGCGGGACGAGCCGTAGAAGCTCCGGAGGGAAGAGCCAGCCCGCGAGACGGAACAACAGCTCGGTCAGAGGGGGGTGATGGAAGATCCCCGCCATGCTCGCGGGGTCGACGACGAAGCGCGCGACTTTCCATTCATCCTGATGATATGGCAGCCCGACACCCAGCAATTTCAAGGCGACCAGAAAAGCCGCAACGCCTCCGGCGATAATAAGCGCGCGCTCCCATTCGCCAAGTTCTTCGTGCCAGAGCATCTTGAGCGAGCGCCTAGCGGCCCCACGGAAAATAATGTGATAGAAGACAAAATTACCGATGGCGATAAAAAGACCTATTGTGAATTGGGCGAACAGATAGTGCACATGCGCATACTCCACAAGGATGAAGACCGATGCCGCATTGAACATAAGTCCTCCAAGTGCCACAGATATGAACTGCACAGCCTCAATATGCATACGTGCGAGACCGCTGTGTTGGAATGTCCAGAACCTCTGAAGCGTAAAACTTATGGAAAGCGCGACAAAAAATCCGACCACGGATGACAGAACGTACCAAATGCCCAAAAAGTCCGTAAGGGCATACGTCACAAAAAGATTCGCTGATGTCGCCAGAACCCCAGAGATAACGTATCGGGCGATTTTATACATCCTATTTTTGCGCCGCCGCGCACATTTCCGAGAGGAGATCGTCAATGGAGTATGTGATGTGCCACGCGGGATAATGCGACTTGAACTTTGTAAGGTCAGATACGTACCAGATATGGTCTCCGATGCGCGCATCATCCGAGTACGTGATGTTCCCCTTTTTGCCCGTCAGCCGCTCTATTTTTGCGATTGCCTCCTGCATAGAAATGTTCGCTTCGATGCCGCCGCCCGCGTTGTACACCTCGCCGTGCCGCGGATTCTGGTGGTAGTGCCAGAACATGTTTACCAAATCGCGCGCATGGATGTTGTCGCGCACCTGCTTTCCCTTGTAACCAAATATCGTGTAGGGCTTTCCGGAAACGATACACTTCACAAGATACGCCAAAAATCCATGAAGCTCCGCTGCGCTGTGCATAGGGCCGGTCAGGCACCCGCCACGGAAAATTCCCGTTTTCATCTTGAAATAACGACCGTATTCTTGGGTCATCACGTCTGCCGCGACTTTTGATGCGCCGAAGACCGAGTGCAGAGTCTGATCAATGGACATGCTCTCATCGATGCCTTTTGCAAAACGATGCGAGGGCTCAACTTCCCACCGCGTTTCTTTCTCAATAAAGGGGAGAAAATTCGGCTGGTCGCCGTACACCTTGTTCGTGGACGTGAATATGAACGTTGCCTCCGGTGCGAATTGCCTAGTGCTTTCAAGCATTACCAATGTGCCGTCCGCATTCACAGAAAAATCCGTATACGGCTCCTTTGCCGCCCAATCGTGGGAAGGCTGTGCCGCAGTATGAATGACGATATCGGGTTTGTGTTTCTTGACGATCTTTTCAATTGATTCTTTCTCACGAATATCGGCGGTGTAATGCATATAGGCTTTCCCCAATTCTTTTTCGAGCCGCTCCCTATTCCATTCCGTGCTTCCTTCAGCCCCAAAAAAGTATTTCCGCATGTCGTTGTCGATGCCGATTATTGCGTATCCTTTTTCGGCAAAGAAACGTGCGGATTCAGATCCTATGAGTCCTGCGGATCCGGTAATAAGTGCGGTTTTCATAGAGTCTAACTATAGCGACGAATTTCCTACGAAGCCAGCTCCTCTGTAAGCCGCTCTCCGAGAGTTTTGAGACTATGCCCCGTAAGCACTGTGCCCCTTTGCTGTGAAGCCAGAGCTGTGCGTTCATTCTCTGGAAGTGCGAGGAACTCACGCAATTTAGCCGCGGGCGCATTCGCGTCGTTGTCGGCAACTAGGAAACGTTCGCCAACGATAGCTGCAAAATCGCGGCTGGATGCTATGACCACGCATCCGCACGCGGCGGCTTCGAACATCGTTTTGTCGTAGGTACCGCTCGATGAGAGATTTACGAATATCTCATGGGTGCTGAATATCGTTGGCGCTTCGGTATGCGGTACTCCCAAATGAAATTTCACCCTTTCGGAAAGTCCGAGCTCTCGCGCGCGGGCGATGACTCTGTCGCGATAATCCGCGTCCCGTGGCAATGCGGTGCCATAGAATGATGCTTCGAATTGAATACCCTCTTTGGAAAGAGCGCCGAGCGCTTCGAGGAGTATATCGGGCTTCTTGGCTGGCGCGAAGCGGCTGAAGAACAGAATTGAGCGCGGAGTGCGCTCCGATGCGCTCGCTCCGTGAGCGGCTGGACTCGGCGCAAACAATTCAGCGTTAACGCCGACCGGCATCACGACCGCATGCCTGTATTTCGCGGTGTACGAAAATTGCGACGTGCAAAATACTTTTTGAACGAACATAGCGGCGACGTCCGTGAGAAATCCTCCGGAGTAATGATTGCGCCACAAGTACATCCTCTTGCGGAGGATTTTCCATAACCATCCGGCGAGCAAAATGTATTCCTGATTCATGTGCACAAAGACCTCGTCATACGAGCCGCGCAACTTCCACACAAGACCCAAGAATCGCACCGCATAGGCTATGCGTGAAGACGCTCCGCGTTCCTTGCCGAGCGAATACACGCGTACATTGGCAGGCAACGCATGCTGCCCTTCTCGCAAACAAATGACCTCGATATTTTCACAGTGCTTCGCGAGCTCTGCTATCCAGTCGTGGAAGAAACCCAAAAAGTGGTCTGTTCGATCGACGACCTGTGTGAGGATGAGGAGCTTCATATTGACGTCATTATTGGTATGGGTATAATGCGCATATCACCACGAAAAGTCCCCCGTAGGGTTCCGTCCCTATGGGGTCCTTTTCTTTCCATATTCTAGCTTGTTGCGTAATTCGTTCATAAAACTAAGCCGCTTTTTGCCAAAACGTTTAAGGAGCGCAGAATACTTATGCAGATTAGGGATGAGCACGCATTCCAATTTATCACGTTCAAGCAAGTACTTTACGAGGCAATAAAAATCACCATCACCAGTCACTATCACGGCCTTGTCGTAATTACGAATCTCATGCATCGCCTGCAGCACCAGTTCCGCATCGCAATTCCCTTTCGTCGTGCCATCTTTATACGTCAATGTTGGTTTGAAAATGCATAAGAATCCGGCATCCTGGAGTGCTACGTATAGCTCATTGTTTCCCTCAACGTACCCGATGAACAGGAAAGCTCTCGTGACACCGTACTTTTCGTGTAGATAGACACGGAACCGTTTCCAATCCAGTTTCCATCCTTGCGCACGAATTGCCAGATTCACATTCTGGCTGTCGATGAATGCATAGTTATTACTTTTCTGTTTCATAATTCGTAGTGGTATCTATTTCGGCATCACCACATCCCCGTACACGCCCTCCAGAAGCTCAAGGTCCTTGCCCGTATCCCGCAGTAGCTTCACATTTTTCTGCTCCATCGCCTTCAGTGCCTCGATTCCTTGGGCATCTTCGGGAAATACTTGCTCGTACATCGAACGGAACGCCGCGAAGTCTTTGATGAAGCAGTGTCCGCCTGCGCCGCGCCCAGCAAGCCCGCCGTGCCCGCTTTGGTGAATTGGGTCGAGGTGTGAACGGCCCATGCGCGGATCAGCGGCAAACGCATCTCGCACATGTTCGTAATTGCCGCCGAGTTTTTGCACGAAATCGTAAAGGATATTGATGTACACGACCTTGAGATAGAGCCAATTGTTGCCCGCGTATTTGATGAACTCCGCCTCGACCGCAGAGCAGACGAGCTCGAATGGCGCGGGCGGGAGAATGGAGAGAACCTTTTGTCCGAGCGCGCGCGCCTCGGGTGTATCCGCGCAGATGCCAACAATATTGCGGTCCGGATGCGCCGCATCATACGCGGCGGTCGCTTCGCGCAAGAATTCCGGCGAATGCATCACTACTTTTTTGGGATACTGTTTTTGGATTTTCTCCGTCATGCCGGGAAGCATGGTGGATTTTATGACCGCGACTTTGCCGTCTCCAACAATGGAAACAGCTTGGCGAACGATCTCGTCACTAAAGCCATCGGGGGTGGTGGGTGTCGGCACTGCAATGAACACAATGTCGCAGTCTTTTATCTTTTCTTTATTATTTTTGTACTCTTTCTCCAATGAATATCGAACGACCGGAAATCCGCGGCCTTCGAGCTCATCCGCATAATTCTTCCCGATGAAGCCCTGCCCCACATAGCCGACCGTCGGGCGCGCCTCACTTTTCTTTTCCCCCGTGCGAGCTTCAACACCGGAAGCCGAAAGAGATATATCCGCGTACCACAGCTCGCGGTATTCGGATTCGGTAGGAAACTTTATAGAAAGTTTGCCGCGCTTCCCTTCCGAAAGCACCGCAATCGCAACGCGCGGCAAATCCGCAGGTGTTGCGATAATGGCTCCCGCTTCCCGCGCAAGACCGACATCGTAGGAAACTACTGGGCATCCAGCCGCGAGAGCCTCTACAAGCACCATGCCAAAACCTTCGTATGATGAGGTTAAAAGAAATAGGTCTGCGGCTTTGTAGAACGGAAACGGATCCTGCGCCCCTTCGAATACCACCTTCTCCGCAATCCCCAATTCGCGTACAAGAGATTCAAGCGGAGCGCGCTCTGACCCACTGCCTATCACCACGAGGCCTGCCGTAGTATCCACTTTCGCTATCTCGGCGAATGCGCGGATGGATGCCGCGACATTCTTCTCTTTTTCCAATCGCGCGACGACGAGAATAATTCTCTTAAAATTCGGATACCGCGCGCGTTTATCGAGCGGCTCCGCTTTTTTGAGACTTTCAAGGTCTACAAAAACAGGGAGAATTGTTACAGGCGCTTTTATGCCGCGTGCGGCAAGTGAGTCTGCAATGCGTTTGGAGACCACACGGATAGAATCTGCGCGCGACAAGAGGAATCGCGCAAGAAAGACCTTGAGACGGTTGCCGAGGGAGAGCGAGTAGAAAAAGCGGTCAAAAAGATCGGTGTGTATTTGCAGATGGAGCTTGCTACCGCGCATGCGAGCTATGATCCATGCGACGAGCCCCACAAGGAATGGGTCTTGTGCAGATACCACATCCGGCCGTTGGATTCGGGAACCCGCCGCTATGGCGCGCAAGGAGCCCAAAACGCGTCCCAAGCCAAATCCCCGCACCGAGGCGTTGCCTGATATCTGGACGAGCTGTAGGGGCCCGTGTGGCACAAGGACGTCCATACGCTCCACTGTGCGCGCCTGCATTCGCAGGCGCTTGGCTACCGCGCTCGTCTCATTAAAAGCGTTCCAATCCGTGGAAAGTACCAGTATCCTCATCCGCGCATTCTAGCCGTTTTCAGTCCTTTTTCAAACCAACGATTTAGAATCTTTATTTTAACAGAGGCCAAATGAGGTCTACAAGTTTTTGATGAACAAGGCCATTACTCGCTATGAACCCGTTTATTTCCTTATCATAGCGCTGTTCTTCACCTTTCAAGTCAGTCACTTTTCCTCCCGCCTCCTCTACAATTATCTTTACGGAGGCAGCATCCCACGGTTTGTTGTATGCATAGATTTCGGCAAGAAATTCTCCAGTCGCGACCAACATGCTGGTATATACACATGAATAAAGAGTGGGGACATGACATCCTTCTGCTCTTAACGTCTCGCGAAGGGAAGAAAGTCTGATATCGCTGCTGATGGAGATAAATGACGTTCTGCTCAAACTGGGGTCTTTTGCAACTGATATCTTTTTTCCGTTCAGAAAAGCTCCTTTCCCCTTCTCGGCGTGCAGAAGTCTGTCCATCATCGGGTCGTAAATAACACCAAGCATACTCTCGCCATTTTTAGTGAGCGCGAGAGAGAAAACAAATGTGGGCCATCCGTGAGAAAAAGGCATAGTCCCGTCAACAGGGTCACATACCCATGTATACTCACTTTCGATCAAACGGCTCCCTTCTTCACCTACAAAAGAATGCATCGGATATTTCTTTTGAATAGCATTTAACACTAGAGCGTTTATCTCGGTGTCCGTAACCGTGATAGGCGTGCTGTCTTCCTTCCACTCTTTCTTCATTCCAAGTGAAAAATTCTGCCTCATTATTTTTCCTGCTTGTCGCGCAAGGCCGGTTGCAAATTTTAGATCATCGTTCATAGGAGAGTACCAATACCCGCATCCGCGCATTCTAGGCGTTTTTCGGCCTTTTTCAAACTACTAAAACGTATGCGTGATGTAGAAGGAAAAATTGACATATAGGTACTATTCATATAGTATGAAAATATGAATTCAACGCCTCTCATAAGTAAGATTACCGAACGTGGGCAGATCACCCTTCCCAAGCGGATGCGGACCGCTCGACTTTTCCGGGGCGCACGCGCAGTGGAATTTAGCGAGCACGCTGGCGTTGTTGTTATTCGTCCGATTACATCCCCCCGACATGCATCCGACCACACTTCTCTCCTCAACCACACGATGCGCAATTGGTCTGCGGAAGAAAATGACGATTTGTTCGACTTCCGCTAACGCCCTATGAAGCAAGGAGATATTGTGCCGATCTCGTTTCCTTTTTCAGATCTCTCAGCACGCAAAATACGCCCCGCACTTGTGCTCTCAAACAACTCCTATAACAAGCACCGGAATCTCATCCTCGCGGGGATTTATGGCAAAGCGACTCCGCGTTCCATTCCCCTCACCAACACTGACCTCGTCCACAAAAAACTCAACAAAGATTCGTTCATCAGCTTGCAAAATATCTTCAGCGCCGAACGAACGCTCGTCGGCAAACCGATAGACTCGCTCTCGGGCAAGACGCTCGCGGTAGTCTTACAAAAGGTGCAAGGATGCTTTTGACAGGAGAAACGGTACCTGACACCGTTATCTGCTGACACCTTACCTCACTGCATCTTACTTTGGATAGACTTGCCACGATGCCCCGAGGTTTTTGGGACTCAAGAAGGCGTACCGTATCCCATCGGCATCCGGTTTCCAGAACTCATGAATAAATTTAAGGACCTTTTCCAGATCATAGGTATTGCAAGTGGCTATAGAAACATCAATGAGGTTATGGTCGGGGTAGTAATAGAATGACTCATGAGAGTGATCCAAGACGGTCAAAACATTCGGGGCGTCTTTTCTCGTCCACCAGGTATAAGCATTCCAATCCCTCGGCTTGAATTTTTTGTTCGCATAGTACGGGAGCAATGAGTCGTCAGAGTCCGGAGCGATTAACATTGGGCCGCAAAAAATGTGCATGTTGCATATCTCCGCAAGTTGTTTCTGAAAACTCTCTACTCTTTCTCCGCTTACGTACGAAGGCGCAGAGGGTCGTAATTCTGCTTCTAACCAAGAGCGCTCAAGTTTAGGCGCTAGATCTTTTTCCATGCAATAAGTATATCGCTGAATTCAATGACTGCTATGAGATAGGTTTTTTCATAATAGCAGCATGTTGGGCGATTACTTTTTCCCACGTCTGGTCCATCGGAAGTTGGGCAACGAACTGCAGGGCTTGTTGGTAGTAAGCGGGGTCGAGCATGCGCTCCATTGATGCTTGGAGCGAGTGGTCGTCCATCGGGTCGAATTGCATGGAGTCGGGGAGATCCGCAGAGAGACCGTTGTCGCGGCTGATGAGTGCCGGCTTGCCGAGCGCGAGCGCTTCGAGGATGAAATTGGGGTTGAATTCGGTGAGCGCGGGCGCAAGTGCGACCGACGAGGCGTTGATGCGAGCAAAAAGCGCTTTCTGGTCTACTTTCGGGATTATCTCCACTTTGCCGCCAAGCGCGCCCGCCTGCTTTTTGAGCGTCGCTTCTTCCGGCCCGTCGCCGATAAGCACAAGCCGGGCGTTGCTGTGCTTTGCCGCAACATTGCCGAATGCTTTTAGGACGCGCGGGAGGTTTTTGTAGGAAACAAATCTTCCGGCAAAGAGGAACGTGAACGTGCCGCTTTCGAGCATTGCCGGAGATTTCTGCGGGAAGGGATTACGTATCAGTTTAATTTTCCCCTCGCTCACACCGTAATACTTCACATAGATATCTTTGAGAAAATCACAGTAGGTTACGACCGTGTCGGCAGAATTAACGACAGAGCGAATGATGCGGAAGAGTGTCGGCTTATCTTTTTTGTAGAGACTCTGTTCGTAGTACGCCCGCATCGGGAGAAATCGCTCCCCTTTTTCCACGATGCGCTCCCATATAGGATCGCCTCCGATGCGCAGAATGAAGGGCTTGCGGAGAAGCTTAGCGAAAAGTGCGGAGGGAATGCCCGCAGTCGTGAGGTCGAATGCGTATATGATGTCGGCGCGGAATGATTCACGCATGACCGCGAGCGCGTAGAATTTCCACGAAATGAGTTTGCCCCACTTTCGGCTCACCCGCACAACTCGGTACCTCTCGGTGCCTCCCGCGTGGTCGCCGAAGGCGACCACCGTTACCTCCCACCCCAAGCTCGCAAAATGCTCCGCGATCTTCCGCACATGCGTAGCGGGTCCCCCGACGTCGGGGAAAAAGATGCCGGTGGTGAGAAGCACGCGCATGTGTTCTATGCTACCGTAGAGTGCAATGGAACAAAAGCGCCTTAAAACCGCGATAATCGGAGTCGGCCGATGGGGCACAAATGTCGCCCACGAGCTCGCGATACAAAGTGATCTGGTGTATTTCGCCTCCAAAGAAAGCGACACAGCGGTACCAAGCGCGAAGCGTGCCACGGTGGAAGAAATATGTGCCGATCCATCAATCGAAGCGGTAGCCATTGCCACACCCATCGCAACTCATGAAGAACTCGTCCGTAAAGTACTTGAGACTGGCAAACATGTGCTGTGTGAAAAGCCGCTCGCCGAGACGAGCGCGACCGCGTATGAACTTTCGAATCTTGCGAAGGCAAAGAAAACGATGCTGGTGACTGGATACGTGTACATCTATCACCCCGTGTATCAAGAGCTTAAGAAAAAACTGGCAGGACAGCAAATATCGCGCATTGAGTTCGTATGGAAAAAATACGGAACCTTCCAAGAGGCTATCGAGCTTAATTTGCTCACGCACCATCTCGCGATTGCGCTCGATATTTTGGGCAAACCGACAAATGGAGTCGTGACGCGGCGCGAGGCGGGAGAAACAGCGTGCGATATTATCGACACAAAGCTTTCATATCCCTCCTGCGAGGTCATTTCACACATTGACAGGGTCTCGAAGGAGAAAATACACACCATGACGATACATACAGCAAACAACGTACTTGTCTGGGAAGGAACCCAGTATCGAGATAGTAGTGGCGTATTCGAAAGCCGTGATATGCCCCTGCAGCTCGAAGTCACCGCTTTCCTTAATGCCGTGAGTGCCGGACCTGTCCCGCCAACGGCGGGAGACTTCGGCGCACGAGTGTTGGAAATCCACGAGATGTTACATTGAACATATGTCTACTCTTGAAGGTCAAGGTTCGCCCGAAAGAATCAAGGAGTCAAAATACGATGTGATCGTCGTATTGGGTGCGGTAATGAAATGGAACGAAGAAGCAAAGATCTGGGATTTCCCGACCACCGTGGAAAAAGAATTGTACTCAGGACACCTAGTGATGGGAAAGGCGCGCGCCATTGCTGCGAGCGATATTCAGGAAGATGGAGCAAAGTTGCTCATCACCGGCGGCGTCCAGAAGCATCCCGAGACGGGAGAACTTGCATCGCGTGCCCAAGAATTAACACGGTTGATTACCGAGAAGTATCATGTGCCCCCCGAGAAGGTAGTGCCAATCGGGACTGTGGGCGCCGCGCATACACAGGGAAATGTCGAAAACGTTGTTGCCTACCTACAAAGTCATGCCGACGAGTTGAAAAAGAACCGTATTGCGATACTTTCTCCCCGATTCCAAAAAAAGCGCGCGGAGATGATGTTCGATGCGAACCCGTATTTCAAAGATCACAACATCGCTATTGATTGGATTGTCGTAGAGGACGTCCTCGAGAAACGCCATCCGCTCTACAAAAGATGGGCGGAGAAAGTTAAAAAGACTCCCGAAGCGGCTGTGGCGGAGAAAATGGAGGCGCAAGGGAGAGAAGCACTTAAGGGCGGCACGTACAAACCGGCGCGTGATAAGAACGAATCCTCCTAAAGAAGCGCGACGGCCTCCTTCGCTGCATCTACACAATTCCCAATTTTCCCCGAGAATATCTGGATGTACTTCTCGCCGATGGGCGTAACGAGTGTTGGCCGAGCGTCGGTCTTTTCCATGCGCGGCAAGACCGTGCGAATGGTATAAAGCGAGCCGACGTGCTTCGCCTCTTTAAGGAGCGGAATAAATGGCACTCCAGCCTCGATGAATTTCTGGAAGCGTGTAGGTGAGTCCTTCACGATGCCCATGTTCAAAAACAGCTGCAGCTGCTCCGGCACCTCAGGCTTCAACCCCACATTGGTCGCGTGTATCGCGTGCACCACGTTGCCGAGCACATAGAGGCCGCTCGTGCCGAGCGGATCGACACACATAAAAGGGCCGTCGAGAACGACGAGATCCGTGAGGCCAAAGCTCGCGGGGAGCGAGACCACAGGCTTTTCGCACACCTCGTATTGGTATTCTTGCTTTGTTTCGGTAAAAAGACCGACGACCTCGTTGGTATGTGCATAGGCGGCAATGATCACCTTGTCGAACGATTCGGCGAGCAGTGAGTCCGCCGGCGTATTGAGATGCACATGCGCGCCGCTTTCGGTGAGCTTCTTTTTCACAACCTCCCTAAGGACATCCGGATCGAATCGCGCTTCGACACCCTCGATGACAAGCTCGACCATTTTCGGGTCGGCAAGTTCCGATACCTCCACTTTTTTATATTCTAGCTTGTGCGTGTCGCAAAAATTGAGGAATTGCTTCCCGCTCACCAAGCTCTTCTCGCGCGCTATCGCATATAAATGTCGTCCGTCGTCAATGACCGCCTCGCCATACTCTTTGCGAAACGTCTTTTCGGCTTTGAGCGCGGAGAGCGCGGTCTCGGAACTTCTCGGATAGTGATAGCCGCGATGGAGACGGTATTGATTGATGCCGGATGCAGATTGTAGAAGATCCTTCCCCTTCTCAAAGAGATGCACCTCATGCCCTGTACGCGCTGCATAGAGTGCTACAGTGGCACCAAATATTCCGCCTCCGATGACCGCAACGCGCTTCATGAGTATCCACTATAGCAAAGCGAAGCCGGGCGTCCCTGGAGGGCGCCCGGCACGCGTTCCTTTTGGGTGGAGTTCACTCCTCCCTCAAAGGGATTGCGATCGGTTTTTCGCGGGTCGGCAACGGGAACGTCCCGGGGAAAAACGCCTCACAGACTCCTTTCATTGTCCCGGTCGTCACCGCCACTGATACATAAAAAGCTCGGTGGGCGATGTCGAGTGCAGACAGCCAGGCCTGCAATGGATTTATGCTTGTCAGGTGGTTCATGGGTGTACCCTCGCCTGTGTCGACACGGGAAAGACCGTGCCTACGCATAGTAAACACCCACGAGAGCGAACGTCCTAATACCTTAGTCTCTTACACCAAAAAGCGGCAAAAACACTTTCTCTCGCATGTCTCTCGCGATAATGTCCCAATCGTATTTTTCTGCGGCAAGAGCGCGCGCGGTCGCAATTACCGCTCGCACTTTTTCAGGGTGCTCCATAATGTCTTTGACCGCCTGAGCGACTTGCTCCGGCGAATCAGTATCCACTGCCCACCCTGTGATGGGCTTGTCCGTATTGCGTTTTTCGTCGAAAAGAAAATCAGCGATGCCGCCCTCCTGTGTGCCGATGACAGGCAGCCCCGCTGCAAAAGCCTCCACGAACGAATTGCCCATTCCTTCGGAGCGCGAGGGCCTGATAAATATGTCGGAGGCGTGCAGATACTTTGGGATCTCTTGGTTTGCAACTTCTCCCACAAATCTCACACGCTCCGCCACCTTGCACTCCCGCGCGAGCCGTTTCAGCAAGAGGTCGTCGGGCCCTATGCCGACAACGATGAACCGCACGTTCTCCGGAAGAAGCGGGAGTGCCTTGATACATACATCAATGCCGTTCTTATGGACCAAGCGGGAAGTTGTAATAAGAAACACATCACCCATATGCTTGCCCAGACTGTCTTTGGTCTCATTCACCACGGCAGACATTTCCTCGCGTGAAAAACGCGCGACATCAACTCCATTTGGAATTACTTCTAGACGGCCCGTAAAGCCGCGGCGGCGCGCCCACTTTCCTAGAAACGTTGAAATCACTTGAACAACATCGGCACGCGTGAAGACGCGCGTGAAAAGGGGCCAGAGTGGTATCATCAGGCGCTCAATCTTCTCAAGCCGATCTCCCTCCTGAAGTGTCAGGATATACGGCACACGTGGGCGCAACAGTTTGAATATGACCGCCGGAATACCGCTGGAATGCGCCATCATCGCCCAGATGGCATCGTAGTGATGAACGCGATGGAGCGAGAGCGCCTTCCACGCGGCAAAAAATTGAAAGAGGTGTTTGTTGAGTCGAAGCGGATACCGACTCAAATCATCGATGGTAGGATTCAGCCAAGAAAAACCGATGCGGTGTACAAGCACGTTCCCCACTTTCTCGACTCTCGGCAACGCAGAATCGAATCGCAGCGTCACCATGTGAAATTCTATTTCGGACTCATCGAGTCTGTCGGTTATCTCTTTGATGGCCATCTCCGCGCCGCCGACAAACCTCGGGTAGTACGAGAGCGAGAAGATGAGGATTTTCTTTTTCATGTGCCGACGATGCCCTTCACGTATGTTTCAAGGTCGTGCTCTGCGCTCCACCCGAGCGCCTTCGACTTTGCAGTGTCTATCCCCGAGCTCGAACGATTGCCAGCGCGCTCCGGTAACATAGTTATGCTCTTGGAAAACATCTGTGCGACCTCAAGTATTGAATGTTCCCGCTCGTCGCCAAGACCATAGCCATCGCCATCGCCCTTTTCGCCGACTAGTACAAGACCGTCGACAATGTCGTCAACGTGCGTAAAATTCCGTTTTTGGGTTCCCGGTGATGTAACGGTAATCGGCTGACCCTTTTTCGCCAATTCGGCAAATATCGCTATAACAGTCCCATAGGCGCCTGCGCGCTCGCCCGGACCGTACACGTTGTAGAAGTATGTTATTGCGTACGGCAACTTGTACCAAGCCCCATAATTACGGACCAATTCGGTGTTTACCGCTTTCGTCCATGCATAGGGAGTCGCGTCGCGCGCAAGTCCGCCATCACCGAATTTGGTCGAGGATCCAGCGTAGATGAGCTTACATCCACGTTTTCGCCAATACTCGATGACCGCAAACGTACCGGCGATATTGAGATCCCACACCACGTTTGGTTCTTGCAAGCTCTGCTCGACGCGAGCGTATTCGCCAAGATGATAGATGAAATCCACGCCCTCTGGCACAAGCCGTTCAATGTCTTTTGTGTGCCCCTCACGGTATTCCACGTCATCTATATGAGTACTTTTCTCGCCTGTAAAATAACTATCGAGTGAAATGACTCTATTTCCCTCTGCAACCAGACGCTTGATGAGATTCGAGCCAATGAATCCGGCCCCGCCTGTAACAACAACGAGTTTCGACATATGCCCTTCACACTACACCGAGGTGCCGCTTTCCTCAACAATGTCCCATTCTCGTTTTCCAAAACGCTGGGCTACAAAGAGCGCGCCGCTTGCAAGGGCGGCTATTGCAAATGCTCCAAGCCACCACATGTATGAAGTAGATCCGACACCTGCAGTAGCAACTTGTGATCTGGATTGCGCACGTACGCCGGTGCTCGTTGTAGAAATCTCTTCAAGAGAATCGTTCTGAAGTGACGCGTCGTCTACGGGTATGTCCACATGCGTAACCGCTTGTGCGATAAGAGAGACTGGCTTTACATTCTGTGCTACGGATAATTGTTGGGGCGGAAATGCAACATCGCTCGTACTCGAATCCACGCGAAAGGCAAGTGTTTTGTCAGGATAGTTGAGTTCGATATCCGGACTGCTAAAAAAGCCGAGCGTATTTTTCGGTATCCGCATGGTGGCATTTCCGAGAATGAATGAATTCTCCGGCAGAACGAATTCCCGTCCGGATAACCGGAGTACCCAACGTGAGAGATCCAGTGTACGCCCGCCGCGATTTTCTATTGCGACACCGCCGTCGGGAAGCGCGGAAAGAAAAAGTTTGGCAAACTCGGCTATCACTATGATCTGATCGGATGTTACATCTATATTGTCCAGAACTCGAAGTATGACCGCATAACGACCCGGATACTCAAAACGATGGAAAACGCTAGTTCCTTCAGAGGTCGAGCCATCGCCAAAATTCCACTGAAATCTCACGGAATCGAGAGATTCTTTACGCTGGTTGTATGCGCGGCCACTAAATTCAGTATTGGCGCCGACAATGACCGTGCGGTCACTTCCGCCATCAGCAAAGATTTTCGGGATAGCTGATATCGTATATGAGGAATCAGATGACCCTCCTTCCGAGCCTGTTTGCGTCGTCTGATTTGTTGGCGTGCTTGCATTAGATCCAGCATTTCCCGACGACGGAGTGAGCGTACCTGAGCCGAGAGTCGCTGCGGCAGCAACGAACGTCGTTCCCGAGACACTAGTACGTTGAAGCGAATTTTCGTCGCCCGCGCCTCCATTGTCTTTGATATATGAAACACTATCAACCGTTGCCCCCTCTCCATCAATAAGAGAAATAATGCCGGCCGTATTCGGCAAGCTCAACACCGTATCTATGATCGCTGACGTAATGCCACCGTGAAGCGCGATAAAATTCGTCCCGTTGTCGACGAGAATAACGTACGCGCCCGGCGCAACAGAGATTGCGCCAGTTCCGCCATTTTTGGGCGGCACGTTCAAGATATGGTTCGATCCGTCGTTGATCTTCCATTTTGTGAGATCAACCGCAGAACTGCCAGCGTTGAACAATTCTACAAATTCCTGATCGGTGTCGGATCCGGGTGCATCATACAAGAACTCGGAAATTACGACTTGCGCGAAAGCTGGAGCAGGAGCAAGCACTATGGCCGTAACGCACGCGGCGAAAAAGAATTTATTGCTTCGCCGGATCATCCTCTTCGCGAAGAACTTGTCGAAGAATTTCCGGGGAGACTTCACCGCTGCGCTCATTGGGTACAGTATCTCGCGAAACGGACGGACGCGGTGCGGGTACGGAAGCAGAGTGTGGATTGCGCTTCGCAGCCTCATGGCTCCTTGCAGAGACAGATTGTGACCCTTCAGAGCCTGCGGGAGATGCGGACTTTGCCGCCGTGCGATCGCGCAAAATATCGGCTGGTGAGGACGGTCCGGCACTCCCCTGATTTTCTACCGGCACGGGAGGACGGGCGTGCGCTATTGCTGCCCGTAGCGCGTTACGCTGATCTTTCTCTTGGGAAACCGATGGATGCGCGGAGACGCTCCGCGGTGCTGTATTTCTATGCTCTGTATGTGCAGATCCTAAACGTGCAGATGGTTGAGACGAGTACTCTTGGCGAGGACGCGGGGGCAGTCCTACAGACTTTGCAGAAACATCGTGTGTCGGACGAGGTGATGTGGTCTCGCGAGGTCGTGTGCCGTACGCGCTTCCCTCTCGAGATCCCTTCTCTTTTCTCGGTGGCGGAGCAAAGTCAAGTTGTTTTTTGTTTACCGCAGCTTCGATCTCTGCGCGTGTACGTCCGTAGAGTTCGCGCGAATTTCGAATACAGTCATCTCGATAGGAAATGAGAGGAGTATCGATGGGCGGAATGGTTTCTGCAGAAAATGGCTTAGTGCCAACGCCATCGATCATGAGCGTAAGATAGATCTGCCCGATACCGAGCGAGACGAGATCTTCGGGAGTAAACGTCGGATCAAAAACCGTTTCGAGTACCTCCGCATCAAAAGGCCCGACCCGGAATACGATGAGTGTGCCGACGTTGCCAAAAACAGCATCGCGCACCTCTTCCTCCATCTGCTCTATATATTGATTAGCGAGCGTGAGTGCAAGCTTATATTTACGAGATTCGGAAAGAATATCGGCAAACGATTCATTCATCATCGATTGAAATTCATCGACATAGAAATAGCAGCGCGGTAGTTTTGCCATTCGCGCGGCAGGCTCGTCTGCACGCGACATCGCGGCAAGATAAATCTTTACTACGAGCATGCTGCCGAGAAGTGAGGCGTTGGTCTCTCCCATGCGCCCTTTGGAGAGATTAACGATGAAAATCTTCTTTTCGTCCATGATCTTCCGGAGATCGAACGACGATTTGCCCTGACCAACTATGTTGCGAATGAGGGGATTAGCTGTGAATTGTCCGATCTTGTTTTGGATCGCGGGAGTCGCCTCGCGCGTATAGGTATCCGTAAAAGCGGCAAATTCCTCAACCCAAAATCCTTTCACAATCGGGTCGGTAATTTTCTCGACTACTGCCTGACGAAAAGTCTTGCTTATGAGCATGCGATTCACATCCAAGAGTGTGGAGTCCGGATACTCAAGGAGCGCGAGAAGTGTGTTTTGCAAAATGTATTCCATTCTCGCGCTCCATGCATCCACCCAAATTCGTTTCAAGGCACCCATAAGGCCGGATACAACCAGGTGACGCTTGTCGTATCCAACGTCCTCCATCACGTTAAAACCGATCGGATGATCGGTATCAAAAGGCGCAAAATACACGACGTCCTTGATGCGATCGCGCGGAACAAAGTCGAGTAATTTCTCGGCCGTCGAGCCGTGCGGATCTATAAAAGCGATCCCTTCGCCATTTTGGATGTCCTGTATTGCCATGTTCTCCAACATGGTCGATTTACCCATGCCGGTCTTGCCGATTACATAGACATGCTTTCCGCGGTCAAGCCCTCGAATACCGAACATCTCGCGTTTCCCGCGCGTGTGTGTCGCCGCGAAATATGTAACGCGGCGATCGTCGTCTTCCCGACCTGGATTCATGCAAGTAGTATAGCGTATTTTCGCTTCACTGAGGCGACAAAACCGCGCGTAAACTTCGATATTTGTTCGACGGATCCCAGAAAAGATATGAATCAAGCCCAGCATCAGCGTTTGCTTGAATTTGCTCTTGCACCATTGCCGCCGTGTAGGTGACAGGGTAATCAAAAGACTGGAGCCACGGGCGCATTTTTGACGCCGGGTACGACGGCTTCGAATAGAGAGCTGGGGTTGATGTGCCGATGCGTTCATAGGCAAAAGAAGCAACGGGCGTTGTCGTTGCAATCGTACGCTTTACTGCTTCTGCCATTGAAAAATGTACGATGTCGTATGCGTGCGCATTTACATCCTTGTAGCCGTTGAAGCCTGTGGGATAGTGCGACGGATACACCATCGGGTCGATGTAATCGAAATATGGCAACGCACGCTCCAACACTTGCCCAATATTCAGATCGTCCTGATTCGTTGTTGTCATGCCAAAGAGGTCCGCGGATGTAACAACGCCAATCTGTTCTAATTGCTCATGCAGGTATCTGAAAAAACCTTCGAGTGCTTCTTGCTTTGTATTCTCTTCAACCCACGTGTACGCGATGTCTTTCATATCACCATCCGAAGGAAACCGGATGTAATCAAAATTAAGTTCATCAAAACCGAGTGCGTAGGATTCTTTTGACAACGTGACAATGTACTCCCAGAAAGGTTTGGCGCCAACATCGACGAACGAGAGTCCTTTGTGATCTTTCCAGACAATTTCCGTGTTCGAGGATCTTTTCACCGCAAACTCCGGATGCATTTTTGTATACAGCGGATCCTGGAACACCGTAATGCGCCCTATCACATAGATGTCTTTTTCATGGAGCACTTTGACAAATTCTTTCATATCGGCAGCGCCGCATTTCTTTGATACGTATGGTAGTAGCTCGGGATTCTCCGTTCTAAACGCGATACCACCGGAGTAGTCTTTGATGTCTATGACAACAGCATTGAGTTCCGTTTCTCCAATAAAATCGACTAACTCTGCGCGAAACGACGGCGTACCGACGACGCATTGGGTCATATAGATTGCTTTGACAGTTTCTGGCGTGGAGATGTGCTGTACGACAGGTTTCTGGGAGGTTGTCTCGGCGGCCGCGTCGTGTCGCACATACGAAATAGCCGGCACAGCCGATGCGGTTACTGCAACAGCACCCGCGGCAAGAAGGAATCCCATCCCTGGCACCAAGATTCTACTGCGCCAATTCTTCTTCATGTCGAGCAGAAGCGTCGTCGGGGAATAATTCTCTATTTTTCGATTGAACACGAGGCCCATTCCCACGCCGTCGTACTATAATGCCGAGAGCCACCACAAAAATCCCCGCAAGGAAAAAGAGTACCGTATCCCAACGCTGGGGAAATCCTAAAAACGGCAGAATCGCAACAAATGCTCCCGAAAGCATTAGAAGTGTGTCGACGGTCATGCGTGCAGTATACCATTATTTTCGAGGCTCAATAATGACAACAAACTCGCCGCGGATCGCCTTCTTCTCTTCAAGTCGAGCCGCGACTTCTGCAGGATTCCCGACGAGTACTTCTTCGTGGATCTTGGTCAGTTCACGGCCGATGGTAACGCGTGCATCCGGAATGAACTTTCGGATTTCCGAGAGCAGTTTGATAATGCGATGAGGTGATTCATATAGAACGATTGGATATTCTGAAGCCGAGATCTTTTTCAGAGCTGTCTGCCGCCCTTTCTTATGCGGAAGAAATCCCAGAAACGTAAACGCGTTTGTGGTTATTCCCGCGATCGAAAGCGCAGTCGTAAGCGCAGAAGGACCCGGTATTGCCTCTATTTTCGCTTCCGGCACATTCTCACGAATATATGCGACGAGTCGCGCGCCCGGATCGGAAATTCCCGGAGTCCCCGCATCGGAAACAAGCGCAACATGCTCGCCTTCCATCAGACGCCCAGCGATCTCTTTTGCCTTCGCCACTTCGGTTGCCGCATCCAAACGGAAAACAGAAGTCCGTAGCCCATAATGAGAGAGTAATTTCGCAATAACTCGCGTATCTTCCGCATAAATAACACTCGCCTCTTTGAGATTCCAGAGACCACGAAACGTGATATCTCCGAGGTTTCCTATCGGTGTCGCGATGATGGAAAGCCTGCCCTGAGCTGTGTCGAAGGGTGTGCCCATTAAGAAGCACACTACTCTCCCGCAATCTGTTCCGCAACCTTGTAAATATCCCCTGCGCCCATCGTGATTATGAGCGTCTGTGAGTCTTGTTTGAGAAGCTCATCGCGAATTTCATCAAATGAATCGAGTGCCTTAACGTTACCCCGTCTGCCGGCAGGCAGGCGCCGAGTCTGTTCGGCGAGCACGTGATTTGAGATTGTCGGGTCGAGCGGCTCGCGAGCGGCATAAATAGGAGCGACGATGGCAAAATCCGCGCTCGCGAGCGCTACGGCAAATTCATTCAGCAACGATTTCGTGCGGCTATAAAGATGCGGGTGGAACGCGACAACGATTCTTTTCTCTGGAAACCTCTCACGCGCCGCTTCGACTGTCTTTGCAATTGCGGTCGGATGATGCGCGTAGTCGTCATAAACCAAGGCCCCCTGCGGCGTCTCGCCGTGATATTCAAACCGCCGCCACGAACCTCGGAACGACGCAAGTGCGTCGTTTGCGCGCTTGGACTCTATATCGGGAAACGCAGCCCTGGCTGCTGCCTTTGCCGCGCGCGCGTTCATACGATTGAACTCGCCAATGAGATGCAGGCGCGGGACCGATTCTTCCGTGTAATCGACAACGCGCGCGCTAACGTTCTCAAGAATTGGCATGACATTTGGATCATTTGGATTCGTAACGACGGCACCGTGCCTGGGTACGCGCTCTGCCGCAGTACGAAATGTTTCCTGCACGCTCTCTAGATTCGGGAAGTAATCGGTATGGTCGAGCTCGATATTGGTGATGACAAGAATCTCCGGTGAAAGTTTCAAGACGTGGTTGCGATACTCGCACGCTTCGATAACGAAAAGGTTGGAATCTCCGGCAAGAAAATTGGACTCAAAATCACGCACGACCGACCCAACGATTGCCGTCGGATTCTTCTTCGCTGAGAGAAGTATCTTCGCAAGCATCCCCGTCGTCGTCGTTTTCCCGTGCGTGCCGGCGACAGCTATCGTCCGCGCATGTTTCGACACCTCACCGAGCGCTTCAAAATACGACATCTCCGGAATCTTCATCTCTCTCCCCCGCGTGCGCTCGACGTTATTCTCCGGTATCGCATCGCTGTAGATTAGAAGTTCTGTGTTGGCGGGAATATTGCATCCTGCACTGAGCTTGCCTGTGGTGAGCCCGTCGAATCCATCGAACGTGTGATCGTGGCCGATGACAACAGGAATTCCCCTCTGCGAGAGCATGGTTGAGACTGGCGACTCTTCTCGATCTGAACCACTGACCATACGTCCTGCGTGTTTCAAAAATTGAGCAAGCGCGGACATTCCGATGCCGCCGATGCCCACCATATAGATACGGGAAGGTATCATACTGCCTTTTGAGTATACTACTCCTTATGGACTGCGATTTGTAAGCACGCCACGCGTGGACAAAATGGGAAGCCTATTACTTGAGCTTGAAACGGGATACAATGAAATCATGGACAAACCTCAGAAAAAGCCGAAATTTGATTTTGAGGAATTAAAAGCGGCTGCAACGAGTGTCAACCGACAGATACGAAAGAAAGTCTTTGAGGAATATTTCGAACGATTTGAAGAATTCCCATCTTATCTTTTTGACAACACCAATACGATTGATGCGCGATTGTCGGAGACAATAGAGGATCTCGCCAATGATCCGGAAACTTCGAAGGCGATGCACAAAGGCATAGCGACCCTTATGCAGAGGCTCCCATCGTCTTAAAAAACTGTAGAACCCGTTTTCGATAGATCGCCACCACAAGAGCGGCATTGGCAACAAAAAGATAAGTAAGAAATGCCATATCTGAGAAATTTCGAGTTGAGACTAAAATGCCGATACATACATTGAGAAATGCGATGCAATATGCGCGACCTGTTTCCGTTTTCGGAAAACGCCACGCCTTGATCAGGGTTGGCCATAAAGCGAATACGTCTGCCGCGATCGCAAAAATAATAGCGTTTATGGGGTTGTCTGTTATGAGCCAGAGAACCAGCGCAATAATTGCCAAGGCACCACATATGTAATCGAGCCATCCAAGTTTCCAATACGCACGAGGATTGGCGAATGAGGCGAGAAAAATGCAAAATGGTCCGAAACCCGACATGAATACGGGCAGAAGCGCCCAAGAACCCCCAGCAGCAAGACCGGCAACAACTCCGATAAATGGACCAATTGCCCATATAAGAAATGTCATCCGATTCGGCTGACTAATACCATTCAGGGTATTCCGAACATACGCAAGTGACCCTACAAAAAAATGGACCAGTGCCGCTACAATAAGGATTGCAATTACCATGTCTTACGAGAGATTATGGACCAATGTTATAAACTGATCATTTCTGTCATATTCATTTTTGAAAATGCCGAATGATGCGAACGCAGGGCTAAAAAGAATCACGTCTCCAGCTTCCGCGGCATCTACCGCGGAAAGAAATGCTTTTCTCAAAGTATTGAACACGCTCGCATCCGGTAATTCTTTTTTGATGCGATCCGTTCCGGTCCCCGCAAGAAAAACAACCTTTTTGCACTTTTGTACCTCAGCAATAAATTCTTTTATATCCAGTCCTTTGTCTGCCCCGCCGGTGATTAAAATTATGGATGTCGCACTTCCATAATTGAGTGCTCTCAAAGCCGCAATCGTCGCTTCTGGAGTCGTTGCGTTGTTGTCGTTATAGATCTTGACACCATTGATTTCACTCACGAATTGCAGACGGCCTTCAACGCCTTCAAACGATTCGAGTCCTCCGCGTATTTCTTCCTGCGAAAGCCCGAGGGCGGCAAGAGCTGCGGCCGCAAGTGTTGCATTCTCGCGATTATGTTCTCCGAGGATCCGTAGTTTCCATGTTCGCGGAATTTGATCGGGGACGGCGGGATCAAGTGGTGGCTCTGATTCTCGGATGCGATCCGCAATCGATGATCCAACGATGAGCACATCGTCATGCTTTTGAAAACAAAAAATATTCGCCTTGTCAGCGAAATACCTTTCCATACCTGTGCTGAGCGAAGTCGAAGTATCGCCGTCGTAATAATTCATGTGATCCGGCACGAGATTGGTGAACACAGCGATATGCGGACTTATCTTCAGATCACCAAAACCCTGAAGTTGCCATGAATCGAGTTCGAGCACAGCGATGTATCCTGCTTCAATTTGCGGGAGCATCGCGAGCGTTGAAACTCCGCGAACATTTCCACCCAATACCGTTTTCTTATTCGCGCGAATAAGAACACGTTGGATCATATGAGCAACGGTCGATTTGCCGCGCGTACCGGTGATGCCGACTATCTTTGCTCCCGCTTCCATAGCGAATTTTGCAAACAACGCCGTCGACATGGCGACATGAACATTCGCGGCGCGCGCGGCCGCGATCTCGGGCGAATTGAGTGGGATTCCAGCCGCTTTTATGACCATGTCGCACTGCTCGAAATCTTCCTGTCTGTGTCCTCCAAGATGAAAAGTGACGTTAGGATATTTTCTCAATCGGGCAACAGATTCGGCCAGCTCCGCCTCCGTCTTTTTGTCCGTCACCAATACATTCGCACCGCACTGCGCCAAAAACTCCACATCTCCCACACCTCGACCTAAAAGACCAAGACCCATGACTGTAACCTTCTTACCCTTAAACGCAGCGCTGGCATCCATACAGCAACTATATCCCAACTTGGGAATTTTCGGACAAAACGACAGATTTTGCTTTTATCGCTTCACCAAAAAATATACTGCCGAGACTTTCGAATCGATCAATGGGACCTGTTGAAAAGAAACGAGTGGGCTCGCCCTTTGTTATGCGCCTCTCCACATCGGCATGTCTTTTCAAATATGCCGCAAGGCTTCCCGGCATAACATCACGTTCAGAGATAATGCGAACATGTGGATCAGCCATTTTACATATCTTCCGCTCTAAAAAGCCGTAATGCGTACAGCCTAATACAAGCGTGTCGATATCTTCGGCAAGAATTGGTTTGAGATACTTGCGTATGAGAACATCGGCATTTTCAGAATCTTGCTCGCCGGCTTCTACGAGCGGCACAAGAAGCGGGCACGCTTGTTGAAATACTGTGATTTGCGGATCAATTTTCTTAATTTCTCTTTCAAAGGCACCGGATTGTACAGTGCCCTCGGTAGCAAGTATGCCGATTCGTTTGTTCACTGTTTGTCTGACTGCAGCTTCAGCAAACGGAATGAGGACGCCAAGAACCTTCTGCGTATCATCTCTATGATACTCATGCTGTATTTTCCGCAACGCCTCGCTTGAAGCCGTATTGCATGCAAGCACGACGAGATTAGCTCCATTCTCAAAGAGAAATTCCACTCCTTGCTTTGTGAACGCGTATACCTCTTCATTTGATCGAGGCCCGTAGGGTGCGCGAGCGCTGTCACCGAGGTATATGTACGAGTATTGCGGGAGCTCTTTCACTATTCCCCGTAGAATGTAGAGGCCGCCAAAGCCAGAATCAAAAAGGCCGATCATGCCTCGTACTATAGCTCAAAAAGCGGAGACAAGAAGAAATAAGAAAATAGACTAGCGTCTGCGGCGAGAAAAAAACGGCGCATACATGTCATCTTTAAGGGCAACCTTCAATTCGTTGCGGTTTACTTTTTCGACGAATTCGACTGGAGCACCCTCGATGATCGCAAGCGGCTGACACTCGTTGCCCTCCCCCATCACAAGAGCGGCGGCAGTCGCAAGCGAATCCGCAATGTTCGTCTGCGTGAATTTTAGCTTTCGACCATGAATATCCTTTTTGCCGCGGTAATCGCGTAACCCCCGAAACCCCGCGTACCCGAGCGCAATCCCGACCACCCCAGCGCGAAGAGGCATGATTCTACTGTCTGCAATGATGACCCCAAGTTTTCTTATTTTGTAGTGGGCGCGTAATTTCTTATGAAGAACCTCTGCAAGTTTTAAACTATCTTTCGGAAGCAGTATTAATTTCCCGTCTGCGTTCGATTCATCCACTCCCGCATTCGCCAGAATCATTCCGTCTTTTTCCGTAAGCCACACGTATTTCGTCTTCAATACCCACGCGCTCTCCGCGCGAATAATTCTTTCTTTCTCTTTCACATGTTTCGCAACGACCACTCTCCCATCCGCAAGTGCGGCGATCTTCGAGGTCACAACAAGCACGGCTCTATCCCGAAGCGCTGGCACATGCGCCGTGATAAACCGCACGAGGTCCTCATTTTCTTTAAATACTCGCGTGCGAATCGGCGCTACTTTCATGCCGATGCTTTGTCACGGAAGAACCGGAGACCGAGATACGAGAGCGGCGTATACACGAAGCCCATCGCTACCTTGAAAATCCACCACGTGATAATGATGCGGATAAGGACAGGCGTCGGGTAGACGCCCGCAAATGCGATGGTCATAAAAAGCACGGTGTCGAGGAGCTGGGACCAGAGATTCGAGAGATTGGATCTGATCCAGAAGTTTGTCTCACCAAACCATTTGCGGAAGAAAAAGAACGAGATGACATCTTGGTATTCTGCGATGGCAAACGCGACGAGACTGGCGATCGCAATGCGCACCGAAATACCGAAGACTGTGTTGTAGCTTGCATGCACCCATTCAGCCGCCGGATCCCACGGGAGCGCAAGCGAGAGGAAGGAATAGATTACAAACAGGGAGGTCGCGATGAACCCTGCGAGCACGAAGAGTTTGGCCATGCGTTTGCCATACACTTCTCCGATGACGTCGGTCGTTAGGAAGACAAACGGAAATGAGAACACCGCTACGGAGAGGTGGAGCCCGAGAATGAACGGCATGATCTTGAGACCGAGCGTGTTGGCGGCAAAAAGCGAGGCGAGATAGACCGCAAGCGCGATCACGATTTTCTTTATGTCTCGTTCGGAGAGAGCTGGCATATGAAAGCCGTATTTTACGGGACGGGCTTCATTAAAGCAACGCGCGCGTTACAATGCTCCGATGCGCTGTATCGCTATTGCCGCAATTACCATCGATGGCAAGATAGCCCTTAATTCAAGCCATTTCTCGGACTGGACGAGCCCGGAGGATAAGGCCTTCATGCGCGAGTTCCTCGATTCAGCTGACGTAGTCGTTGTAGGCAACAACACCTATAAAACTGCGGCCGAGCCGCTTTCAAAGCGAAATTGCATCGTACTTACATCGTCAACCGCAACGACCAAACGCAAGAGCGACAAGCTTCTCTTATGGAATCCCGTGCGTACGACATTTAAAACCGTTGCCGGAATCCATAAAACCGTTGCCATCCTGGGTGGCACGCAGACGTACACGTATTTTCTCGAGAACGATCTCTTGGATGAAATCTATCTCACGATTGAGCCGTTGGTTTTCGGTCAAGGCCTCAATCTTTTTGAAACTGATAAATCGCTCGAGACGCACTTCCGTCTACAATCTACAAAAAAACTAAACAAGAAAGGGAGCCTACTGTTACATTACATCAAGCACAGCGTTAATTGAGAATTTAAAAGATCTTCTGTCCGTGAGCCTCCCCACGTTTAAACAAATATGTCGCGGCAGCAAATCAACTAAGAAGAAAAACGCCTGCTCCCTCTTTAGCGCGCTGCGAAAGCTTGAGTGCCGCGTCGTCGCCCTTCTTGGCGGAAGCTACATCCTTGCGATCGATCTGAAGAGATGAAACGGTGTCCTCAAATTCTTCTGCTCCTTTCTTGACCTTAATCTTGTCGCCTTTCGCAAGCTTACTGGTCAATTTTACGACCGCAACGCCAAGTTTGTCGTACCAATGAGTAACAGTGCCTATTTGTTTTTCCATACCAAAAATATGCTTATTCTTAGTGCTAAAAACACGACCACCTGCATTATACTACCGCCCCTCCTATTCGCCAGTGGGTGCGGGGAGACTCGAACTCCCAACCCTTGCGGGACACGGTTCTGAACCGTGCGCGTCTACCAGTTGCGCCACGCACCCGATTTCGGCATTGTGCAGGATTTCAGCTATATACTCAAGGATATGACAAGCCTTTACTGGCTCATAATCGGTGGAAGTGCCCTTACAGTCGGCGACATCATCTTTAAATATTGGGTGGAGCGATCGCTTCCGTATCTATCTATCACTTACTTGGGCGGCTTCGCTCTCTACATCGTCGGGCTAATATTTCTCATTGAAAGCTTCAAGACGGAAAATATTGCGGTGGCATCGGCGATATTCGTGCTCATAAATATCGCTACACTTGCGCTCGTAAGCTGGCTTTACTTCGGCGACAAAATATCGTCCCTTCAAATAGTCGGTCTTCTCCTTGCTTGTACAGCGATCGTTATCCTTGAGTTGGGAAAATAGGAGAAACGAGAGTTTCTGGGTCTTTCCCATCCCACCGTATTTCACCGTGCACGACCATGTTGGTTATTTTGGGTTGCCATTCGTGCTCGGATTCGTGAATGATATGCGCAACATCATCCTTTGTCATATCGCCAGTGTATGGAATACGATGTTCAAAAAAGACCGGACCTTGATCGTATTCTTCTGTTACAAAATGCATACTGATTCCAAATTCGTCTATCTCTTTTCTTTGAAGCGCTTCGATTACCGCGGCTACCGCTTTAACTCCGTACATTGATGAGCCTCCAAATCTCCCGCCAAGTTGTGAAAGGAGCGCTGGATGAATGTTGAATGTCTTTTTCGGGTCAAGCCCCTGCACTTGCCGAAGCCATCCAGAAAGCGCAATCCATTCTGCTCCCACATCAGCAACAACCTTCTGATAGTGCGGTGCATCGTACGGACCAGCAAAATAGACGAACGGGACACCGAGCTTGTCCGCACGATTTCGAACACCGCCGTGTTCGTGATTCGAAACAACGGCCACAATTTCGGCATCCAGAGCTCCTGTTTTTGTCGCGACAACCAGATTCTCAAAACCCGAACCGCCACCCTCCTTCGTGCCCGATGCAAAGACTACCAGTTTCGGTTTCATATCATTCAACCGCCTCGACGGATGCGCCGAGTTTGGTGAGGCGCTCATGGAGATTTTCGTAGCCGCGGTTTATGGGGTACACATCTGTCAGTGTTGAATTCCCTTCTGCCGCGAGCATGCCGATTAAAATGAGGGTAGCGGGGCGAAGGGCGGGAGGCGCTTTTATATCGGCCGCGTGGAGCTTCGTCGGACCGTCGATAAATACGCGGTGCTGGTCGGCCAATTCCATTTTTGCGCCAAGCTTGGTCATTTCCATGTAGTAGACCGCACGATTCTCATACACCCAATCATGGATGAGTGTACGGCCCTTGGCCTGTGTGGCGACAGGCACGAAAAAAGGAAGGTTGTCGATGTTGATACCAGGATACGGGCGCGCGGCGATCTTTTCCGGTGGCGCGTGTAGTGCACCGTCCTCTATCGTGAGGTCGACGAGCTTGGTGCGTCCATTCTCGGCCATGTATTCGGCAGAGCGTGAATATTTAAGGCCCATGCTCTCAAGAGTGAGAAGTTCGAGTTCCAAGAAATCTATCGGGCATCTTTGAACGGTGAGTTTTGAGCCGGTGGTCGCCGCAAGAGAGATGAAGAACATGCTCTCGATAGGATCTTCGCTCGGATACGCCACGATGTCCGTGTTTATTTCGGAAACGCCATGCACGATGAGTGTCGTCGTACCGATGCCTTCTATTTTCACGCCGCATTGCTCTAAAAACACGCAGAGATCTTGCACCATGTAATTCGCGCTTGCGAATTTTATGGTCGTCTTCCCTTCTATTTTCGCGGCCGCCATTATGACGTTCTCGGTGCCAGTGTCAGATGCCTCGAACATCACTATATCTCCGGCGTGTTTATCTTTGGCGTCCACGTGGAACATGTCGGATTGTCCATCAGTAATCTTGATGCCAAGTTTTCCGAGCGCCTGAATGTGCGGCATCATCGTGCGCCCGCCGAGTTTGCACCCGCCCGGAAGCGGCAGGTCGAAAGAATCAAATGCATGCGAGAGCGGTGCGGTGAACATCGAAATAGAGCGCGTTTTTCCTGCGGCTTCCCTATCAATATTCTTTAGATCAAATTCTCTTGGTGGCTTGATGACGATATCGCCATTATCTTTCCATTCAACGGAAACGCCTATGCTTTTCAAAACCTCGATGATTCGCTTCACCTCCTCGATGCGCGGCATGCGCTTCAGAGTCGTCGTGACGCGATTCAAGAGCGACGCGCACAAAAGCGACACTGCGGCATTCTTCGAAATGTTCGTCGCGACCGTTCCCGCGAGTTTCCTGTTGCCAGTGACTTTATAATTCATGTGCTGTATTACTGTGCCTCGCTCAAACCTAATTCCGCCCCGTCGCTTTCCCATTCTACTATTTTTCGTCCTTTATCTAAAGGGGCCTTCCTCAACATTCGTCTCGGACCCAGTTATTTATTTGGCGCTAGAGCTACTAGCGCCTAGATGTCAAAGAAGAAGCGGCCACCGTCTTAGGTAGCCGCTCCTGTGAAAGATCTCTCCCCTATTGCGACCGCCGATTAAGGTGACCGCTTCTGGAAGGAGACCCTCACTTTTTCCTCTTTTCGATGGGGACGGGCTCCTGGTGGGTCCATTGTCGGCGGTTAGAAGGTCCGTCGGCAGACCTCACATTGTTGCGCCCACCATTTTTCGCGACGTATAACGCTTTATCCGCGAAGAAAAGAAGTTCCTCGATCTGCTTGTTGGGCGGCATATTGAGAGGAATAAGGGAGGAATCGACGAGCCCAATCGAGATCGTCACCTTGAATTCCTTTCCATGCTTCTCCGCTACGAACAAAGAACGCTCCACCGAGGCCCGAATACGTTCAGCGATCTCGAAGGCCTTCTCGTTATCGACGCACTCGAGAAACAAGGCGAACTCCTCGCCGCCCCACCGGCAAACGCGGTCTTCAGGCCGGATACCTCTCGAAAGACAGCGGGCGACGACGTGAAGCACGGAGTCGCCGACTTTATGGCCGTGGATGTCGTTGACCGACTTGAAGTGGTCGACATCGGCCATTCCGATGACAAACGGCACTCCGCCCTTGCGGGCACGCCGCTCCACGAGACGCCGAATGTCGGTTTCGAAGAAACGACGGTTGGGGAGCCCGGTAAGGAAGTCGAGCGTTGAGAGCCGCTGGAGCTCGAGTATGAGCTCGGTTCGCTCTTTTTCCGAAAGAAGCTTGAGGTCCTCTTCCGTAATAAGTCCAGTGCGATGCAGAAGAAGCTCCTGCACGCGAGGGCTGAGTGCATTCATGGCAAAGAACTCCTCCGCTTTGGGTGACGCAGGACAATCCTGCAGTCCGGAGAGATGCTACAACCTTTTATGACAGGAGTCAATACTGCCGTCCGAGGAGCGACTAGGCGTATTCCTCTGCGGATGGGAGATGATGAAGAGTATTGAGAAACCCTCTCGTCATCACCGCGCGCAAGCGCGCGGGGCAATTTTCCGACCAAGTTATGAATTGTGCGAGCGGAAGGAATCGAACCTTCGACCTTTCCCTTATCAGAGGAAAGCTCTACCACTGAGCTACGCTCGCTAGTGAGGCAGAAAATGGGAGCTTGCTCACATCTTTGCCGAATGACGCGAG
>CAYIJV010000004.1:0-40067 GCA_964363895.1 uncultured Candidatus Saccharibacteria bacterium
GGTAGAGCAACCCGTCAAAATACACGAGAGGAAGAAGCGCCGGCGCAAGCAGGAGGTACGGCAGAGCTCTGCGCACAAAGCCGATCATAGCTTGCCTTCTAAGCGTCGTATTTCAGAATTCACCGCAGAAGAAGACGCGGGCGACAGCTCGCTGATCTTTTTCCAATCAGCGATAGCATCTTTGATACGCCCTTCCCCCTCAAGCCAGCGAGCGCGGATCTGCAATAGCGTCGATGATTGGGTCGAACCAACGCTTGCATCCGCAAACGCTTTTTCTATTGCATTTTCGTCTGTGGGAAACTGCTGTGTGAGAAACTCAAGATATCTTGTTTGATATTGATCCAACTCGGGTTGTGCCATAGCAGCTTTCGCATATGCGGTACGGGCGGATCCAAAAGCACCAAGGCGCACAAGAAGTGTGCCGAGGTTGTACCACGCAAGCCCTGTCTTCTCGGAATCCTCTGCAAGGGCGCGACGAAGGTATTCGTATTCCTTGGCCCCGTCTCCCAGAAGTTCGTACACTCCGGCAATGCTCACATCGAGTATGTAATCCGTATTCCCTTCAGTACCGAACATGCCATTCAGCCGCTTTATGTCCGCGCGAGCTTTCTTTTCGAGCTCACTGTTGCCGCTATATAGACCTTTGAAATCCCACGAGGAGATAGAGTCTTCCGCCGCAAGTTCAAACGGATAGAGCGCGGTTTGTGACGCATACCACAACGCACCACCCACGAGTAGCAAAACAGCAACGACCACAGATACATAACGAATATTCATGTTCGCCAGCTTATCATGCGAGGCAACAATAACAAAAACCACCCCTTGCGGGGTGGTTTCTGTTTTGCCAAATCGTTCTCCTTTGGCCAGAGGACTCGCAACGAGTGTTGCTAAGCCAACCAAGAGCTTCCTAGAAGTTCACCGATCGATTGCCGACCGTGAGAGGAAGTGTCCTGACCAAGTAATCTCCCGTCCAGTCAGAGGTCGAAGCTCCCGTTGCACTCGAAGAGTGATCGGAGAGGTCAGACCAGTCAGACCATACGAAGGACGACACAGTGCTTACACCGATCGCACCAGACGACGCTTCGAAGATGTTCGTCGAAGACGCTGTCGTGTGAGGATTGGCGATAGATACACTGATGTTGTTAGCGCCAGCGGCGATTCCATCAACTGTACCGCGAAGCTCGTATGTCTTCGAGGATCCAGCAGGAATCTTCTCAACTGCTGTCGGACGGAAGTGGACGAGACAGGATGTGTTGTTATCACAGGCGTCAATGGTGTCGTTGTACGAACCCGTTGTCGTCGCGATAGTACCTGCGATCTCGTTGGCACCCGACCACACAGCGAGGGTCGATGTAGAACCCGTACCCACCGCAAGAGTCTTGTTGAGGGTGAATACTATCGAGCCCCAGTCAATGTCGCCTGCCGCGTCAGCCGTAACCGAGAAGCGCCCAAGGACCTGATCGGATCCCGCATTGAGCGTTCCAGAGTCGAGAGCTACCGGCGCAAGAACCGGCTTGGATTTGCGTACGTACATCGTGCCCTTGCCGCTTGTGCCAGCCGACGAGAGGTCAGTAGCAGAGATTGCCATCGTCGTCGAGGCTGTTCCAGAGCTGTCCACAGCTTTGTAACCCTCATTTGCGTCAAGCAATGCAGTAATTGCTGTACCGGATGTTGCGCCGTTCTGAACTGTCGGAATATCGACGTAGACATCGAGTGTCCTCACCGCGTTCGCCGGGATAGCAAACGTGAGACCGGTGAAGGTCGCCGTCGCGTGGGTCTGTGCACCCGAAGAGAGCGCGAGCGCCTGCCTTGCCGTTCCGCCTGTCCACTTGAGAACGACAGACGAGACAGAGGTCGCGGCGTTTGCCGGAACCTTGACTGCAATTTCTTGCAGAGTGAAGCCGGAATTGGCCGCAGTGAAGTTGAAGGAGCCGACTTTGACGTCGTTCGAGCCTGCAATGATGTTTGCATTGTCAGGCGAGACTCCAACTGCTTGCGTGAAGGTGCCTGTGCCGACCGTGATTGTCTGGAGTGTGAGATCGCTTCCGATCGTTACAGAGTTGCCTGTGTTAATCCCTGTACCACCTGAAGTTGTGTCAACCTCCGCAATCCAGGAACCGACATTGGAACCGGACTTGATGTTACCGATAACATCGATCGTCTTGGTCGATGAGACCTCGACGTTGAAGTTCACGGAGAACGAGTTGGACGTCGATGGAGACGCCTTTGACGTACCGATCTGCACGCCTGTAGCAACATCCACGAGACGGAGATCCGTGATGGATGCCGCTTCGTCCGCCGAGAGATCAACAACGATGGTGTTTACGTTTGTCCCTTCCGTCGATCCCGACGAAAGAGTGAACGAACCCAAGCGAGCGTTGCTCGTACCTGCGATGATGGTCTGGTTGCCGTAACCCGAGAACTTCGTCGCTGTGAGTGTCGCGGACGAAATGGTCAAGGTGTTACCAGCAGTGTCTGAGCCCGGTACATTGACCGCAGTAAGCGATACCTGGCCAAAGGCGTTGGAAGCACCATCATCGAGCGTGATGGCTACCGTCTGACCCGAGGTCAAAGCCGTGCCCGTCGAGCTCTTCGCATCTGCGTAGATATCGATGATGTGCACTGCTCCCGCCTTCGCTATGAAGGAAGAACCGAAGGTGAATTCGATGTCTGAACCATCAGTCAGGTCCTTGGTAGAACCGACCTGTACGCCGTCAACGAATACTTTACCGTTATCAAGACCAGCCTGCGCGCCAGCCGAAGTATCGGCATTGACATTGAGAGACTCGATCTTCACATCCTCACCTGAGGCGCGGAGTTCGAAGCTCGCGAACTTTTGGTTCGAAGCTCCGAGGGTAATGTTTGACGAAGGCGATGTGTTCGCTTTCACGACCGAAACTGATGCGGAACCGATCGTCTGCAGACCTGATGTGCGAGCCGAGAACGCCGTAGCACTCGTGTGTGTTGAGAGAATCGGCTGATTAAGCTCGGTATCAATGAAGCGAGTATCAGCTGCGCGACGAAGCGAGAGCTGGACTGTCAAGCTAGAGCCACCGACGACATCGCCGACAACCTTGATGACGCGTCCGCCCGACTCGAGGCGCTTTGGAGCTGCAGAAAGATCCCACGAGACAGATGTCTCACCCACCGTGAGGTTCGCTACAGCAGCGCCGACCTGAACACCGTCTACAAAGAGGCGGAGGTTCCTGATGTCAGTAACTGCGATTGAACCGAGATTGCGGAGCTGGAACGAGGTCAAATTGACCGCGCGCGTACCAACCGTCGCGGTGTTCTGCCAGAGGACAACATCGTTTGCAGGGGTCAAGCTAGCGTTGACCGCGGGAAGTGTCGTTGCTCCGAAGTCGACCGTAGCGAGAGTCGCCGAAGAGACCAAGAGCGCCGTGCCCGAGATCGGAAGAACGACAGAAGTGTCGAGAAGACCAGAAGAGCTTACGCTCGTGAGTTGAACGCCGACCTGCTGGCCATTCGTCGAAGCTGCGATATCGGAGCGCACGGATATAGTGACCGATGCGCCTGGGAGTAGCGTGAAGAGACCGGTGGAAGCGTTGTAGTTGAACGCCGTGTTGCTGACTCCTGCGGCATCCGTGATTCGTGTTGCTCCTTGGAAGAGATACACGTTTGCGAGTGTCGAGTCAGACGATACACCAATTCGCTTGAAGGCAAGATTGGTGACCGTAATCGGAGCGGCTGTCGGGTTCGAGAAGGTGAACTTCGCGAGCTCAGCGATTGCCTGACCCTGGACGAGTGCACCGTACGTCGGGTTGTCAGATGCGAGCATGACCTTGAGGCCATTGCCTGTCACCGGAACTCCCGGTACTCCTGGAACACTTGGAGTGCCTGTGCACATCGAGTTTGCCTTGGCGCGTGTGATCGGACCCCAGTAACCTGCCGTCGGCGTGATGCCATTGGCTGCCTGGAATGCCGAGACTGCCGCCTTGGTCTTTGGACCGAAGCTCGAGGTTTCGTTGCCTGGAGAGCCCGCGCCGCTTGCGGAAACCTGCGCTCCGTTGCTGTTAAGGAATTTCTGGACTGCCATCACTTCACCGCCCGTATCGCCTGTTTGGTGATTACGTGTGAACGTGGTGCAAGAAGCCGTCGATGACGAGCCGCCCTGAAGTGCTGCAATTTGTGCGAGCAATGCATTGATCTGAGCCTGGAGATCGGAGAGGACATCAGCTTTCGCCGGTGTGGCGAAAGAAAATGCGACTCCAAAAACCATGACTACAGCCAAGAGCATCGTCGCAACATTCTTTGTTGCTAATGATTTACTCATAGTTTGTTTTGACTTTTTCATGCCGCTCTTTCTTGAAAGAAAGGGCGACACCGCACACAACACCCTTTCGACGAGGAGTCGCGCACGTTTTTGTGTCTTCTGCTAAATGCTCAATTACTAACTGAACTAACTAACTGATAACTGAAGACCTACTGATAATCGGGCCTGACCCGCCGTCGGCGGATCTTGTGCCCATAACTTTGCTAGCCCCCTCCGTCAAAATGGCAGAAAGAGGATTAGCACCGAGAAGGAAATTTTCGTACAGACATGCAATCGTAACCGAAGAAGGAATTCCGAAATGTCTTCGAGTAAGACATCGACCTGCTTTACAGGTCGGCGATTGAATCGCTTTTTTGTATCTTATTTAAATGTCAACGAACTACACACAGAAAGCACAGCGCTCTCATGCGTCTACCAACACCTCATACAAGAGATGTCGTAGAGCAATTATATACTAGGGACCTTACCGAACGCGAATACAAGGCTCCCCGGTTTGTGGATAACTTGTGAGCTAAGAAAGTCCTATAAAGACTTTTCTCACCCAGTCCATTACCGCGTGCAAGGATACCTCAGTACACAATGGGAGTCAATCAAAAGGCAGACTCGTAAAAACCCGCAAAGATCAGACCTTTGCGGATTGGAATTACTAAACCCATCTCCGTTTCAATAACCCAAAAGTCTCTTAAACTCGAAATTGAATCTGATCATTTGAGACTTTATCTGCTATGCAATGGAATAGCGACTCCAGCGCTTCAAACCTGCCTTTTTCACACGTCCCGTAGCAACAAGAGCCATTAAGTCGCGCTGGATCATTTTTTCGCTATATTCTGGTAGGTTCGAGGCAATATCCCTGATACCGAGCTCACCGCCCGTCCTAAGAATCGCAATGATACTAAGCTCTCGGACACTTAACCCGTCACTATTGGTCATCTTCTCGGACATTCTAGTCCTGTCCTTTACATGTAACCTGTCCTTTGTAGCTATGTTGTCCTTTATGTCCTTTAACGGTGACCCGTGAATGTCGAGAAGATCGTCGCGGGATAGAGAGATGCTTTCTGAAAGCGGAGAATTTCTCGAGACAGATAGAAAATTCCCCAATTCATCGAGTCCATCTATGACTATATTGGTGTTTTGAGTAGAGACAAATCCAGCAACAGGAAGCATCCGTACTAGCGAAATTAGATGCCGTATTGATACTCGGCAAGCATCGACGTGGTCTGATCCAATTGCCCTCATATCGTCCCGTAAAGAGAGCATTCGTTCGAGAATTACGAGCGCTTCAGCCCGTAGAGATACTCGGAGCGATTCTGTAGATGGAATGTGGTTGGTTATGAGGTACAGGGCCGCAACGATGCGTTCAGTCCTACGATATGCACGATCTGCCGATTGATTAGCCCCAAATGGGTTCGTCCGAACAACTTGACCATCAAAGAATTGAGATAGTTGGGTCGGATTCTGTTTGTCGTTTGGCATGTCCATTGTATGTCCCAGACCTGTACATTAAGACACTCTGTACATGTCCGACATTGATGAGTATATAAAGGACATGTCTAATAAGCAACCCCGCCCCACTTTTATCTCCGACCATCGCAACTCGTGTTCGGGCATACGGAAGAACTTATATTTCAAAAGAATCCGACCTGAAAGAGTGGGGCGGGATGATATGATGTCATCATGAAATTGAAACGGAAACGCGGAAGAGACAAAGATATCGACGATGATAGTGGTTCAAGTGTCAGACACGTGAGTAGCGAGGCACTACGCGGGGTGTGCGCCATCTTTTTTGTCGCAATTGCCGGATTTCTCATTCTTGCACAACTCGACGGGGGCGGAGCAATAGGCGCCACCCTTTATTCGTGGCTCTCGTGGCTTCTAGGTATCGGGTATTTTCTTTTACCCATCTCTCTCATTCTGCTCGCTCTCCTCATTTTTCGATCCTTTGAACGCAGCTTTGGCTGGGTACAGTTCTTAAGCATGACAGTCTTTCTGCTCGCTGGTTTAGGACTTATCAATCTCGTATTTCCGGGCCAAGGTGGAATTGTGGGAACGGGAGTATCAAATCCGATCGTTGCGGGCGTTGACATAACTGCGACTTTCATTTTTCTTATCGCGTTCACTGTTGCATCGCTTGTTGTAGCATTCAATGTCCATCTCGGAGAGCTCCTTGCGAGCATCCGTGATTACTTCCTCTCTCTGCGCACTCTGAAAACAACTGAGGGAGTCGAAGCGCCCGTTATCGGATTGCCTACGGATGAAGAATCTCCCGAAACACCGGAACCAGAAGAATTGCGGGAGGACGTGGGATCTCCGCAAGACAAGCCGAAAGATACAAGTACAACCGGCTCTATTAAGAAATTCTTCATGGAGAGCGATGTGGCGACCGAGGGCTTCCCTATCATAGCGAGTACTGGCAGCGCGTATATTCCACCGCCCGTTTCCATCCTTGCAAAAAATAGAGGCAAGCCTGAAGTAGGCGACGTGAAAGCAAACATGAATATCATCAAGCGCACTCTGCAAAATTTTGGGATACAGGTGGAAATGGATGAAGCTTCCATTGGCCCTACTGTAACGCGCTACTCGATGAAACCAGCCGAGGGTGTACGGCTCTCCAAAATAATCGCGCTTCAGAGTAATCTCGAGCTTGCACTCGCGGCTTCACCGGTGCGAATCGAGGCTCCCATACCTGGAAAATCCCTTGTGGGCATTGAGGTGCCGAATATAGCGCGAACAACGCTCGGCATGGCGCCCATCGTTTCTGACGAAACATTTACTCAATCAGATAAACCGCTTCTTCTCGGTCTTGGGCGCGCAATTACGGGTGCACCTATCTTCGCTGATCTTGCCCGCATGCCTCACATACTCGTCGCTGGTACAACGGGCGCAGGCAAATCAGTCGCTATCCACGACTTTGTCGTTAGCCTTCTCTATCGATGCGGGCCCGAACGGCTACGCTTCATTATGATAGATCCAAAAAGAGTCGAGCTTACTGTATATAATTCCATCCCACACCTCCTCACACCTGTGATTACCGACGCGAAAAAAGCTATCCTTGCCATAAAATGGCTAGCGAAAGAAATGGAACGCAGGTACAACATTTTGGAAACTGAAGCCGTGCGCGATATTTCTTCGTATCATCAGAATGTCGTTGCACCAGCACTGGAGAGGGTCTCGCGCAACGATATCGAAACGCCGCTACCAGAAGCTATGCCGTATATCGTTGTAGTTATTGATGAGTTGGCCGATATCATGACAAGCTATCCTCGCGAACTTGAGAGTGGAATTGTACGGCTTGCACAAATGAGCCGCGCCGTAGGAATACACCTCATTCTCTCGACACAGCGACCGAGCGTGAAGGTTATTACAGGTCTCATCAAGGCCAATATACCCGCGCGAGTCGCCCTGCAGGTGGCCTCGCAAATCGATTCCCGAACTATTCTGGACACCGGCGGCGCAGAAAAACTCTTGGGAGCTGGCGACATGCTCTTTCTTTCGGGAGAAATGTCAAAACCGCGCCGCATCCAAGCCCCATTTATTTCGGAAGATGAAGTAAAGCGAGTGGTTGCGCATATCATAAAGACAAGCGATGGAACACTCCCAAGCGAGATCGATTTCAGCGATCAGAAAACGGGAAGCGGAACTGATCCAATATTTTCTGCTTCGCTCGAAGACAGCGAGGATGACGCGCTATATGCAGAGGCAAAGCGCACCGTCATAGAGGCCGGCAAGGCATCCACATCGTATTTGCAACGCAAACTCGGCGTAGGCTATGCTCGAGCGGCGCGTCTCATGGATATTCTCGAAGAGCGAGGCGTTATTGGTCCACCCGACGGGGCAAAGCCGCGCGACATCATTGGAGCAGGCAATGCTGATGAATTGGCGCGCGAGGAAAGTGGCAACGAGGAAGAACGCGTATGAATTTCTCCTAGAACTTGAAACTTAATACCTAGAACCTAATCCGTATGCTTCCGTATCGTGACAGTCGTCTCACTTACATTGCGCTTGGTATTTTCTTTCTTATCGTCATTGGATATGCGTACTTCGAGGCACGGGGCGTGCTCTTCGGTCCATCAATCTCAACCGCATTGCAAGAGACCGAAGTGCACGAGCCTTTCATCATGATAAAGGGTCAGGCAGATCGTATCGCTTCCCTCTTGATGAACGGCAAGGCCATCTCCGTCACCGAAACCGGAACTTTCGAAGAACCCTATCTACTCGCCCCTGGATACAATCGAGTAGTTCTCGATGCGCGCGATAAGTACGGAAGGAGCAGAAGCAAGGTCATCGAGATCGTCTATACGCCCACGACAACAAATCCAGACATCATTCCTGCGGCGGCTACTTCCGCCTCTTCCACAGGCTCGGTAGCGCACTAAAGACAATACGATATACTGCACTGGACAATATACATGGCTGGATTTAAGAAAAAAGAAAAAGCACCGCCCAAGACAACCGGCACAGGGTCGGACGCGGATATCGAGCGAGCTATCTCCCAGATAAAAACCAAATTCGGCGATGAGTCGATAATGATGCTCGGCGCGCAACCGAAAGTCGATGTGAATGCCATCTCGACCGGTTCAATAGGCGTCGATTGGGCGCTCGGCATCGGCGGATTGCCGCGCGGACGCATCATTGAAATATTCGGACCGGAATCCTCCGGTAAGACGACACTCTCACTTCACGTCATCGCCGAAGCGCAGAAGAAAGGAGGCATCTGCGCTTTCATCGACGCCGAGCACGCGCTCGATCCAGAATACGCAAAGAAACTTGGCGTACAGATCGAGCATCTCCTCGTATCGCAACCCGACACGGGCGAACAGGCGCTCGAGATAACCGAATCGCTGGTACGTTCTGGAAAAATAGATGTCATCGTTATTGACTCCGTTGCGGCACTCACGCCCAAGGACGAAATAGAGGGCGATATGGGTGCACAGCATGTTGGCAAGCATGCACGGCTCATGTCGCAAGCGCTTCGCAAATTGACGGCAATCGTCGCAAAGACGAAGACCATTATCATCTTCATCAACCAGATCCGCATGCAAATCGGCGTCATGTTCGGGAATCCCGAAACGACTACGGGTGGCAAGGCATTAAAATTCTACACGTCGGTGCGTATCGACATCCGCCGCATTGCACAGATAAAGAAAGGTGATGAAACAATGGGTGGCCGGCACCGCGTGAAAATCGTGAAGAACAAAATTGCGGCACCATTTCGACAGACCGAATTCGACATGCTCTATGGAGAAGGCATCTCGCGCGAGGGTGAAGCCTTAGCGCTCGGTGAAAAGCTCGGCTTCGTCGCAAAATCTTCCGGCGGCTCGTATTCCATCGGGGAAACAAAGCTCGGCCGCGGCTATGATGCCGCGCGTACCTATCTGCGCGAGAACAAGCCCGTCTTGAATCAGCTTCTGAAAGATATCAAAAAGGGCCTCGCCGATGGCGGGATGACCGCAAAAAGTTCGAGCGGAGATGATGAGTAAAAACGATGGTTATCAACACCCGCACAAAAAGTGCGGATTTTTGGTTATACAATGAACGTAATTAGCTTAATTATCAATTTCATGCCACAAGAAAAGAAATCTTCACTGCTTTTTATCGCCGGCGCGCTCGTTGTCGGTGTTCTCGCGGGAGGTGCGGCCGGCTATTATCTCGGATACGATCGCGGCTGGGAGGGAGCTGTCGCAGAGACAACGGCTAATACGGCACAAGCGTCGAATCCATACGCGAACGTGCAGACCAACCCGCTCGAAAACGTAAAAACGAATCCCTACTCTGACGTGAAGATAAATCCGTTCGACTGATATGCGCACTATCAACCACCGTGCGATTCTCTTTTTCGGAATTGCGCTTATCCTCGTTTTCGCCGTTGCAACCCCGCTTTTTGCGCAGGAATCCACGATCACCTTCCCAATTGCCGATCTCGGCAATTGTGAATCCAAGAGCGCGTGTAAGACGTACTGCGATAACGCCACACATCATGATCAGTGCATCTCCTTTGCGGAGTCACACGGCCTCATGAGCGCCGAAGAAGTGAAGATCGCCCGCGCAATCGGCAACGAAAAAGGACCAGGCGATTGCGTAGGATTTGAGTGCAAAGAATACTGTGACGCGGAGGAGCACATAGATGAATGCCTAGCATTTGCGGAGGAGCACGACATCATTCCACGTGAGGAAGTAGCTATTGCGAAAGAAGTGCGCACCAAGGGAGGTCCCGGGGGCTGCAAGAGCGAAAAGGAGTGTCGCGCGTATTGCGGCACCGATGGACACTTCGATGAGTGCATTGCGTTTGCCGAGAAGCACAATTTGATATCGAAGGAAGAATTGAAGATAGCAAAGAAGATGGGCGACAAGCCGGGACCCGGTGGCTGCCGTCGCGAGGCATGCAAGACATACTGTGAAAATCCCGAACACATGAGCGAATGCGTTGATTTCGCAGTGCAAAGCGGCTTCATGACTGAAGAGGAAGCGACAATGGCAAGAAAAATGGGCAACAAAGAAGGCCCCGGAGGATGTCGCGGGGAGGCATGTCGCACGTACTGCGAGACGCCCGAACACATGGAAGAGTGTCTTGCGTTTGCAGAAGAAAATGGGTTGATGTCGCGAGATGAGATCGAACGCACGAAGAAATTCATGGGGAAACCCGGTCCGGGTGGGTGTATCGGTCAGCAATGCCGAACCTATTGCGAGGACCCCGCGCACCAGGATGCGTGTCTCTCGTTCGCGGAGGGAAACGGCATGATGTCACGCGAGGAAGCAGGGCACGCTCGAGAGTTTTCAAACAAGGAAGGCCCCGGAGGATGTCGCGGGGAAGCGTGCCGTACCTATTGCGGGGATCCGGCGCATATGGAGGCCTGCCGCGCATTTGCCGTCGAGAACGGATTCATAACGCAGGAAGATGCAGGTCGAATGAAAGAAATGCAAAACATAACAGGTCCTGGTGGGTGCAAGGGCGAGGAGTGCCGCACATACTGCGATGACCCCGCGAACATGGAGGCCTGTAGCACATTTGCCGAAGAGCACGGGTTCGGCGGACCGGACCATGAGGAGGGACTTGATCGAGCAATCGAGCGCCGCGGATTCGGTCCGCCAGCTGGCGGACCATCCGGAAAAATGCCCTGCGCATCGCCTGAAGAGTGCGAGCGAATGTACCGACAGAACCCTGATGATTTCAGAAAAAACATGGGAGAAGGGCCTCCGACCGGCGAAGAGCGAAGAGGCCGTACGAACGAATTCATGGGACGCCCCGATGAGAGCGGCAGCCCCACCAAACCGAAGCCCTATCAAGAAGGACTTCTGCAACCCGCGAGAGATACGGGTCACATGCCGCCGGAATACCAAGGTCAGTATCAGCAAGAATATCAACGCCAATCCCAAGAGCAGTATAAAGAGCAATATCAGCAACAGATGCAACAGACACAGCAGCAATATCAACAACAATCTCAACAGCCGCCGCCAAACGTGACTCCCCAAGAACAGCAGACGTATCAGCAGTACCCGTAAACTGGCCAACCACCTAACGGTGGACAAACGAGCATTTTTGAATAGAATGTTCGGAATATGTTGGCATATAACGAAGTGTTGCCTAAGAAATTGATAATCGTCGACGGCGAGCCGTACGAGGTTGTCTCGGCTTGGATATTTCGCAAACAGCAGAGAAAACCAGTCAATCAGACGAAGTTACGCAACCTTAAGACCGGCTCGCAGACCGAGGTCACCTTCCATCAGCCCGACAAAATAGAAGAGGCGGAGGTAGAGACCAAGCTGGCAAAATTCATTTACGCACGCAACGGCGAGTGGTTCTTTCACGAGATCAATAATCCATCCAATCGATTCACTATTCCGGAAGAGATGGTTGGCGACGCGGGCAAATATCTCACTGGTAATACCGATGTAGACGTGCGCTGGTTCGAAGAAAAGCCGATCCAGGTCAAAATTCCCATCAAAATGGCCCTCAAAGTTACAGAGGCTCCGCCAAATACCCGCGGCAATACCGCTCAGGGCGGCAACAAGGTGGTTACGCTCGAAACGGGCGCTACCGTGAACGTCCCTATGTTCATCAACAAAGGCGACGTTCTGCGTATCAATACGGAAACCGGAGAATACGTGGAGCGCGTCTAAAACAAGACCCTATCTAAAAAATCCCCGATACTGGGGATAATTATCACATACAAGCCCCTTCCACCAATCGGTTTCTCGCGAGCCTCGTACATCGGTCTTGCAGTATACAAGAAGAATCCGCGCATCCGCAGTGTCTGCGTGCAGAGCTACTATGTATCTATTTCCCGAGCCACGGCGGGATTTTTCGGTTCCATGCACACGAAAATCCACTTTGAACACTTTAACCCTTTCACTATGTACTATAGTGGTTGCATTGGATTTCGCTATCAAAACATCGAAATTCTTGAACTCATCCAGAAGGCCCTTCCACGTGACGTCCCACGCGCTCTTGTACTTCTTCGAGAAACTGCTTACAAAGTGACGCTCGGCAAAGGGCTCGAGGTGTGGCACATACTCAATAGACATTGTTGGGGTCTTCCTGAATGATAAGTTCGTACGGGATTAATTCGTTCTCGGCACAAATTTGGTATGGTAATTGCTCGTGAGTAAAGTCGACAATTTCCTGCGTTCGCTTTCCGCGCCATTTCGTCGCAACATCCGAAATGAGTTTCTGCTCTTCCGCAGATAGTAGGTCGAGGGGTGCATTTGGCGCGCTGCCCGCTTGCGAAATTAAAAGGGCTTCATCTTTTTTCTCAATATCAATTTTCCCGCTTTCGAAAAGCTCATCAAGTGCACGAAAATAGAGATCCGGCACTGGGCCGTATTGTATGCGACGATACTGCATATCGCTCATACTTTGCAAATTGCGATAGAACCACGCAAAATCGGCTAGGTAGAGTAATTTTGCTAATTTGGTCTTTGGCACTTTACCGCGAGAGTCCGCCCCAACGCGTAGGAACGCTAATACCATCTGCTTGTATTTCTCATAGTTTGGCGTGACTGTGCTCGAAAGCTCCTCAAGAGTTATCCCAAAAAGTTGCACGAATCGGTGTGCTTCCTCCAAACTCAATTCACGAGATCCATTTTCAACGGCAATATAGGACGATCGTGCGATACCTAGCTTCTCAGCCAAAAAGGCCTGAGAAAAAGTGTGTTTCCTACGTAACGACTTAATAAATGGGCCTAATTTGTTGGTCATAAAGGCACTATATCATGGTATGTCAGGAATGTGTACATCATGTGTATAACTACCAGACGTATGTGTGCTATAATTCTTTCAATTCGGAGCACCGAGGATTATCAGCAAGGATTTCTCAACATCCTCCTGTAGATACTCCTTATACAGCCCAAACAAAAACTCAAGACGCTCGGGTTCGGATTTGAAGCTCTTTTTGCCGTAGCAGGTATGGTTCTTATTCACCGTCCGGCTCAACAACTTCTTGTACAACGCCCTGCACGCTATCGCCCTCCTCTGGTGTTATCGGCATGTGATTCTTGTTACTACTTTTGGGCAATAAGATTCTACGACCGTCTTTTTTGTCATACATTTTGATTGTCACATTATCGCCTAGTAGGGCGACAACCCTATCGCCCGTGTCTGCCTTTAGTTGCTGACGACATAAAACGAGATCGCCGTTATTGATGCCTGCAAGGTTCATAGAATCACCTTCTGCTCTGAGAATAAAGTATTTATAACCTGATTTTATCTTTGATTTTTCAACCAATACATGGTCCTCAATGTTTTCTTGTCCGAACAAAGGACTGCCGCACGGGGCTGATCCTACAAGAGGTATCCTGATCATGTCCAACGTAATTGGAGATTTAACGAGTCCACTGTAATTCATCCTCATGCTCACCCCCATTCTCGACTTGAAGTACCTCTCTGTTTCTTTGTCCACAAAATACACATAGCACCCTCGCATGCCCCGGGTCATAAGCGTCTTGTAGATATTGATGATGTATCTCTCTAATTCGGCAGGATCTGTAATTCCCCTCCACCCGTTTCTATCCTCGTACTTGTCACCATTTACTACGAGTCGATCCGCTGTGGCATCGTATGCCAACTCGGGACCTACTATGACGCCCACATAATTTAAGTCATATCCTTGTACTGTGTGAATGCAACCGACCTCGTTTATCGCGTTGGGCGAGTTGACCCAGTCAGTCGTAGTGCTATTCCATCTCAATTTGAGCCCATTGATATCGATGTCAGTTGCATCGGGACTCCCCCTACTAATCCACGGCCATGCAAATCCCGCCACAATCCGACTTAGACTGAATTTTCTGTTTTTGATTTTAATATCTGCAACCATCTCTGTAGCGTCGTCATAGATTTGGAAATCGAAGTCATGGAACTTCGAATCAAGAGCCTTTTGTCCCTTAAATATATTATTGATAAACGCAATATACTTTTCTCCACCTTTCACTCGAAGCTGGCTCGTTAGGAAGTGGTGTACTGCTACAAGATTCTTGAATCGCGCGACGTGAACATCGGCGGGTCTAATGCTTTGATTTTCATCGTAAAAGAGAATCTGCTGCTTTGAGCACTTGAGAACCCAATCCAGCTCCGTACCGTCCTGCCCGAACTCTAGTCGCTTGTTCATCGCGTCATGGCTTCTATAATTTGTGATATTCCGACGCTGCCTTAGCCGATGTGCTTCATCAACAATCAGCAGGTCGTATTTTTTGTCTGCGACTTCGCTTGGTCCTATAACCATGCTCTCCGAGAGCCCAGACACGCGTGAAAATGCGTCCTTAATTGATCTGCGCAACGGCGTCATTGATATAACCAGTCCGACTGAAAGATCTTTTGTCTCATCGTCTTCTTTGAGCAACTTAACCAGATATGTCGCTAAAATAGTTTTGCCTGTGCCGGGGCCACCATTCACAATATGCGTACTTGCCTGACCTGTTCTAACAGCATGGTACAGTTCATCAGCCACTGCCATCTGATCCTCTGTAAGTGCCTTATATGGGGAATACTTAAACAATTCGCTGTTCTCGATGTCCTTTAAATCACGCTTCACTAGCGCTAGCTCTTGAAGTTTTTTCCAGATTGTTTCCAGTTTTGCGCGATATCGGTCCCTGTCAAAGTAATTGTGGTTCACCAACCCCTTATTGCCATTTTGTAGGCGGAGGGTTCCTTCTGCAGAAAAATACTGAATTAGTTGCGACTCGAGGTCGAGTGTGGCTGATTTGTTATATTCCTCATCCGTTATGACATGCAGTGTTTTCAAGCGAGCCCGATCCTCATTTTCGTAGTGTTGTCTGCTTCGATTATGCGCGCTGGTTGTTTCACCTATATATACCTCGCGTCCGTTTTCTATTATGTAGACCACTGGCCAATCTCGCCCAAGTGGAAATCTTTTAATACCTTCAAAGCCCACCTTATCGAACGCAAATGTTTCGATGTTGGACATACACTAGAACTTCGTGTACTTGGTGTGCTTTCCTTTTGATTTCTTTATCGGGTATTTCTTCTCGTTCTTTTTCATTTTCTCTTCGAACGCTTTAAACAGATCAATCTCCAAATCTTTGCTCATGATCGCTACCCAATACAGCACATCTGCAAGTTCGTCTGCAATCTCCCCCTTGTGCGAGCGAACATACTTTTTCATCTCTCCGGGATTTTTCCACTGAAAATGCTCCATGAGCTCAGCCGCCTCCAAAACAAGTGACAGTGCCACATCCTTAGGATTATGGAACTGTTTCCAATCTCGGGCATCCCGAAAAGCTATCGCCTTCTTTTGAACATCCCGCCAGTTGACCATGGGGGCATTATGGCTCAATTCGAGCCCTTCGTCAGCTTGCTACTGCTAAACCTTACTTCTGGATGAACGGAAGCAATCCCATGAAGCGCGCGCGCTTCACTGCCGCCTCTACGGTGCGTTGCTGCTTGGAAGTGAGGCCGCTCCGCCCTCGAGCTATGATACGACCATGCGGATTGATGAATTGCTTTAAAAGATCGACATCTTTGTAGTCGACATGCTGAATATCATTCTGGGTTAAAATGTTGTTAGACATATATTAAAAAGGAATATCGTCTGGATTAATATCGTCTTTCGGGTAATCGATTCCGGCACCTCCCCCTCCCGCAGAAACCTCTTCTTCCGGCTGTGTCCCATCTGGGCGTTTGCCACCAGTGCTACCGCTCCCCTTAGGTCCAAATTGGACCCTGTCGGCGACGACTTCCGTCCGATACTTCTTCTCTCCGCTTGTCTTATCATCCCAACTTCTTGTCTGCATGCGGCCCTCTACAAATACCGAACTGCCCTTCTTCAAGTACTGATTGACGGTATCAGCTTGGCGACCGAACACAACGACATTGTGAAAATCTGCCTGTTCTTGTTTCTTGCCGTCACGATCCTTGTATATGCGATTAGTCGCAATGGTGAAATTGACAACATTCATGCCAGAAGGAAGCGCTCGTAACTCCGGATCGCGAGTAAGATTACCGAAAAGCATTGCTTTGTTGATATACATAATGGATAGGTTATAGGGACTAGTGTTTGGGGACTAGAAAGTACAATATCATAAAAAAGACTACTCGGTCGTGATGTCTTGAATCGCCTTCTCAAGATCAACCTCGGAAATAGGCGCGGCGGATTTCTCGACACGGTGCGGGGCCGCTTTGATGATGTCGGTGCGCCTCACCTCGCGCAATATCGGAGCCTTCATTTTGGCGCGTGTGTCTTCGCGGACTGTTTGGAAAATCATATGCCGCAACAGGTTTGTATTTTTCTTGAGTGCCTCGTCAAGCGCTTGCGCAACAGCAACGTGCGCTTCGAATTTTATCCATCCAAAATATCCACGGTCATGCTCGACGTATGCTTCCCCCTCCAATGTGGTCATTGGGTACGCGAGCTTCATTAGAGCTGGGGCTCCTTCAGCAATAAACGAGCCGTTGGCTTTTTCTATTACACTGCGTATCTCGCCAACAATTCTTTCTACATCTCCTTCCTTGACCGTTGGAATGATGTGATAGCCAACTTCGTAGATGCGGACAATGGCCGGATCCTCCGTGTCGGTTTCAATCGTTATTGCATCCATTTCCTCTGCCATATGTCGGGGCACTCTATCACAGCAGACTATACGCCGCAAGAATCTTTAGAAATACCGAAAACGCGACATGCGTTCTTGAAAATCTGCTCTGCAACCACGCCAAAATCCTCCCCGCGTATTTCCGCAATGCGGCGAACAACAAGCTCGACATAAGCAGATTCATTGCGTTTGCCCCGATGCGGCGTTGGCGTTACATATGGAGCGTCGGTTTCAGAAAGAAGCATGTCTAGCGGTGCGTTTTTAATGACCTCATCGTAATCGTGTGTAAATGTAATCACTCCTGTAAAAGAAATGGTGAACCCAAAATCCAAGAATCTTTTAGCAGTTTCCCAATCCCCAGCAAAAAAGTGTACGTCCCCTTTCACCTTCGCATGCGCCTTCAACACTTCGAGCGCATCGGCATATGCATTGCGGATGTGGAGCATAAGCGGTTTTTGTAGTTTGTTTGCAAGTTCGATCTGCTGAATGAATGTCTTTTTCTGGATTTCTTTGGTATTTTCTTCTGCGCGAAAATAATCGAGTCCGCATTCCCCGATCGCGATCACGCGCTTCGACTTCCCAAGCGCCTCGTATGCGGCTGAATCGAAGATTTCGCCCCGCGATGTAAACTCCTTTCCACCCTCACCAAGCTCTTTTTCATCATGATATGACTTTGATGTATGTATCGGGTGCAAGCCTATCGTTGCAAACACATTGCTGTGTTTTTCCGCAAGCTCCATGGCGGAGCGTGAAGTATCGAGTTGTGTCCCCACCACGTTCATCACTACCCCAGCGTCTTTCGCGCGCAGTATCGTCGCCTCGCGGTCGTCATCGTACGCGACAAAGTTCACGTGTGTATGCGCGTCGAAGTATTTCATGTCTACTCTTTGCGCGGGAAGAGGTTGGCAGGTTTTTTGTTCTTTAGGATTGCGTCTTCAATAACGCGGCTCGTTTCCGGCATGAACGGTCGTAGCTGAAACACAATTGAGTACAGCGTTCTGACGGCCTCCTTTATCAACTCCTTACCCTTTTCCGGGTCGTCCTTGATAACGCCGAAGGGCTTCGTCTCATTAATGAACCTGTCGAGACCTTGCGCTAGATTCCATACATATTCCAAGTAGCGATCGAAGCGGAACGTCTTATCCAATTCGCTGAAAATACCCTCAGGCATCACTACCGGCTCCTGGACATATTTTTCCGAGAGGGTGAGGACTCGCGCAACGAGATTTCCCAGCCCATTGGCGAGATCTGCGTTGTACGTTTCTTTGAACTTATCCATCGTCACATCCGAATCTTCAAACGGGTGCACTTGCCGCGCGAGAAAATAGCGAAGTGCATCGGTCCCGTACTCTGCGACGATGGCGAGCGGGTCGATAACGTTACCTAGAGACTTGCTCATCTTCTGTCCGCCGCTCGTGATGAAGCCGTGGTAGAGGACTTGTTTCGTGGTTGGTAGTCCGGCAGACATAAGCATCGCCTGCCACATTATGGATTGGAAGCGTACCTGGTCTTTGCCTGCAAGCTGTAGTGTCTCGCCTTTTTCCCAGAATTTCTCGAATTTCCCCTCTTTGTCTTCAGGCCAGCCAAGTGTCGAAATGTAATTCGTGAGCGCATCAAACCATACGTACATGACCTGCGAATCGTCGCCCGGCACGGGAATGCCCCACGACATTTTTTCTTTCACGCGCGAAATGCTGAAATCTTCCAATCCCCCTTTCACGAAGTTGATGGCTTCTTGTCTGCGCCATTCGGGAACCACAACTCCATCCGTAGCTAGGTATGTTTCCAACGGTTTCTGGTATTTGCTGAGTTTGAAAAAATAATTCTCCTCCTCTATCTCCACCGGCTCCATCGTCGGATGATTGGGACATTTCCCGTTGACTAATTCGGTCTCTTTGATAAATGCCTCGTCGCCCACGCAGTAGAGTCCTTTGTATTTCTTTTTGTAAATGTCACCGGCTTTCTCGCAGCGCTTCCAGAGCTCCTGTGCTGCTTTCACATGGTCCGCATCCGTCGTGCGGATGAAGGCATCATACGAAAGGTCGAGTGCCTCTTTTAGTTTCTTAAACTCTCCCGCAAAGTGGTCCACGTACTCCTGCACATCGCGCCCCTCTTCTTTTGCCTTTTGTGCTATCTTCTGCCCATGCTCGTCGGTGCCAGTGTTGAAAAAGACATCATCGCCCATCAGTCGGCGATACCGAGCGATGATATCGGCCTGCACCATTTCAAGCGCAAAACCGATATGCGGCTCGGCATTCACGTACGGCAAGGTCGTCGTGAGAAAGAGCGCCTTAGCCATAGCGTTAATTTTCAAATTGACTCCCTAGGCGACCGCTCTCAATATCACGTGCAAGCTCTTGAATTGTCGCCGCCACGGGCACAGATAGAATGACGCCAAGAAATCCTGCGAGTTCGAAACCTATAAAGAGCGCGAGAATTATGAGCAAGGGTGGCACACCTACCACTCGCGTAACAACGAGAGGATAGATGAGATGGTTTTCAAATTGCTGGAAAATCACATACAACGCAATGACAAGGACTCCTATCGTGACACCGCCGTCTGCAAATCCAATGAGAACTGCGGGGACTGCCGACAAAACAGGCCCGAAAACCGGAATAATCTCAAAGACCGCTGCGATGACAGCAAGAAGCAACGCATGCTTCACACCAAGAATCGTGAGTCCGAGATAGACCAGCACCCCCATAATCAACGCTAGGATGAGTTGTCCTTGCATCCAGAGGCCGATTTTTTGCTGCGAGCGACGCCACAGATCAAGAATGTAGCTTTGATGCTTTTTGGGAGCGATGAGCCTTAAAAAGTCGTCTACCCCCGTCTCGATTACGGCAAAATAGAAAGAGAACACGATAATCAAGACAAAGGAGAAGATGCCTCCGAATATCCGAGCGAACGCACCGAATGCGTTACCGAGCGTGCCGCTTATATCAAATGTGCTCCTGATATTCGCCATTATATCGCCGGACGAAATCGCCGAAGGAATAGGAGTGCCTAAGATGTTGGCATACGTATCGAACGCGCCACTTCGACTAAACATATCAATGTATGCCGGTAGGGAAGAAATGAATGCCGCGAAATCCTCAAGTACCGAGGGGAAGAAGAAATAAAAGAGACCGAAAAACACGCCGAAAAGGATGAGATAGATGATGATAACCGCAAGAATACGAGGAATGCTTCTTCGCATTAGTGCTATCACGCCCGGTTCGATTGCAGAAGCTATAACAATAGCGACCACAACATCAAGAACAATGTTGCGAATAGTAAACAGAAGCCAAACACCAATTAAAATGAGAGCGGTCTTCAAGACTGTACCCGCCGTAATGGAAATGTTGATATGGCGGCCTTCCATGCCCGCATCGTAACATAGCCGATTTAAACGACCAGCTTAATTTGCTTCAGAAATACGCAACGAAAGATCATCTATGCTGACGCGCTCTTGTTCTCCTGTATTGCGATCGCGTACCGTGACAGTATTTTCGAGCTCTGGAGTCTCTCCGAGAGTATCAAAATCGATGGTGATGCAATGCGGGGTGCCGATTTCATCTTGTCTGCGATATCGCTTGCCAATATTGCCATTGTCGTCCCACATGATCTGCGGTGTCTGCTTTTTGAGCATCACATAGATTTCGCGGGCCTTGGCGACAAGTTCGGGCTTATTTTTCAAAAGAGGAAAGACGGCGGCCTTGATGGGCGCAATCGCCCGGTTGAACTTGAGATACGTGCGCACCTCGCCTCCAAGCTCGTCTTCTGTATACGCCGATGTAAGAATCGCAAGAATCGTCCGATCTACGCCAAATGATGGCTCGATGACGTGAGGTATAAATCTCTGTCCCCCACCTTCCGGTGAATCATCGAGGTACGAGAGATCGACTCCCGAAGCTTTTGCATGAGCAGAAAGATCGAAGTCCGTGCGATACGCGAGACCCCAAAGTTCCTTCTGTCCAAATGGATATTCGAATTCCGTGTCCACGCCTTGACTCGAGTAATGTGCCCTGTCTGTATCTGCAACGTCTACTTGATTAATGCGCTCTCGTGAGAGTCCGATTGAATCCGCGAATCCTAACATGTTCAGACTCCATTCCTCAAAACGCTCTTTCCAATCGTCCGGACGAACAAAGTACTCTATTTCCATCTGCTCGAATTCGCGGGAACGGAAGATGAAATCGCGTGGTGCTATTTCGTTACGAAATGCTTTTCCGATTTGCGCGATGCCAAATGGCAATTTTGGATGGAAACTATCGACAACATTCTTAAAATTGACGAAGATGCCCCCCGCCGTTTCAGGACGCAAATAGGAAACCGACGATTCGTCTTCTGTAGCGCCCACATGTGTTTTGAACATCATGTTGAATTGTCGTACTTCACCAAGTCCGCCCCCGCATTCAGGGCATCCACTGTCCGGAGGACTCGCCACTTGATCCGCCCGAAACCTTCGTTTGCATTTTTTGCACTCTACAAGCGGATCAGAGAATCCGCTCACATGTCCGGATGCTTCCCACACCTTCGAGTTCATCAGAATTGCCGCATCCAAGCCGTACATGTCATCACGATCCTGCACGAACATTCTCCACCAGAGTTGTTTGACATTATTTTTCAATTCAACTCCCAATGGACCGTAGTCCCACATACCCGAAAGTCCGCCATAAATCTCGCTGCCGGGATAGATAAAACCGCGGCGTTTTGCCAGCGATATGATTTTCTCCATGGTCACATCGGTCATGTGAGTGAGTGTATCAAACCTGTGGCTATTTAACGACCGTTGAATTGGCGGAGCTGAAGCCGGGATCACTCTGAATATTTGTCGTTACGTTCTTCACGCTCCGGGTAATCGGGGCTTTTGTAGCTTCATCGGTGCCGGTCAAAGAAATATTCTGAAGCAGTGGCGGTTCTTGACCGATTTGGGAGGTAGACGGCGTGAAGCCGATTGCGATAGCCGCTTGGCGTGGCGTGGTTCCATTCAATCCTACCCCAGGTGCTATGTCACCAATATCCCAGATGACAGTGCCGTCATTTTGATTGAAGGTGATGTTTTCGGAAGACGGACGATAGATCCCTACCCAGCGCACATAAGGCGGAAGGTGCGCTGTGACCTTAGCTCCTGATATCTTGTTCGTCGTATTTGTGACCGTAAACACCATGGCGTAGGTCGTTTCCATGCCGGCTTTTGCTGGCATTGGCCCAACGCTCCCAAATGGATTTGCATAGTAGAGACCCTGCGCGGTAAGCACTATATCGCTCGCGAGCGAGATCTTCTGGTTGGCGCTCGACTGTAAATTCTCCGGCACACCCGTTTCCGATATGCGCTTACCAGCAGCGTTAATAGAAATGTTCAGTTGCGGACTAAGAATACCGCCGAGCTCATCACTTTTCGGCACTTGAAATGAGAACCCGACCGTACCGCGCGCACCCGGAGCCAAGCTTGCGAGCGCTCCCCCACTTGTTGTCTTGTCCCAGAGCATAATGTTGTCATTGGATCTATAGAAGCCATCGGTTGTGTGTACCGTTGTACCGTCAATAATCAGCCCCGAGAGCTTCGCTACAATAACCGCATCCGTTATTGCGGTCGGAAGATTATTTCCCCACGCAATAGAGACAGAGACATTATCGCCCGGAGAAACAGTCACGTTGGGCCCGGTCGCTCCACCAACAGAAATCGCAAGACCGAGGAATGGTTTCGATATTGAAATGGGAAATGCATTATCGGCAAGTACTGTCTCGATCGTGGTTGAAGCCGTATTTCTCCGCGTGCCAGCAGTAAAGCGAAAGACCCGATCGTCACCCTGCTCGCCAGAAAGCGCGCCCCGAATCGTCACTGTCCGCTTTTTTCCTGGTGCCAAATCCCCAATCAGCCAAAATCCGCTTTGAGCAGACTGAGAGGCGCTCGGAGCAGGGGAAGCGGATGAAAATTTAAAACCAAACGGATATTGCGCACTCAAGAGCACATCCTTGACTGGAGCATTTGCATTGGAAGAGACGGAAATGGTTATCTCGACAGGTTGACCCGATATGGTTTCATTATTTCCTTCAACCGCAAGCGATAGCGGAGACGAGCTAAAAACGACATTGTAATCAGATGACGTAACGAAAATCGCACTCGAACCTTGAATCCTATACTCAAGCTCAACTTTGATGTTGGAATGCTCTCCTTCGTGTCCGGCGAGAACTGCAGGAACTATACCCTGACGAGTTCCACCCGCTTCAATCGATCCGAGTGGAATACGTTGACTCGGAAGATCGGTCGCAAAATCTGTCGGTGAACGCGTACCATCCGGATACGTAATGATGAGATCGGCAAGTTCAAGCGAAACTTTATTCTTATTTGCGACAATAATTTGAAGCTCTGTGAGAGTACCGCCTTCTATTTGCGGGGGACCTGAAATAGAGATATCAATATTACCTGATGCAGCAGCAATACTTCCCCCGCCAATAAGGAAATGATAGGAAAAAAACGATATCGCACCGATGAAAAAAAGTATGGCTCCGCCCAACAGCCACCAGAGCGCCGTACGTGCAAACCCTATCGTTCGCGGCGCCACAACAGTACCCTCGACCTGCTCTTGCCGCTCGATAAAGTTCTCCCCGATTGCCTGTTCGGCTTGCTCGAGAGGGCGCCGCGGACGATCCTTAAGCTTGTCTGAGAGCGACCGCGAGTACATGGCACGCCGTAAACGCTCTATTTTTTCCTTCTCGTGTTCCGAGGGATCCATTGAATAAATATACCACGATGGCGTGACTCGTTCGGCCCTTAAGATGGCCGCAAACTCTGCGTTGTGGAGATATTACAGCTCCAGACGATACGCGTTCGTCTTTTTCTGGATGAATCCCACCTTCTGATACAGCTTGTTTCCCGCGATGCGCTCCGGACGAGAAGTGAGACCGATGGTCTGTATCTTTTTCGTTCGAGCTACCGCGATTAATTTCCTTACTATCATTTCTCCCAGCCCTTGCCCGCGAAAATCGCTATCCACCACAACATCCTCGACATACGCTATGCGTCTGCCAAGTTTCGGGACAATATATAGTGATCCAACTCCAACGATGCGTTTTCCGTTCTTCGCTATGACAATCACTATATTTTTGTTGGCAACAATCCTCTTAAGCTCAGAAAGCGTTGCCAATCTCGCACGTGATCGATGCTGACGAAGTTGCCTCATGAGGTGATTGAGGTCTGCCAGTTCTTTTGCTGAGACCTTTGAGAGCGTAGTAATCGTATTCATATGCAGACAATATACTCACACGCACAGATATGCAACGGGGATTATAGCTGAGTTTCCTCAATCGCACGGTTAATGGAGGAAAGTAATTTGTCACGAATTATTTCTGCCTCAAGCAAGTACTCACCTGCGTAGGCGGTGTGAGTGAAAAGAGCAGTCTCGAGAGCTTCGGCCGAGAGATAGCCGAGCGCAAAAAGTACGCGCGCGACGCAAACGATTTCAATTGTCCCAAATATGTCCTGCTCTCCCAAAGCGGATCGGCCTTGGGCGGACATCAGGGCATCGTGTGCCTCTGCGAGCACGGCAAATAGATAGTCATTTTTCTCTTCGCCGTGCACGAGCCGTATAGTGAGCTCGGAAATGCGCGCGAATGCGGCAACTCCTTGCCTATTGCCATGTGCATTTTTAATAGCAGATGCTCCCGCCATGCGCCAGCCACTCTTTCCTCGCACCAAAGCCGCATTCGCGCGCGTATAATTTTGCAGTGCGTAGCGCATCCTAGAACGTTCCGTTCGGACTGCGCTTGCACGCGCCCGGACAAGACCAAACTGGCGTGTGAAGAGCACGAACACGCGGTCGTTCTCGCCGCTTTCGCGGCTTCCGAGAACCAAGGCGTCTGCTTGATATTTTTGATACATGGTTCAGCTCTCCTTAGTTCGCACAAGGCGTATGTCAGAAATCCCCACACCTTCTTCCTTACTCAACTCAACACGCAGGAGTGTTTTTGTTTCTTTCTGAATATGAGCAATATTTCGTTCTATTACTCTCTTTATATCTGCCGATACCTCAACAATTATCTCCTCAACGTTATGCGGACTCATTTTTTGCCCTTTACGCCAATCTTGGATTGAACGAACACACCAGCGAACTGTCCCCTCCTCGCGTAATTGATCCGTGATTGTCGTGTCGAGTGCCACCACATCGCCCGATTCGATCTCTTTTACGTTCACCTCGTCACGGATAATCTGAAGGAGCGCTTCTTTGTCTTTCCCTGTTAACTGTTTACTGTTCACGGTCAACTTCTGCAATGGCTGTCGGACCTTGATCTTTGCCGTGTCACGCGCCTCAAGCGCTTTTGTCACAATTGCTCGGGCGGCGCGCATCGTTTCAAGGAGTTTCTCATCATCTCTCCCAAAGAGTCGCGCCAGAAGACTCGTCTGATGCGAGATGTCGGGCCACGTAGCCAGATGCACGCTCTCCTCATCTTCCCCTTCACGCACTGCTTGGAATAAGTGTTCGGCAAAGAATGGCATCGAGGGTGCCATGACGAGCGACAATCGGTGCAGGACATATCGCAAGGTCGCGAGCGCGGCAACTTTATCCGGACTTTCTTCCTTGAATCGCTCGCGCGAGCGGCGCAGGTACCACACCGAAAGGTCATCGATAAATCCTGCGATCGGACGAGTGGCCACATCGAGTTGGTATTTCTCAAACCCGCTCGTTGTTTCCTGTATCAACTCGTCGAGCCGCGCGATTATCCACTTGTCGAGAATGTTCTCACTTTTCCAATCGCGCTCGGTACCATTCTCATACAACTGATAGAACGCGAGTACGTTGCCGAGACGGCCGAGATTCTTCTTGAGCGCTTCGTCGACTCCCTTCTCGGAGAAGCTCAAATTTTCGGCCTGCATGACCGGCGATGAGAGAAGGTAGAGCCGCAGCGCGTCTGCGCCGTATTTCTCGACGATTTCTATCGGGTCCGGATAATTCTGCAATTTCTTCGCCATCTTTTTACCATCCTCTGCCAATACGATGCCATTTACGATGACATTTTGAAAGGCACTTTTCTCAAAAAGCGCTCCGCCGAGGACATGGAGGTAATAGAACCACGCACGGGTTTGATCCAGTCCTTCCGCGATGAATTGTGCAGGAAATGCATCATCAAATTGTTTCTTGTCCTCAAATGGATAGTGTTTTTCACCATACGGCATCGAGCCCGAATCGAACCACGTATCCAACACGTCGGGAATGCGGCGCATCGTGCCACCACACGCACGCCCTTCGACAAGCTCAGGGCAGGGCACCGTGATTTCATCAACAACATGCTTGTGGAGGTCGTCTATTTTTTTGCCACTCGCCGTTTCAAGTTCTGATGCGCTCCCAAACACTTTCTCTTTTTTGCATTTTTCACAACGCCAAAGCGGAATAACGCTCGCCCAAAAGCGCTGGCGGGAAATTGACCAATCACGCGCACCTTCGAGCCAATCGCCGAATCTTCCTTCCTTGATGTGCTCCGGCGACCAGTTGATATTCTCGGCATTTTTGAGCAGATTATCTTTTATCTTCGTGACAGATACGAACCACGACGACGTCGCGTAATTAAGCAGCGGCGTATCGCAACGCCAGCAATGCGGATATGAATGCGTGATGCTCTCTTTTGAGAAAAACGTCCCGTGTTCTTGCAAATATTTTAATATCGCGATATCCGTGCCGAGCCGCGTTTTATCGTCATCCGAGCGCGGCTTCACTTCCATCCCCGCAAAATCTTTTACTTCCGGCTTCATCGTGCCGTCCATATTCACGTGCTGTACGAACGGTAAATTCTCTCTTTTCAGAAGCTCCCAGTCATCCGCACCAAATGCAGGCGCTTCGTGTGCTATCCCCGTCCCCGCGTCGGTCGTCACAAAATCAGCCGCATATACTTTCCAACCGTTCTCGCGATTCTTGAGAGTTTTGTCGTTGCTGTAGTAATCAAATGGCGGCTCATATTCGAGACCAACGAGATTGGAACCTCTTAAAGATTTCTCTGTTTCATACCCTTGGTCTTCCGCGCGAGCGAATACTTCTTCTGCTCTTTCCTTAGCAACAACGAAAGTTCCTCCTTGGTCCTTGGCCCAATCACCTCCTTGACCATTTATCTTCAAGCTGTGCTCTCCACCGAGTAGATGAACAATGACATATTCGATGCTGGAATTAACAGCGAGTGCCACATTCCCCGGCAAAGTCCACGGCGTTGTCGTCCACGCGAGCAGATAAACATCGCCAGACAACCCGATTTTCTCCGGATTTTTCACCTTAAACTTCACCGTCACCGCGATGTCTTTCACGTCCTTGTATCCCTCCGCGACTTCCTGCTGTGAAAGTGTCGTCTCGCAACGCGGACAGATGTGCATCGAGCGGTAGTCCTCGTACACCAATCCTTTTTCGTAGATCTGTTTGAATACCCACCACACAGATTCCATAAATGGTTTGTCCATCGTGCGGTAGGCGTGCTCCATGTCGGCCCAGCGGCCGATGCGCGGGATTATCTTTTCCCACTCCTCTGCGTAGGTAAGCACTCGTTCTCTGCAACATTCGTTGAATTTCGCGATGCCGTATTTCTTGATGTCTTTCTTATGCTTAAAACCAAGTTCTTTTTCGACAATGTTCTCTATGGGCAATCCATGACAGTCCCAACCCCACACGCGTGGTACGTGATAGCCTCGCATGGTCCAGTAGCGCGGCACGACATCCTTGATGACACTCCCAACGATGTGACCGTAGTGCGGGAGACCGGTTGCAAAGGGCGGACCGTCATAAAACACGAATTCGCCTTCGGGTGCCGCTTTATCGAGAGATTTCTTGAAAATATTGCGTTCTTTCCAAAACGCGAGAGTAGCCTCTTCGCGCTTCGCGGTCTCGCTTTTTTGTTGCTTTTCAGCCATTTGTACTATCGTATCATAGGACCAAATCTCTCACATTTTTTCTGGTGCAGAGATGCCGAGAAGCCACAGGCCGTTTTTGAGCGTTCGCCGCACCGCATCCACGAGCGCGACTTTGTGAGCCGCCTTCGGAGTGCCGTCGAGAATTTGCTCTTGTGCGTACCAACTGTTGAAGTGCGAGGCAATGTCCAAAAGGTACGTGGTGAGTAGGTGTGGCTCGTAGAGCGAGGTCGCGTATTCGACGATTTCGGGGAAACGGTGCAGGAGCCGTGCGAGTTCGTCGGGCACTGCTTCTGTGTCAACCTTTGCAACAACATTTTGTTCCCGCGCTTTTTCAACTATTTGCTGCGCACGCGCGTGCGCATACTGCGAATATGGTCCCGAATCTCCCTCAAGTGAAAGCGCTCGATCGCGATCAAAAATTATGTCTTTACCCGATGCCTGCTTAAGTATCTGATATTTGATGGCAGCGACAGCAACAACTTCGGCCAATTTCTCTGTGTCCTCTGCGCGGCTTTCCGCAGCACGCACTTTTGCCGCTTCTGTGAGATCCCTAAGGAGAGATTCTCCCGTGACTACGTTACCTGTGCGCGACGACATTTTCCCTTCCGAAAACCGCATCATCCCGTGCGAGACATGCTGGATTTTCGACGCAATGTCGGGCAAGACTTTTTTCATTGCGACAAGCACGACCCTGAAATAATCGCTCTGCTCGTGCGCCGTCACTGTAATCGAGGTGTCGAATTCGCACGTCTCTGCTTTCAGCTCAGCAAGCCCCAAATCCTTGGTCTCATATGTGGGTAAGCCTTTTGAGGTAATAAAAACACGCGTATGAAGTCCGTCTTGTTCGCCTTTATACACGACCGCTCCATCGCTTTTTTCAAAAACTTCAGGGTGAGCGCGAACGATTCTAATTCCTCGCGGAGCAGTATCACTCTCGAAAAAATAATAATCGAATTTTGTCCCGAGCATTGTGTACAAATCTTCGAAATGCTCTAGCGATGCCTTTCTGCCCGTCGTATAGATGTCGTTAACTTTTGGGTCCGATTTGTCATACACCTTTGCATTGAGCGCATCTATTTCTTTCTTCGCAGTGTCATCTTTTTCATACGCCTCCGAACCCGCCGCGTATGCTTTGCCCAATGCAGCAGAATCATTTGGATCCAGCTCAAGTTTTTCAATCCCCCAAATCGCTTTTGCGACATGCGGCCCCACATCGCCTTGATAATTCGCCCGCTTCACATCTGCGCCGGAAAATTGCAAAAGCCGCGCGATGGATTCGCCGATAGCGTTGCTCATTAAATGCCCAATGTGAAATTCTTTAAACGGGTTAGGGTCGGTATACTCGACCATAATTTTCTTTCCAGATAACTTTTTGTTGGAACCCCACATGTCTTCCGTACGCGCAGTTTCAACAAATTCCGTGAGCGTTTGTGGAGCAAGATAAAAGTTGATGAATCCAGTGCCTGCGACTTCGGTTTTTGCGATACCCTCGATTGCGCCGAGCGAAGCGACTATCTTTTCCGCAAGCGCCTTGGGCGCCATTCCGATCTGCTTCGCGTATTGCATTGCAATACCGGAAGAATAATCTCCATTCTTTAGATCCGCTGGGTGTTCGAGCGAAACTTTATCGGCAGAAATTCCAATTCCTGAGTCAGTAAGTGCGCGTGCTATGGACTCTTTTAGCAGACTCGGAACGTTCATGGTATTCATTATGCCCCACTTATTCTCTGAAAGACACTGTACGAGAAACGCTGTATAATTTCTTTGTTGTTGACTCGCATTATTAGATCCACACTATCCGCATGGAACAGGCACCAAAAGAAACCCCATCAAGCGACAAGAAAGAAGTTGAAGTACCAGTTAATGTAAGTAGGCGCGACTTTCTTAAGGGCGCTGGTGTCGGGATGGTTGGAGCAATCGCTGGTGTCGGGGTGGTGGGAGCAGCCGAGCCTACAGAAGAGCCCGTCCGTGGACCATTAACGAAAGAACAACGTGAAGCAATTGAAGAATTTGTTACCAAAACTTTCAAATACGTTCAGGATCTAAAGCCTTTCAAAAAAGACATTTCCTCAATTGCCCTAATTGTCCAACGGGAGGAAATGAATTATAGAGGAGACACTTTTGTCTCCAGGGAAGCATTAAAGTCTTTTAAAGAAGAAATTGCAATTGTATTGAACAAAATCGAACTGCTAGAAAACTACCTCGCAGACATAGGGATATCCGTTGCGAAAAAAGATATGGATACGTTAAGAAAACAGAAGCAATTATTCTCTGAGGAAGCCAATTCCCTTTCGGAAAAATCCAAGCATCTATCTGAAAACCCGCTATACTTCAAGTACCGTACGCTAGCTCTTGGCTTCAGGGAAGCATAGTGAAGGTAAACTGATACTTCCTACTCTGTATCGATCCCCATTGAGCGGGCGGTGCCGGCGATTATTTTCTTCGCCTGCTCCATACTATTGGCGTTCAAGTCCTCCATCTTTTCCGTAGCGATCTCTTCAAGTTGCTTATTAGTGAGCTTGCCTACTTTGTTCTGCGCTTTATCAGAGCCTTTTTCCATGCTCATCGCTTTCAGAATGAGGCGCGAAGCCGGCGGCTTCTTGACGACAAAGGTGAAGCTCCGGTCTTTGTATACCGTGAGCAAAACAGGTACGATGTTGCCCGCCATCGGGCGTGTCAGCGTATTGAATTGATTCACAAATTCACCGATATTCACGCCGGCCGGGCCCAGCGCAGTACCAACAGGAGGTGCGGGAGTTGCTTTCCCTGCCTCAATCTGTAATTTAATTATTTTTGTTATTTCTTTTGCCATACAGTTATACTCTTTGCACTTGATCGGCTTCGAGCTCCACCGGAGTCTCGCGACCAAACATCGGAACTAGGACTTTAACCTTTCCTCGCTCTTCGTCAATCTCTCCCACCTTGCCTTCAAGATCCTTGAACGGCCCATCAATGATTATGACCGCATCGCCCTCCGAAAGGTCGATAGCGTGTCGCACAGTATCGCCTCCCGCACGCTTCAGGATCTTTTCTACCTCCTCCGGTTCGAGCGGCACCGCCTGATTCGCCGTGCCGACAAATCCCGTTACCTGCGGCGTATTGCGCACAACGCTCCATGCGTCGTCATCGGCAATCATATCTACTAAGACATAGCCGGGAAAAACCTTCTCGCGAGCTTCTGTGCGACGGCCGTTCTTGATCTTTATCTTGTTCTCTGTCGGCACAATGATATTAAATATCTTCTCTTTCATACCGAACGATTCGACACGCTGCTTCAAATTGCGCGCAACGGCATCCTCATAACCCGAATACGTGTGGATAGCATACCATTGCCGCTCTTGGCCGTGTGTTTGTTTCATACGATTATTGCAATTGTGGAACGCCTTGAGTCTGGTTCGAGGTACTTGCAGAATCCATAATCAACGAGGGCGAAGTAGAAGCGATCTCTTGTATGTTGGTTATTGAATTGGACGCGGGTAATAGATCCAAGAAACGCGCGAGGCCTCCTGTGAAAAGATAATCGAAAAGTCCAAGATACAGCGCAACTGCGATAGAAAGGATCGCAACCAAAATCGTGTACACGATGGTTTGCAGTCGTGTAGGCCACGCGACATGCCGTAACTCGCCTTGGGTGTCTTTGATGTATTGGATGATACTCATACAATCTGTGATTCTTGCTAATCAAAAACCCCTTGCGGGGCTTATCTGCTACATACTAATCGTTATTTAAATGAAGTCAAGAGCCGCCCGCCAAAGGCGGGCGGCTCTTTCCTAGCCCTACCGAACCTCGTACGTCACCGTCACATTCGATATGATCTTGTTCTGTCCGGTCGGTATTTCAGGCGAAGGAGTGTCCGATTCAGCACCACCCATCCCGTACGACATCATTGCTTTCGCGTAATAGATCGGGCCTCCGATCCCCCCTTCGCTAAATCCAACGACGCGGACGATGCGCACGCCGAGCGATTCCGCAAGCACTTCGGCTTTTTCCTTCGCTTTTGTGATTGCTTTGTCGCGCGCTTCCGCCTCTAGCTTATCTTGGTCATCGATAGTAAAAGAGAGTCCACTTACCGAAGAAACACCTCGGGAACCTACGCCAGAGAGAAGCTCGCCCGCCTTTTTTGTGTCGCGCACTTTCACGGTCAAAGTCTGCGAGACTTGAAAACCTCGGAGTGTTTGTTTGCCAGGCGGGCAGTATCCTTGCGTACAGACTGCGGTGATGTAGTCGTATTGAGGATAGACGCTGTAGTCAGTCGTTTGAATGTCTTTTTCATCAATGCCCTGCTGTTTTAAATAATCTATGATATCGTTGCCCTTCTTTGTCGCAACATCCTGTGCGGCCTTAACATCTTTCGCTTCCTCTTGGATGGTTACCGAAAATGTCGCGGTATCCGGTACAGCAAAGACCTCTCCATCGCCCGAGACACTTATAGTGTTGGTAGCCGCTACACCACTACCGATAAAACGCAGACCCTTGAGTTCACCTATCGTTGCGATCAAAAGAAAGAGTGCCAAGACACCGAGGGCCGTCGCGGCCATTGCGCGAGGCCAGTGAGTCGCGCTGATAATCTTATCTACTGTTTGTTCATCCATACTAGTGATTACTTTTTACATTAATTAATAAAAGTATACCCCATGAGATAGCCAGACCCAAATAAGACACGGGGTATTAAGAGTGATTACCTCACGTGGTATACGCACGCTCGGCAATCATGGCGTTGCCTTCCTATCATCGGCAAGAAAAAGTGCGCGATCTTTCGGGAAAAGCCATTCGGCGATGTGAAAGATAGTGTAGGTGATAAAGAAGGCCGAGACCACATCGATTGTGTAATGCAAATGCCCCAGAAGTACGATCGTTCCCATAAAGACCGACCATGCGATAAAGATGAGCCGGAGATTCCTTTCGCGCCAGAATATAAGCGCAAGAAGGAACGGTATGCCGGTGTGGGCTGAGAAGAACAAATCACTACTGAAAAGGAACCGGCTGATGAGCGTGCCCAGGTCGAGCGTGGTCTCAACTTGCGATGGGAAGGGTCCGATATGAGTGAGCGAAATAAAGGCAGAGCGGATGATGAAAAACAGTGTCATGCTATGAAGCGCGAACGGGATGCGTTTGGGGTGAGCGAAGAGCAAGAGCGCGATAAACGCGATCAAGAGAAGAGTGCTGACGACGAAAAGTCCTCCTACATTTATAACTGGAGTGTTGGAAAGAATGATATCCGTGACCGGACTACTCGCTTGCCTCGTGGCATATTGGATGGCAAAAAAAGAAACCACAACACTCCCAAAAAACATGACCGTGGAGGTGAGGACCGAGATGCGGAATTCTTGCTGTGAAGAGTAATGTCGGTACCGCCGCCACAATTCGCGGTGGGGCGCAGGATGGCGATGAAGTGGGATGTATTCATCTGCGTTCATAGGCTTGAAAATAGTATACCCTGTGAGATACGTAGCTCCGAATTGTCGGCATACAGTGCAAAGAGAGTTATCTCACGGGGTATACTACGGTATGGATTTCTCCCAGATTATCGCTTTTTTTGAGGCTTCGAAGTACTTCTTGCTCTTCTTCGGGACATTTTTCGAAGGAACCGTAGTCATGATGGCCGGAGGACTTTTACTACAAGCAGGAGAGGTCAATCTTGCTCCCTTATATATCACGCTCGTCGCCAGCGATATCGCATCCGACATGTGTTGGTATGTCCTAGGATACTGGGGAGCCCGACCGTTTCTCATGCGATGGGGACACCTCTTCGGCGCCACTCCCGAAGTCATCGCCATGATCGAAGGACGATTCCGCCGCTACCAAACCAGCATCCTAATAATATCGAAACTTACCATGGGATTTGGCTTCGCCGTCGTCACGCTCACGGTCGCTGGGATGTTGCGTGTGCCGTTCGCCCTGTATGCGACTATCACGGTGCTTGGCTCTCTTGTGTGGGTAGGGTTCCTAATTACCCTTGGATACTATTTTGGTAACGTGCTTGATCTGGTGCCGCCTGAATTCAAACTGGCGCTGGCACTTGGTGGACTCGCGGTCTCGTTCTTAATTCTCAAGTACATCAACAATCGCCTAACCCGTGTCAAATTATAAGTATGCTTTCTATCGTCATCCCAGCACGCGAGGAGGAGAAGGCCATTAGCGCAACCATCACGCAATTCAAATCTATAACGCTTCCGCACGAAATTATCGTATCGGATGATGGGAGTAGTGACCGGACGGCAGAACTGGCAGGTCAGTTGGCGAACAAGGTGGTTACTTTCTCTGGTGTACGGCACACGCCAGGCCGCACGCGCAATGCGGGAGCAAAAGTGGCACACGGAGAATTCGTCGCCTTCATCGATGCGGATGTCGTCGTGCCAGAGGCGGACGCATTCTACAAACGCGCGCTGAAACATTTCGAGGATCCGCACATCGTCGGTGTCTGCGGACCACAGCGAGCATTACCTGAATTAGAGACGTGGGCAGATAGAATTTCTTTCGGCATTCTTAATGCCATACTTGCCTTCAATAATAATGTTCTTCATCGAGGCGAGGCTTCCGGGAAAAATATGGTTGTCCGCAAAAGCGCGTTTGAAAAAGTCGGCGGGTTACGTGAGGATATCGCGACGCGCGAGGACGGCGATTTTTTCTACCGTCTCTCAAAAATCGGCCGCACAGTGTACGACAGTTCACTCATGGTCCATCACGGCGCGCGGCGCGCACACAGAGTGGGGTGGCTCAAATTGTGGTGGATATGGATAAGCAACACGGTCTATTTCGCTCTTTTTAATAAAACAATCGCCGACGATTGGACGCCAGTCCGCTGATACAATTCCTATTATGTCTATAGAGCAAATGCGACAGGCGCCGGATAAGAGAGGGGATTCTTTTGAGAAACAGTTCGAGAAACGCGAAATGATCGATACTGCAGGTGGTATCGCAGAGGTTGTTGATATCGCTCCCGCGCAACAAAAAGACGAGGTGCCGGTGTTGTTTGCGCCTGCATGGGCATGCACACTTCCTATTTACGAACCAGCACTCAAGACTCTCGTCAACGAAGGTCGAAGAACGATTTCTTTGAACCACCCGAGACGTGGCGGCGAAATGAATTTGAGCGATGCGGAAAAAGAGTTGGTGAAAGAATATCCGAACGAAGAAGTGCGAAAAGCTCTTACTTTGCGAGATGTTTTGAATCATAAAGGAGTTGAAAAAGTCGACGTCATCGCGCACTCCGAAGGAGCCGTGAATGCGGCGATTGCCGCTCTACTGAATCCCGAAAAATTCCGGAATATTATTTTCTTCGGGCCAGCGGGACTGATAGGAGAAGACGATCCTATCCGCCTTCTAAAAGGTTTTGTAAGTCAGGGAGCGCCAAAGCCAAGTCTGAATAAAATCCCCGTGAGCGAAGAGCAGAAAGCCGTGGCGCGCGCCGAGGGAGGCGAAGCGATTGAATATCCAGAAATCCCCATAACGGAAACGGCTAAAGAAGTGGGAGCAATTGCCGCCAGAGAGGCTCCAAAATATATGATTCAAAATCCTCTCCGCGCATTCAAAGAGGGGTGGGGTCTTTCGCAAGTACAGATCGACGGCTTAATCGACAAACTTCGTGAACGTGGAATCGGCATCGTGGTTATAAGCGCAGTGGACGATCCTGTGTTTCCAACAAAAACTATGGCTGAAAGGCTAAAGAAAGGAAGCCTCGACGGGTTCCTTTCAGTTCGTGGAGGACACGGGCAGATCGGAGAAACGCCCGAGCGCTATATGGTCGCGGCAAATCAAATGTTGGAAAATCTTCGAGATCGGAAAAAGCGGTCTACAAGCGATACATCGGGCGGATGAGGAGAAAGTAGACGTTGGCGAAAGTGAATGCAACTGCGGCGGCCCATGCGGCTTCAAATGAATAACCAATCACAGTAGCCCCGAGCACGGCAGCGCACGTCGCGGTGCCCATAAGATCGATGAGGATTTTACGTTTCAATACATTCGTCTGCGATATCACGAGAAGTAGGAGAGGGTACTTTGTCGAAGCGGCGATAAATAGACACAGTGCAAAGAATGCGAATTGTGTCGGACGTCCCATTGAAAATGCGAGAGCCAAATATAGAGACACGAGAATTGTATCGATGGCGATTTGCGAAGTATTCTCGGGAGCGATGCGGGAGAAAAACCGTATGGAGAAAAACGTGTTAATCACGAGGACGCCATAAAAAATCAGATGCGGTAGAAGATAGGAAGGTGTCGGCGCATACATGAAGAGCGATATGACTCCCGCAAGCGAGAATACTCCTGTCGCAACGAGTGCCTTGGTGGTCGGATTTCTCATGTCATCCATCATCTCACGTCCTTGTACGTTTTTGTAAACGGACGATGAAATATGACAGGCCAGATGTAGTTGAGAACATAGACAAAATTCGGCTTCCAAATGCCTTCCCTCTCAAATCGCCGAGCAGAGGCATGCGTATAAAAATCCATGCGGAAGAGCGTCTTTCCTATCTTGCTGAGACGGCGCGCTAGATCGGTGTCTTCGCCGTAAAATGCGATGGAGCGGTCAAATCCTCCGATCGCTTGGATAGCCGAGCGCTTCGCGATAAAGTTTCCACCCAAAATCATAAATCCCACCAGTCGATACGTAATCGGTGCAATACCCCAAAATGCGTTTAGGATCCATCTTCGATACCACACGGTACCGAAATACCGACGTGGTCCGCTCAAAGAAACGATATCCGACCGCTCACGGAACATACGCTCGGCGATATCAATCCACTGCGGCGTAATATGTGTGTCGGCATCGATGTATGCGATAAGCTCACCACTAGAAGCCTCGAGTCCAGCCTGACGAGCTGAGGTGAGTCCCTTTTGCGCTTCATACACTACACGCACACCGGAGCGTGCGCGAGCTACATCTGCAGTTTTGTCGGTTGAGGCATTGTCAACGACGATGATCTCTTTGAATTTCCCGCGCGAATTCTTGATCGCCGTGTCAAGACACGGACCAATGTACAACTCTTCGTTGTGCGCAGGAATTATGAGTGATATGTCCATGGTCATTTCAGGTGATTTTCGAGGATCACGATACCGCGCCGCATCGCGACGAACGCATATCCCCAAAGTACCGGTAGCCAGAGCGGCATGACGCCGAAGAGCGAATTCCGCAAAAATACCTCTACACCTGTCGAGACGAAAAAGTACTCGGATATAAGAAGCGTAAAAAATCCGAAAACAAGAAAGATGACGTCATTTTTCTCATATTTCATAACGAACGATGCCGCAATGATAAGGGCGTATACTCCTGCCAAGAGAATATCGTTTTGCACGAGCGGAATGAGGCCAATCATGACGATGATCGGCACAGCTTGGAGAAACAATTTGAGAACCAACTTTGTCATCAGATAAAGCCTACCATCTTACTATCTGGGCGACTATCGAGAGTCGAACTCGAATCGAGAGCTCCACAAGCTCCAGTGTTAACCGTTACACCATAGTCGCCATCGAACATTCCCTTTATAACAGATTCGCCTCTCGCATGCGACCTACCTGCCGTTAGGCAGTGAAAAATTAAATATTACTTGAGTATTTCCTCGAGCGGGACAGGTGCAGGCACATCAATCACCATAAATGAGATGCGTCCGATAAGTTGGCCATATTGAGTGATGACGTTGACACGCCACTTCCCCGGCGTTATACCAGTTTTGATTGAATAGCCGCGATACCCACCATCGCGTCCGCCGATGATCGGAAATCGTAATGTATCTGTCGTCATCCACTGATCCACCATCATGTCGTAACGCTGCCATTCGTGCAGAATAACGGCAGACAAACCTGATGGTGCAAAAATCGCACTGTAGGCATACACGCTCTCACCCTCCGTGTGATGAAAGCGCGTGTTATACCGCAAGTACGCCTCATACCACGGCACAGGCTCTCCTAAGAGATTATAGCTTTCTGCAGATCCACGGCTGACATTGTGATATATGCCGGCGTCCTTGAGTGCGAGCGGCAGGGGCGGAATTGCATTGGTGAAATACAAGATGTTAAATGCAACAAAAATGACGGCGATCGCGCGCACGACCCGCGTGCGCTCCTGAAGCACAATCTCTGGAGTCAAGCGATATAAAAGCAGGAGAAAGAGCGCAATGAGACCAAGGCTTGTGATACCGCTTATCAAAAACATGTACGGCCCAATACGATGAAATACAACGGGCAAAAAGAAGATAAGAAACGAGAATAGGACTGTAAAAAATACCGATATTTGAAATGAGAACTTCATGTAGAGGCGTACGAAACGTTCATTTCCCAATAGAAGTCCTGCAACGATAAGAACAAATATCCAACTGACGGCAAACGTTGCGCTCCGACTGTATAGTGAAAGGTATCCGCTGAAAAGACCGCCGAATGCAAACTGGGCAAGAACGGGAATGAGCGGCGCCACTTTCAAAAGCCACGGCGCCTGCAAGCGACCACTTGTGATCAAATTCAACACGATGATGCAGGAGGCAGCGAGTACAATGTATGAAAACAGAAGCAGGTGACCCGTCCACAGATCAACGCGACGTAATAGGATCAGATTATCCGCCACAAACCCTGCGATAAGCGCAAGCGGCGATATGTAGCGCATATACCAACGCGCCAATTCATCAACACTTTTCGGAAGATATCTTCTCACCATATCTATTTGCCTTTGTATTGTGGCGGCTCCTCGATAACTCCAGCACGATGATTCGCAAGACGCGTAAGCGCGTACAGGAGAGAAGACAAACGGTTCGCATACGCTCTGCTTGATTCACTCACGACTCGCTCCCCCGACTCATGCAATGTAACAAGGCGACGCTCCGCGCGTCGTGCGACCGCGCGCGCGATGTCGAGCCGCGAAGAGAGCTCCGTGCCGCCCGGCACAAGAAACGTTTTTATCGGCGGCATCTCCGCTTCAATGCGATTGATAAGAACACCAAGCGCCTCGACACTCGAAAGTGCTATGGACTTTGGCGCACCAGCGACTTCGGCTTGTAATGTAAACAGATGATCTTGCACATCGTGCAAAAGGATCTTCACGCTGCGCCCCTGCGTCACAAACTCATCCTGACACTCGACTTTGCACCAACCAACAAGCGTATTAAGTTCGTCGAGCATTCCTAGGCATTCAAAAATAGAGCTCGCTTTCGACGCGCGTTGACCCGGCCCTGAATCAAAGAGTTTCGTACTTCCATCATCTCCCTTTCCTGTAAAAAGTGCCATGGGTGCCCGGGACAGGACTTGCACCTGCACGCCCTTGCGGGCACTACCACCTCAAGGTAGCTTGTATACTAATTTCAACACCCGGGCATTAAAGCTTCACAGCTTCTGACCAACTATACGCAACATTTTCTCTATTTTCAATCGTTTAGGGAAAGAAAGACGCGTTACTCGCTTTTCGTTTCCGATTCAGCCGCAGCGGCAACCGACTCTTCTTCCTTTGCAATGACCTTCGTTACTCCCGAGACATTCACCATCAAGCGGGAGCGGCGCAACTGACGACGGGCTTCGCGCGCGACTTTTTCACGAATGAAGTAAAGTTTTGCACGACGAACCCGAGAACGTTTTACAATCTCGACTTTGTCTATCATCGGAGAATAGAGCGGAAAGACTTTTTCAACGCCTACACCGCTTGCAACACGCCGTACCGTAAATGTACCGCCCGGTTCCGTGCCATGTTTGCGCGCAAGCACCAACCCCTCAAATACCTGGAGACGAACCTTGCCTTTCTCTTCAATTTTCTGCCACACACGTACAGTGTCCCCCGGCCGAAGGTCTAGATTTTTACGCGCATCCATATCGACGGACGATATTTTGACTACGTTTTTCACGTCGACACTATAGCATCAGAGCCGAAAAACGCCAATACATCGTA
>CAYIJV010000005.1:0-35223 GCA_964363895.1 uncultured Candidatus Saccharibacteria bacterium
TATACTCCCTCCGGCAGTATTCTTGTTGAGCTTGTCAGAAAAGACGGAAAGATCCTCTTCTCGGTGAAAGACAGCGGCATAGGCATTACCCCAGAAGATATGGCGCACCTCTTCACCGAAGGCGGCCATGGCAAGGACTCTATCAAGACCAACGTCCACTCCACCGGCTACGGACTCTTCATTGTCAAACAAATCGTGGAAGCCCACAGCGGCAAAGCCTGGGCCGAATCAGAGGGGCAGGGCAAGGGCGCGAAACTCATTGTCGAACTGCCCGTTGGATTATGAGCCGGATTCCCTAATCCCCTTGTCCACAGGTAAATATTGAATAGCTTGCTTTTTCAAATTAAAGCGCTACCATTTATCCTTAATAGATAGTCTTTAGAGTGAGGTCGGATTTCCTTAACTGGCAAAACAAAGAAGTATGGACAATAAAGGCGGAATCGCTGTTATTTTTGATTTTAATGGTACGATCTATGACCCGGATACGAACGGGTTGCTCCCTGGAGCCCGACAAGTACTGAAAGACCTGCGCGCACGCTCAATACCACTGTACTTGGTCTCCAGAGCCGAAGATGGGCGACCACAGATATTGAACGAGTTCGGACTGGGGGAATATTTCGTAGAATCCTTTTTTGTCGAACGGAAAGATCCGACACTTTTCTTCGAAATACTTCGACGTGCAAACATTCACCCGAAAGAAATGTACGTTGTTGGAGATCACTTACATAAGGAGATTCGATGCGGAAACCAATGTGGTATGCGAACTATCTGGCTCAAACGCGGTAAATTCTCGGATCTTGAACCTGCTATGGAGGCGGATTATCCATGGCAGACCGTAGGCGATATGAGTGAAGTTCTTGATCTTTTCCCCTCAAGACCAGTATCACTCCGGCAAAAAATAAAAGATTATGAAGTATCTGCATGAATAACCCGCCTTCTATTTCTGTCGCAGGAAAACACATTCGGTGCATATCATCTAACATTCGTATTCAAGAAAAGATCTCCTGGACAGATGTACAAGTTCAGTCAGGTATAGGATATGAGGGAAATATCATACTGGCTCAAGTTTCGGAAATCGGCGGCAGGCGCGCTATGGAATGCATCAATGGACCTGAGTTGTTTGATGTTGATTTACAGAAAGACGACTATATTATAGGCGTGTTAGCAAATAGACACAGTGGTACTTCAGAATATGGAGAAGTGCCTTCCGAAGGCATATATATTGGGGGCAGGGAGCCACTTGACTTACTTTCTGCCGGAGGAATTGTTGGCCATTGTTTAGGGATGCCAAAATCATTAGGAGAAAAAGCCACTGGGCTACGTACAATCGGACTCCTCTATGGAAAAGATGGCATCCTCTTAGACCTTGCGAAATTATACCCTCGTTGGGATGCAGAATTATTGCCATCAGCACCAATTGTTTTAAGTTGTGGCACCGCCGCTGAGGTTGGGAAGACAACAGCCGCAAAAAACATTATTAGAGCATATAGACAAATGGCTGTCTCTAACGTAGCTGCGGTGAAATTAACGGGGACTGGTAGAAAAAGGGATATCTATGCGCTCGCTTCTTCTGGCGCGTTTCCAGCATACGATTTTCCAGATGTCGGGTTGCCAACTACGTACACGTCAGCCGAAAGATTTCTTTCTGCTACCTACACTTTATTAAATAAAGTAAATCGGGACGGCAGTCCAGAGGTGATTATCGGCGAATGCGGAGGTGACATCATTGAAGGTAACGTTCCTACGTTACTCAAAGACCCTCATATTATGAGCAGAGTATCGCTGATTATCCACTCCTCGTTTGATGTTCTTGGCATTATCGGGTCACTGCGCATGTACGAAGAGTGGGGCATACTTGCACGAACTCCTATAATATTGACCTATCCGTATATGAGAAATTTCAAAGCCATGAAAACTCGACTAGACTCATTGGGTATCTCCACACCGATTATTGATTCTTTTGACGAAATAGAGCTAACTGGCGCTCTTGAAAGATTTGTGTCTTTGTGATTTTTGACTATCAACAGTAGCGGTGGACTTTTTTATGAACTTCTGTAAGATGTCATTAAATATCATGCAGAGTAACACCTCCAACATCAACAATTCTTTTGTTAACAAGGACATACTTTCTCTTGATCAGTTTGATCAGAAAAGTATTCAGACGCTGTTTAAAACCGCTGAAACCATCGCGGCACAAATGAAAAAAGGTAAGATTTTTGATTTACTTACAGGCAAAGTAATCAACCTTCTTTTTTTTGAACCCTCAACTCGAACATTCGGATCGTTTGTGTCGGCAGTAAAGCGACTCGGCGGACAAACGATTGAATACCAAGATCCCGCTGAGACATCGTCCTATGTTAAGGGTGAGACCTTGGAAGACACGACACGAGTTTTTGAGTGCTACTCAGACATGATTATTATTCGGCACCCGGAAGCGGGCGCCGCGAAAAGAGTTGCCGACGTAGTTCAGGTGCCAGTCATTAATGGTGGCGATGGTCCGGCAGAACATCCGACCCAAGCACTCTATGACATGTTTACAATCTATCAAAAATTCGGACATCTCGACAATCTCGTAGGAGTTATAGGGGGAGATTTATTATATGGCCGAACTGCTCACTCCTTAATTAAGGGCTTATCAATATACAAGAATAACACCTTTTATTTACTCGCCCCCAAACCCCTGCAGTTGTCCGACGGAATGATTAGGTCATTTACAAAACGAGGAGTAAAACTCATTCCCATAGAGAATACGGAAGAAATACCCACGAATGCCCACTTCTGGTACTGGACTCGAGTACAGAAAGAGCGATTTATCAACGGAGAGGATTACGAGGAAATTAAAAATCAATTTATTATCACTCCGAAGTTGGCCAAAGAAAAAGGTAACAAAGACATGATAATTATGCATCCTTTGCCACGAGTAGGTGAAATAGACCCGCGTCTGGATTCCGACCCGCGTGCAGTGTACTTGCCAATTCAGATTAAAAACGGATTATATATCCGGATGGCCCTTCTCGCTCTTATATTCGGTAAGATGTGATTTATAGCGAAAGAGGTCATTGAGTCCACGGCGGCAAAACCTGGGCCGAATCAGATGGGGACAGGAAGGGCGCGAAACTCGTTGTGGAACTGCCCACAGCATAGAATTAGCTCCTTTTTCTGCTATTATAGGCCGATATGCAACGCCTTTTAACCGGTCTGCAGCCATCGGGCGCACTTCACATAGGCAACTATCTGGGCGTCTTGAGACCGTTTGTGAATATGTATGAAAAGTACGAGAGCCATCTCATGGTCGCGGATTATCATGCGCTCACCACTCTCAAAGACCCGGCACTACTTCGACAAAACATACTCGATGTCGTGCGAGATTACATTGCCGTAGGAGTGGACCCAAAAAAGGCGATTATCTTCCAGCAATCGGAAGTGCAGGCACATACGGAGATGACATGGATATTTAATACGCTTATCACCATGTCGTTCCTGGAACTTGCGCACGCTTTTAAGGACAAAGAAGCGCGAGGGCTCGAGACCAATGTGGGCCTTTTTGATTATCCGATACTTATGGCCGCCGATATCCTGCTCTACGATACCGATGTCGTTCCCGTCGGCCAAGATCAAAAACAGCACATCGAGTACGCCCGCGAAGTTGCCGGAAAATTCAACGCCGCGTATGGCGATACCTTTGTACTGCCAAAAGAACAAATCATCAAAGACATCGCGGTGGTGCCGGGTACCGACGGCAAAAAGATGAGCAAAAGTTACGGCAATACAATCCCGCTTTTCGGGACAAGGGAGGAGATACAAAAAGCAGTTATGGGTATCGTCACCGACTCAAAAGCAGAGAGCCCGGAGAATGTGTACAACATTCACAGACTCTTCCGAAGCGGCGAATCGCTCGCCACGCTTTATAAAGAAAACAAGGGAAAATACAAAGTACTGAAAGATACTCTCATAGAGGATATCGAAGCTGTTGTAGCTCCTATGCGGCAGAAACGCGCCAGTATCTCTGACGCAGACGTGAAGGACATATTGAAAGATGGCGGCGAAAAAGCTCGTGAACGAGCAGAAGCAAAGATGAAAGACGTCAGACAGAAGATAGGCGTGAGTATATAAATAAAGTATGGAACGAACACTTATTAAAAACCTGCGGGAACACATCGGGAAGACAGTTCTCATCAAGGGGTGGATATCCGTCCGACGCGATCAGGGCAAAATGGTCTTCTTCGATTTCCGTGACATGACGGGCATGGTTCAAGGAGTGGTCCTACCCGCGAGTTCTGCGATTGAGACAGCCAAAAATACGAGCAGGGAAAGCGTAGTATACGTAACTGCTGAAGTCAAAAAGCGACCTGAGAAAAATGTGCAAGAGGGAAGAGTAAATGGTGACATTGAGGTTGTAGTCAGCGAGCTTACCGTAGCGAGTCCAGCCGCTGTTCTTCCGTTCGAAGTTAACGAAGATACGTCTGGTATTGGGGAGGAAAACCGGCTCGCGTACCGCTATCTCGATCTTCGGAGCGAGCGCATGCAACGCAACATTCGCCTGCGGAGTGAATTCGTGCGCCGGTGTCGTGATTTTCTTTTTGCTCAAGATTTTACCGAAATTGAGACGCCGCTTCTCACTGAATCAACCCCGGAGGGATCCCGTGATTTTGTGGTGCCCTCCCGATTTCATCCCGGAAAATTCTATGCGCTACCGCAATCACCGCAACAATACAAACAACTCCTCATGGTCGGAGGTTTTGAGCGCTATTTCCAGATCGCCCGCGCCGTGCGGGACGAAGATTTGCGAGCCGACCGCGGATTCGAGCACTCCCAAATTGACATTGAGATGTCTTTTGTAGAGCAAGAAGATGTGATGAATATTGTTGAGACCATGATTACAAGCGCGGTCGAAGCAATGGGTTACACCGTCAAGGAAAAGCCTTTCCCGCGTTTTACGTACGCCGAGGCAATGGAGAAATTCGGCGCCGACAAATTCGATATGCGTACCGAAGATGAGAAACAGCGTAACGTGCTCGCTTATGCATGGGTGTACAAATTTCCGTTCTTCGAGAAAACACCGGAAGGGAAGTGGACGTTTACGCACAATCCATTTTCGATGCCGATCCCCGAACATGTTGATGCTCTCTTGCGAAAAGAGAATGTGGGAGAAATCTTAACAACTCAATACGACCTCGTCTGTAACGGATCCGAGACCGGCGGAGGAAGTATTAGATCGCACAAACCGGAACTTCTGAAATCAGCGTACGAGATCATGGGATATTCGGAGGAAGAAACGCGCGAAAGGATCGGGCACATGCTTGACGCATTTCAATACGGCGTGCCGCCGCATGGGGGCATCGCCATCGGTATAGAACGCATCATCATGAACTTGACAGGAGAGGCGCATCTACGCGAAGTACAGGCATTCCCCATGACTCGCGGTGGGCAGACGGCGGTCATGAAAGCTCCTAAACCTCTTACAAAGCAACAGCTCGAAGAACTTCACTTACAGATTAAGGCGCAGATAAGACAAGAAAAGAAACATGAGTGAGAAATTTGAAGTAACCACACCGGCTTTTGTGGGTCCGCTTGAAGCTTTGCTCAACATGATTGAGGAACGCAAAATGTCGGTCTCGAATATTTCCCTAGCCGAAGTTACCGACGCATATCTCGCATACGTGGAAAAATTACCGGAGCTTCCTCTCGGGGAGACAGCGCAATTCATTCTGGTTGCTTCCACTTTGCTCCTCATCAAATCGCGGGCCCTTCTGCCCACGCTAGAGCTTTCGGAAAATGAACGGGAAAGCGTTGAGGAGCTTGAACGCAGACTTGCGCGCTACGCACTCTATCGCAAAGCTGCCAAGCTTTTGCGGCGAGAATGGGGGAGGGCACCGCTTTTACTTCCCAGACGTGCCCCACTTCGCATTTCAGTCTTTAGCCCAGCTGACTCAAGCATCCCTTTGATAGCCTCAATCGCTTCGCGACTTGTAAGTATCTTGCCAAAACCAACGACAATGGCCCAAGCTGTTGTCGCGCCCGTACTAGCGCTTGAAGACGTAATTTCTCAATTGAAGAAGAGGCTCACGATTGCTTTTAAAGCTCGTTTTAGCGAACTTACGAAATCCCGAGGACGACATGAGGTCATTGTATACTTTTTAGCCATGCTCGAACTCGTTCGCTCCGGCTCTGCCAGCGTATCGCAAGAAAGACTTTTTGAAGACATCACTATCGAAATAGAGAACGTGTCGGGAACTCCGCGCTTTGGCGTATGAATACATCCGAGCTCTCCAAACTGGCAGAAGCTTTTCTCTTTAGCGAAGGAGGGTCGCTTACGTTGCGCAAACTTGCACAACTGCTTGGAACAAAAGAACCGGAACTGCGTCAAGTACTCTCGACACTCTCGGCGCGGCTTCTCGGTAGCGGCCTTACCATAATTCAAACGGACACTGAAGTCTCACTCGCTGTCGCCGCCGACGCATCTCATGCCGTGCAATCAGCATTTGAACGCGAGCTGGGAAGTGTAATCGGAGACGCTGGGCTTGAGGTTCTTGCGATAGTCCTGTATCGCGGAACTTCGACACGTGCGCAAATAGATTACATTCGCGGAGTGAATACCAGCTCGACTATTCGCACGCTTCTTAGCAGGGGACTCTTGGAGCGCACAGGAAATCCAGATGACGGACGTGAATATCTCTATCGACCGACAGTCGAACTTCTGGCGCATTTGGGAATACGTACACCGAAAGAATTGCCAGAACATGAAACGATCGCAAAGGAACTCGCGGCGTTCGAATCAACACCCATTGAACCTATAGAAGATTCTTATGGAAGAGATTCAGCACATTAAAGAATCCGTACCGTCTGGAGCAATAACCAGACCGCAAAAACAGCCCCAACGATTCTTGGGTATAGTCACGCTTACCCTCGTGTTTTTTGCAAGCGCCGAACTCACGGTGGCATACCTTTCGAACATCAATCCGACAGAGAGCATCGCGCAAACAGCTGCAGCGGCAACTGCGGTAGACCCATTCGCTGGCATTTCACTTACTGCAGAAAGTGCATACGTACTAGATCTCACAACAAATCGGACTCTTTATTCTTTACACCCAAATGTACAATTACCGCTCGCTTCACTCACAAAAGTTCCGTTGGCGCTGGTCGTATCTGAGGTTTTATTGCCGGATACTATTGTTACTATCCCCCCGCACGAAACACCGGATGGCGGCCCGGTTCGTTTGCCTGCAGGACTGCAACTGCGAATACAGGATCTTCTCGACTTCACCCTTGTTTCCTCCTCAAACGAAGGTGCCAAACTCTTGTCGGACGCTGCGAGCGCAGGTCTGCATCGCAAATATCCCGAAGTGGATCGAGGCATCGTAGTGATCTGGCGAATGAACGATCTTGCAAAAGATCTCGGACTCGCTCATACCTACTTTCTCAATTCAAATGGACTTGATCTGAGTACGACCCAAGCGAGCGCATACGGATCCGCACGCGATGTAGCTCGTCTCTTTGGCTTTGCCGCCTCTACGTCACTTTCGATTTTTGAGCAGACCTCGCGGGATACTCTATCGATCAGAGGATTGAAAGGGGAGACCATAACAGCGTCAAACACCGATGAAATATTATCTTCAGTTCCTGGCTTCATCATTGGAAAGACAGGTTACACTGATCTTGCGGGAGGCAATCTGGCAATTGTCTTTGAGGTGGGGCCGGCGCGTCCTGTGGTAGCTGTGGTGCTTCATTCAACGGCAGCAGGTCGTTTTGAGGATATGAAAAAGCTCATTACAGCAACGCAAGCGTTGATCGCCCAGAAGCCGTAAAAGTAGTTTCTTTACTGTAGTACAATACTGCCATGCTTTCGTCAATTGTGAGAATTCTCGTTCCGGCCGGAGTAGCCTTTTTTATTGGTATCGCGGGCACTCCTCTTCTCACACACTACCTCTACAAATATAAGGCGTGGAAAAAACTCCCCGGCAAACTTGCTCTCGACGGGAGAGTTGCGCACGAATTCAACCGTCTTCACGTCCTGCATGAGGTTCGCGCGCCGCGCATGGGCGGTATCGTTGTGTGGGGCAGTGCTGTTCTCACAATTCTCGGCATTGCAGGAATCGCTGCGATGTTTCCGAGCACCCTTATGCAAAATCTCGATTTCTTGAGCCGTAATCAAACGTGGCTGCCGCTCGCGGCACTTTTGGTTGGAGCGTTCGTTGGCCTCCTCGACGACATAATGGTGGTTCGTCCGAACGGTGTGGGATTGCGCCTGCGATACCGACTCATTATTGTCGTTGCCCTCTCGTCATTCATTGGATGGTGGTTTTGGGCTAAATTGGGCGTAACGGCAATTAACATTCCTTTTGGCTCGCCATTTGAAATTGGATGGCTCGTTATGCCACTTTTTATCCTTATCTCACTCGCGCTCTATGCATCGGGTGTCATAGACGGTATTGACGGTCTTTCGGGCGGGGTATTTGCGTCTATTTTTGCCTCATACACTATTATTGCGTTCGCACAAAATCAGATTGATCTCGCAGCATTTTCTGCATGCGTTGTTGGAGGTCTTCTGGCCTTTCTCTGGTACAACATTCCACCTGCACGGTTTTACATGAGCGACACGGGTACGATGGGACTCACGCTTGCCATCGGCACTGTCGCATTTATGACAGATAACCTCGGTGGAGGAGTCGGAATTAGCGTCTTGCCTGTAATCGGGGCTCTCTTGATCATAACGGTGCTCTCGGATATTGCGCAGGTTCTCTCGAAAAGGTTTTTCGGACGCAAACTATTACGCATTGCACCTCTTCATCACCACTTTGAAGCTATCGGCTGGTCCGGATCTAAGATCGTAATGCGGTATTGGATTCTTTCGGTCGTCTTTGCATTCGCTGGAGTCATCCTCGCACTATCCGCGCTTCCGTAATTCTTTAAGATGGTACTATGGGTTGATGCGTCGTGGGAGAATTGATAGATCTCTGCTTTTCCTCATAGTCGTTTTAGTATTGGGTGGTTTCTTAGTTTTTGCCTCTGCCGCATTTGGATTACTCGCCCGCGGACAGGGCGGAATGTCATCAGTGGTTTTTAACCATCTCGTTCTTGGTATTGGCCTCGGTATCGTCTCCCTTATTGCACTTGCTACAATCGATTATAAGAATTGGCGATTGTTTGCTCCGTATCTATTTGCTATGGCACTTGTTGCAACTGCACTCGTATTCATTCCCCAAATAGGACTATCGCACGGTGGGGGCACGCGTTGGCTCAATGTATTCGGCGTGTCGGTCCAGCCTTCCGAAGCGCTAAAAATAACAGCGGTGATGTTCGCGGCAGTATATTTTTCTGCAGTGCGAGGTCGCGCCGAGTCGTTTCTATGGGGCCTCGGTGGTTTTCTCGGGATAATCGCGATTCCGACGATTCTGCTTTTTCTTCAACCAGACATTGGAACTCTGAGTATTATTTGGATTTCAGTCTTCTTGGTCTACGTAACCGCAGGCGCAAAATGGCGTGACATCGGAATCGCGATTATCATTGCCCTCATATGCTTTGTCGGTATTCTCTATCTTAAACCTCATGCGCGAGACCGTGTAATAACGTTTATTTATCCTTCACAAAACCAACAATCATCCGGATATCAAATCAAGCAATCGCTTATCGCGATCGGCTCAGGTCAACTCCTTGGCCGCGGTTTCGGCCAAGGAGTACAAAAATTTACCTATTTGCCTGAACCAATGGGAGATTCTATATTCGCTGTTGCAGCAGAAGAGCTTGGCTTCGTGGGAGCTGTCGGTATCGTTCTCGTCTTTCTTGGTTTTGCTCTTCGTGGATTTACCATCGCCTCAGGAACAAGCGATCTATTCGGTGGTTTGCTCGCAGTCGGCATCTCAATTTATCTGGTAAGCGAAGCGTTTATAAACATTGCCGCAATGCTCGGTGTAGCTCCGCTCACGGGTATACCGCTCACGTTCGTGAGCCAGGGCGGCAGCGCTATGCTCGTCTCCTTGGCAAGCGCCGGCATATTGCTCAACATTTCCCGCCACCGACGCGTTTGAGATTGCCGCAGAGGGCGATAGAATGGAAGAATGCGTATCGTACTTATCGGAGGGGGAAGCGGAGGACACTTTTATCCGCTCATTGCCGTTGCCGAGGCTATTGAGGATATTTGCAAAGAGCGGACCCTTATAGAGCCAGAGCTTCTGTACGTCGGTCCGCCGGCATTCGATGCGGAAGCACTGCTCGAACACGATATAGCGTACGTACCGAGTAGTGCAGGTCGCATGCGGCGGTATCCCAGTATCCTCAATATATTCAGTGTTTTTAGCAATGCGTTCGGTGTTATACGTTCGACATTTCAGCTTTTTAATATATATCCGGATGTCGTTTTCTCAACAGGAGGATTCGCCGCATTTCCAACACTCTATGCGGCGCGGCTCCTGCGCATACCGGTCGTAATCTACGACGCAGATGCTCGACCGGGCCGCGTCTCCCTGTGGTCTTCCAAATTTGCCCGCTGGATTGCGCTCGCTCATCTAGATGCAGTAGAAAGATTTCCGCCGAAAGTCCGGGATAGGATCGCGCGCGTGGGACACCCCATACGCAAAGAAATTATCGATCCTGCAAAAGAAGGCGGTAATGAGTTCTTAAAACTTGATTCTTCTGTGCCGACGATTTTCATTATGGGGGGATCGCAAGGCGCGCGTGCAATCAACGAAGTTGTATTAGATGCGCTTCCGGCACTTATTTCTGAATTCAACATCGTGCATCAGGCCGGCTCGGCAAATGTCAAAGAAACGAGCAGTATCGCGTCCGTGGTACTCAAAGATTCTCGATTTGCAGAACGATACAAAATATTCAGCCTTCTAAATACACTCGCACTGCGCATGGCGGCAGGCGCCGCTTCTCTTGTTGTGGCACGTGCGGGATCCGGCACAATTTTCGAAGTTGCAAGCTGGGGTATACCCGCCATTCTTGTACCTATTCCGAAAGACGTGTCGCATGATCAAACAGAAAACGCATTCTCTTACGCCCGCGCTGGGGCGGGTATTGTTATTGAGCAACACAACCTCACGCCCCATCTTCTTGTCTCGGAAATCAAACGCATCATGGACGATACTGCAGTCCGTACCAAAATGTCCAACGCGGCCCGCGCATTTGCACGACCCGATGCCGCACGCAAAATTGCTGCCGTCCTTCTCGAAATATCGATAGCACACGAGCCGATATGATAGAGACAAGCGCGGTTCGCGTGCGCATTCCTCCCAGTCCTACGGGCTTTTGTCACGTTGGTACGGCCCGAATGGCAATTCTTAACTATCTTTTTGCGCGCAAACATAAAGGGCAGATTATCTTTCGGAGTGAAGATACAGACAAAGAAAGAAGTAAGCCGGAATTCGAAGCTGATATCATCGAGAGTCTTACGTGGCTCGAACTTTCATGGGATGAGTTTTATCGTCAATCGGAACGGATTGAGATATATCGCGAAGCGTTGCAACAGTTGATCAGGGAGGGGAAGGCCTATGTTTCGGAAGAGGAGAGCAAAAAAGAACCGGGAGTGCAAGTGCATCCTGTCAGACTCAAAAATCCCGGTACAAAAATAACGTTCACCGACCTCATTCGGGGAGAAATTACATTTGATACTACTGAGCTTGGGAATTTTGTAATTGCACGGGCCGAGGATGACCCGCTCTACCATTGTGCGGTCGTAGTGGATGATGCCAAAATGGGCATTACCCATGTCATTCGCGGGGAAGATCACATTTCAAATACCCCTCGGCAGATTTTGATACAGGAAGCGCTCGGCTTCCCGCGACCTGCCTATGCACATTATCCGCTCCACCTTTCCACGGACCGAGCGAAGCTCTCGAAGCGCACGGGCGATGTCGCTGTACGAGAGTTTCGCGAGAAAGGATATTTACCGCAAGCCCTCTTAAATTATCTTGCGACCCTCGGCTGGAGTGCCCCTTCTGGAAAAGAAATTCTTACGCTCGATACGATGATCCATGAATTTGCGCTTGAAGATGTGCACAAGAGCGGAGCTGTCTTTGATCTCGAAAAATTACGCTGGTACAACCGCCACTACATGCTTGCGTTGTCGGAGAATGAATTCAGGGCACATGCAAACTCGACATTAAAAGCTTCCATCGAGGCGCGCGGTCTTGTCTGGAGTGAAGATATCGGGACATCGCTTGCTCCGATTATCCGCGAGCGCATCGCTGTGTGGGATGATTTAAAAACTCTGGTTGCGGAAGGGGAGTTAGATTTCTTCTTCGCCGATCCAACGCTCGATTCCGCTCGTCTGCCACAAAAAGGAGTGAGTGTTGAGGATACCCTGCGTCACCTTCAAACTGCGCAAAAGCTTCTTACCGAGCTGCCTGTCGAAGGCTACAGTAGCGCCGAGAGCCTCAAAAAGGCTCTCTGGGACTACGCGACAGAAAAAGGTCGTGGAGCAGTTCTATGGCCTCTACGATACTCTCTAACGGGGCTGGAGCGCTCACCGGACCCGTTTGTCGTAGCGTCCGCTATTGGCAGGGAGGCAGTGCTCCGACGCATCAAGACTGCTCTCGCTTCACTTGCCGTTAATTCGTCGCTATGAGCAAACGCCTCTCTCTGTATGCCGTGTTCACGGTCATCGCGCTATGCATGTCAATCTTTCTTTTTGCGCAGAGCGCACAAAGTGCGGAATTGAGCGCAAGTGAACTGCAGAAGCAAATCGATGAACATAACGCGCAGATAACGATCATGGATAAAGAGATCGCACAGTACCAAGTACAGCTCGATGCGATCGGAGGTAAAAAGAAAACGCTCCAGAATACGCTTTCGCAATTGGATGTATCTATTAAAAAAGCAACAGCTTCAATAAAGGCAACAAAAAACAAAATAAGCGCAACACAGCTCGAGATCCAACAGCTCGCGCGCGGTATTGCGGGCAAACAAGCCTCCATTGATACGGGAGAAGCGGGTCTTGGCGAATCGCTTCGCACTCTTAGTGAGACAGAAACACGGCCTCTTGTTATCCGTCTGCTTTCCGCAGGAGATATTTCCGATGCGTGGATAGATGTAGATACTGCCCAATTTCTTCAGAAAGCCGTTCGGGAACAAATTGAAAGACTTTCAGTCGAAAAACAATCGCTCTCCGACACAAAAGCCGCTACAGAAGAAAAGAAAGCGCAGTTGGTGAAGCAACAGAATACTCTGCTCGCACAACAAGGTTCGCTCAATGCCACGAAAAAAGCGCAAAGTGAGTTGCTTGCCCAAACGAAATCGCAGGAATCGACCTATCAATCCATTCTTGCTCAAAAACAAGCTGCACGTGCAAGTTTTGACGCCGCCCTTGCCGATCTTAAGGCGCAATTTCAACGCATTGTTAACCCGTCGGAAATACTTGCCGCAGGTAAGGGGATTCTGCGATGGCCGGTTGATAACGTCCGTATCACTCAAAAATTCGGCAATACCGCATTCGCCCGATCGGGCGCGTATAACGGCAAGGGTCACAACGGTATGGACTTTGGGGCTCCTATCGGCACCCCCATCAGATCCGCGCTCACGGGGACCGTGCTCGGCACTGGCAACACCGACTCTGTAGGAATAGCAAGGCGAGGCTGCTACTCCTATGGAAAGTGGGTAATGATAAAGCACAACAACGGCCTGAACACGATGTATTCGCACCTTTCACAAATCAATGTAACGACAGGGCAATCGGTAGCGACTGGAGAAATCATTGGCTACAGCGGGGAAACCGGCTACGCCACGGGCCCGCACCTGCACTTCGGTGTCTACGTATCCTCCGCAACACAAATCGTAAAGTTGGGAACAGCCACAAACTCCGCGACCCCGTGCGCCGATGCAGTCATGCCGATCGCCCCGCTTTCTGCATATTTGGATCCGATGAATTATTTGTAGAGTTTGCCGTGTTTACTCCATTCTGTCGTTTTCATTGCGCGTAATTCCACAGGCGCGGCGCGGCGCAAAAGTTTCAGATTTTTTTTGGGTGCAGTAGGGAAGTGGCGGGAGGAATCAAGAGCGTCAACGAGCCATACGAGTTCCTCTTCCTCGGTAACCCACTTTTCGGGAGCAAATCGTGATAGATCATACGGCTCCGAATACGCGCGCAACGATTTTTTGCCGTTCCATTCGAGATATTCATGGAAATACGACATCGCGAGCTCGCGCGGCGACTCATATATCGGATCACGGTACCGCAGTATCGCATGATTGGTCTTGCTGATGGCTCCCCAGCGCCCGTATTGTTTGAAGACCGCAATAACATGATCTTCATCCTCCGGCACGGTTCGAAAATCCATCAAAAGAGGCGACTCGCCGTGATATGCCAAGGTTGCGGCCGCGAATAACGCGCCTTCGAAGCAATGAGCAGTATTTTCCTTGATAACTCGTCTCGGCGACATGTAGGTCTCCCCTTGGAGCTCAAAATTTATAGGGAGGGTATCAAGGTAATCCTGGATTTTCTGCGGTGTCGCGAGTTTTTGGAGTAGACGTCGTTCAAGGGGACTCAAGAGAGCAATAAGAGCCTTAGTGTAGTTCTGATGCATATTGCCTTATTGTAACGCGCTTCAGAGGCTATGTGGGGTTTCTGTAGATCAATCCGTCTCGCGGTGTCAGGATATACGGTTTGTACCAAGCTACATGTCGCAAAAGATATATTGTGCGACGTTGGCAATCTCGCCGTTCCTATATACTTGGCCACATCCCTGTCAAGACATTTATACCCTTTCTCCTACGGCCCCAATCAAGAAATTAAAAATGGGCCGCGAGATTATTTACTGGAAAATAAGGAATCTCGACAAAGAAATATTAATCGCATAATACAAACTGCAACAGAACGAGAAGGGTGCCCTCCCCCAGAGAGTGCCTGTCTTAAAAACGGCTTTTGAAATTTAGCTGACTTTCCAGGGAATTTCGAATTCTTCAAATTCTGGCAAAAGTTTTCTTCCGTACAACAACCGCGCAATTACCTCGGCATGGGAAAGCGCTCCCGTAAGAGCATTGTGTGGAGATGGTTCTTCGGGAATTCCGCAGTAGTTGAGAACAGCATCAAGGTCGAGCGCACTCCTGTGATGCTTCACAGGCGGCTGGAGTCCATGCTCTACCATGTGCATGTAGGCAAGCGTGTGCGTATCAATTGTGCGATACGCAAATTGCCAGTCCGTGTGTCCAGCCCGCTCGGCAGCGGCCTTGAGAAAATCCCGATCGAACGATACATTCTGCCCCGCAAGCGTGCGTTCCTCTACCCCTTCGCTCCAACGTAAGAATGAATGGATAAGATCCGCCTCGCTTTGCTTTTTTGCATCGATAATTTCTTCTTTTGTAAATCCATTTACTGCCAGCGCCTCATCCATCACATGTGCACCATCCCATATTCGGCACTCTTCATAAAAACGATTCGAAGGATTCGAGAAATCGAGTGCGCCGAGGCTCACTATAGAGTGTTTTTTCGGCTCCGTTCCCGATGCCTCAACGTCAACAACAAGCATACAAGCGAGTATAGCGCATCGTGGAAAAAGTCCTATTTTACTGCAGTCCTTTGCAGTTTTTGGCAGGTGTGTATCCCGCTCTTTGAGCTTCCATATCGTCTTTGAACCAACGCTGATTTTGTACCGCGATCTTTGTCGCCCCTGCGCACCACGGGTAGTAATAGACACTACCCGTCTTGGAAGCAACAAAAAGACCCCCAGGCGCAAGAGCGCGCGGTTTGGCGTCAATCGGCGCTTGGCTGATCGACACGAGGGGACGGGTCTCTTCTAGGCTCGAAAGTCTACCCAATCCGAAAGACGCGAGCGCAACCAGAAAGACGATTGCGACGGTACCCCATTCCCCCACGGTGTCACCCATCCAGTTCTTGATTTTCTGCTTCATTTCCTGTATGCTCCTCATGTTCGTAATCATACCTGACCTTAGTCCTTAGTACCTATTCCTTAGTACTTATTTTTCTCTATGGCCCATACCAAAGCAGGCGGAACAGCCCATAACCTTACCGATTCAAATCCGAAATACCTGGGTGTTAAACGCGCGGACGGCCAAATGGTCGACGTGGGCGAGATAATCGTTCGTCAGCGCGGAACAGCTATCATGGCTGGCAAAAACATTGGTGTTGGCGTGGATCATACGCTTTTTGCACAAGTAAGCGGCACCGTGCATTTTCGCGCCAAACGTAAGACAAACTTTGACGGTCGCTCTGTAACTCGTCGTATCGTTGACGTGATTTAACTACTTGCTATTACCGCGAGCGTAATTTTCGCTTTTACATCGGGAAGTGCGAGTGTTATTTTACTCTCTCCCGTTTGTTTGATCGGCTTCTGAAGGACGATCACCTCTTCCTGTATCTTGATCCCTTTTTTGTTCAAGATCGTTTTTGCGATATCGCTGACTGTAATCGATTTAAAAAGTCCGCCCTTTTCGGTCGCACGAGCGGTAATTTCAACACGTGCGCCCTCCAAACTTTGGATTGCTTTCACGAGAGCAACATGATCTCGCTCCCGCGCCTCCACTTCCCTCTTTTGCGCCATTTCGTGTGCGGCCATCTTTTCCGGCGTTGCCTGAATGGCAAGTCCGCGAGCAATTAAAAAGTTAAGAGCGTAGCCGTCCGCCACTTCCTTCACCGTCCCGTGCTGTCCAACTTTAGCGACATCTTTGATTAAAATTACTTTCATCGCGTCATTGTAGCAAAACCGCAGAAAATACCCTATATCAAGGCGACGCCTGTATATATCAGTGATACCATGCCCGCATGGCATATCGCAGAGAAGAATTCGCGATCGATGAGTGGTATCACTGCTATACGCGCAGTATCGACAAAAAGGTCGTGTTCGAAACCGAGCGTGATTACGAACGTTTCTTGCAGGCGCTCTACATTTGCAATGGCAGGCGCACAATTCGCCGTGGAGCCATGTACAGCCCGTCGCACGAACACCTTCTTTCCCTGCCGCGCGGCAATCCGCTGGTCTCCATCGGCGCGTACTGTCTCATGCCGAACCACTTTCATTTACTGCTACAAGAAATTACCGACGGAGGAATCAGTACATTCATGCAAAAGGTCGGAACGAGCTTTAGTATGTATTTCAACGTGAACCGACAGCATGTCGGGAACGTGTTCATAAAACCTTTTCGTTCCAAACGCATCGACGACGATACGTACCTGCAGCACGTCGTGCAATACATTCACTTCAACCCTGCCGAACTATTTGAGCGCGAATGGAAATCAGGATACATACGAAACATGCCGTCATTAGAACAGAAACTCAAAACATATCGATACAGCAGTCTGTCCGATTATGAGGGAACAAGGCGGCCAGAGAACTCGATTCTCGACACGGATGCAATGTCCATGTTCGACAAACGCCCTGCGCTACGCGACACGCTTATCGAAGCTGCCGAGTATTATGCCGACCTACCGCTGTAAAAATCAATATATCAAGGCGTCGCCTCTATAGGTCAAAGAGGCCGGCCGGTAGCGGCCCGCCACTCCATTTCTGTATTCCTAGATTCTCACTATAATAGGACAATGACTGAAGGTATTTCGCCGGAAAAACAAGCAGGCCCTAAGATACGCGTGCTTAAGTATGATGGCCAATTAAGCGAAAATCGCGGAAAGAGAATGCGAGAGATACTCGAAGACACCAAGGAGTACAACCACGCTGGCGATGCTGAAATGGATTATGTTATGCGACACCCTAATTCTCCAGAGGCAAATGCGATGAAAGATGGCAGTGCTTATTTTTTCTTTGGCGCGACGTTTGATAGAGGTGATCTGGTGCCGTGTCTTCGCTGGGACAAATCTAGTGGACAATTTAACAAAAGGGGCTGGTGGTTTCATGAGACATGGGAAAACTTCCAGTGCCGCATGGTTCTTCGAGCCTGAAGGCTGGGAAGACTTCGTGAAGATTCACTCCCTTTTCAATAATTCCACCGCCCTTTCAAGTTGCGGGTCTTTGCCGTCTTTGGTGTCCTCTTCTTTCACCTCCACCATTACATCCGGCACAATTCCATCCTGCGGGATCTGAGTACCGTCGGGCCCGAGCCAACGCGCTACAGTAATCTTGAGAGAGGTTTTTGGTGTAATCTCCACCAATTCTTGGACAGATCCTTTGCCGAAGGTGTTCGTCCCCACGAGTTTCCCTATGCCATGATGGCGCAATGCATCGGCAAGGATCTCTGAAGCAGATGCCGAACCTTGATCCACAAGAATAACTAATTTGAGATTCTCGTTGAAGATATCGTATCCGGATGAGCGGTGCACGATATTATCTGCATGGCCCGCGTAATCTTCGGTTACAACAATCTTCCCGCTCGGCAAAAACCAACTTGCCATATTGACTGCAGCCTCCAAGTACCCTCCAGGATTCCCGCGCAAATCAAGGATGAGTTTTGTATTGCCCGACTCGACAAACTCGCGAAGCGCTGATCTGAAACGATCCGGCGAATTAGCCGTAAACGTTAGCAGTTGAATGACAAAGATGCCATCCGGTCTCGGCGTCGCGATCACGGTCGGCACATTGATCACATCCCGCGTCACTTTTATCTCTTTAGGAGAAGACCAACCGGATCGTCCTACGGTAAGCGTAACCTCAGTACCTTTTGGTCCGCGGATCTTTTTTACAGCCGAGCTTACATCCATTCCTGTTGTCGAAACCTCGTCGATCTTTAAAATCAAATCTTTAGCCTTCAGACCGGCTTTATCTGCCGGTGTCCCCTTCAGTGGAGAAACTACGGTGATAACTTGGTCGCGGACAGCAATTTCCATACCGATTCCTTCAAAGCTTCCGCTCAGGTCAGTGACAAATTCTTGATTCTCAACTGGTGGAAGAAAAAAAGTATACGGATCGTTCAAAGAACCTGCCAGCCCCTGGATCATGCCCCATACACGATCTTGATTTAGAGCGGCTGTCGAAGTGGCGGCTGGCGTTGATGTCGCTACTACAGCTGGCACAAATTTTTCATCCATGACATTCCACGCTTTCCATACGGGTGAAAAATCAATATTCGGCGGCGGTTGGGAACCGGATGAAAAAACCTGAATGCTTACAGGCTGTGAACTTCCCAGAACAAATCCGCCCGTAAATGCTCCTCCTACGAGCAGAACACCAACGATAGTAACCGAGCTGAGTGACAGTGATATGTTCCAGTCAAATTTATGCATTGGAAGGATTATCTCACATGGATGAAGTGGCGCAAAATTCGAGGCTAAAACAATTGCACAACAATTGTTCGCCCGACCACATCCCCCGCAAGGCGGGGGATGTGGTTTAGGGTATAATTGCCCGATGCATACTCGATATGAACACAACGGACTGGTGTGGATCGATCTTGAATCTCCAAGTCGCGATGAGGTGCATGACATTGTCGATCAATTCGGGATCACTACTTTAACCGGAGAAGAATTACTTCTCCCGTCGACCAAGCCACGAGTGGAGTTTTGTGGCGAGTATGTTTACCTCGTTCTTCACTTCCCTGCTCTGCGCCAAAGCCACAAAACCCGCGAACAGGAAATTGATTTTATTGTTGGACGCAATTTTCTTATCACAACACACTACGATACCATCGATCCTCTTCACAAATTCTCCAAAATATTCGAGGTAAATACCGTCCTTGAAAAAAGCAATATTGGGAACCACGCAGGGTTCATGTTTTTTTATATGTTGCGAAATCTGTACCAAGCTGTCGAACATGAAGTCGAGTTTGTATTACACCACCTCGGTACCGTCGAGGATCAGATTTTTTCTGGTCACGAAGTGAGGATGGTCTCCGAAATATCCATAAATGCGCGTGATCTGTTGAACCTGCGCCAGCGCATTGAGCCGCACCGTGAAGTGTTACGCGATTTTGAAACGGGCGCTACCAAAATGTTCGGCACGGAATTCGCGCCGTATCTTCGTACAATTTCCGATGATTACTACCGAGTACATAATCACATCATGCGTGCAACAGAATCACTTCACGAATTACGGGAAACTAATAATTCACTGCTCGCAACAAAACAGAATGAAACAATGCGAGTCCTAACGATCATGGCACTTCTTACCTTCCCTCTAGCTCTCTTCGTCGCAATTTTTGATATAAATGCACAATCTAACCCCATCATCGGGTTACCGTACGATTTCTGGATAATCGTTGGAATAGTTTTTGCTGCTGGCGCGAGTATGTTGTGGTACTTTAAATACAAGAAATGGCTGTAATATGGGATGGCTCGATATCTTCCCTAAGGTGCGAGGCCGCGGAAGAAAATCGGTGCCATTGTATTTCTACAACACACTGGGGCATGCTCGGCAACAATTTCTGCCGCCAAAAGATTGGAAAGATGTAAGAATGTATAACTGCGGTCCAACCGTCTATGGTCTCCAGCACATCGGCAACCTCTCAATGTTCGTCTTTACAGACATACTTCGGCGCACCCTTGAATACAATAATCTTGCGGTTCAGCAAGTTATCAACTTCACTGATTTTGGCCATCTTGCCTCCGATAGCGACGATGGCGAAGACAAGATGGCCAAAGGTCTTGCACGAGAAGGCCTTGCCCCCTCACTTGAAAACATGCGGGCGTTGGGAGAAAAATACGCAAATATTTTTCTTGAGAATATTCGCTCTCTAAACGTACAGGTCGATAGAATTACGTTTCCTCGCGCAAGTGATTTTATTCCTGCTCAAATTGCCATGATACGGACCTTGGAAGAAAAAGGTTATACCTACGCCACTGCATCTGGGGTATATTTTGATACTTCACGATTTCCTGAATACGGAAAACTGGGAAGCATCAATCTTGCGGGCTTGAAAGAAGGTGCGCGGGTCAAAGTGAACGTGGATAAACGCAACGCAAAAGATTTCCTGCTCTGGAAGAGCAGCGAGAAACTTGGCTGGGACAGCCCGTGGGGCAAAGGCTTTCCGGGCTGGCACATAGAGTGTTCAGCTATGATACGCGCAACCCTAGGTGCTCAAATTGATATTCACACGGGCGGCATCGAACACATTCCTATTCACCACAACAATGAGATCGCTCAATCTGAATCTGCAATTGGTAAACGACCTATGTCAAGATTTTGGCTTCATCGCGCTCATATCCAGCTCGCAGGGGCAAAAATAGCCAAATCCGAGGGTAATGTCGTATATCTTTCAGATATTATCGAGCGCGGATTTCATCCTCTTTCTTTACGCTACCTTTTTTTAGGAGCTCATTATCGCACACCGTCAAATTTCACATGGGAGGCACTAGGCGCCGCGCAAAGGGCATTCGGAAAGCTTGTGGCGCTACGTCTTTCCTTAAAAGATGTTGAGTCTGGTCCGCCGCCCGCTTCATGGAAGTCAAGATTTGTAGAAAAAATCAACGATGATCTCGATACTCCTGGTGCGCTAGCAGTATTATGGGACATGACAAAAGATGAATCCATATCTCCCGCAGAGCGTCTCTCTATGCTTCTCGATGCCGATAAAGTATTTGGCCTCAACCTTGGAGAGCCCGACGAAGCCGCACGCAAACTTGCAATTGGTGAAATGAAAGAAGAAGTTGCGCTAGAAAGTTTGCCCGAGGCAATTTCTCAACTCGTTAAAGAACGCGGAGTGGCGCGGCAGGGAAAGAATTGGCAACGAGCGGATGAACTGCGGAATAAACTAGCAAGTGAGGGATATTCCATTGAAGATTCTGGCGCTTCTTCGCACATCTTTAAGCTCTAATACTACTCTTCAACGACAAAATTCACGAGCCTGTTGGAAACAACGATGGTACGTACTATTTTCTTCCCTTCCAAACGCGAAGCGACAGCATTGCGTGCTGTTTTTTCGATGATCTCTTTGCCCGCATTTGTGGCAATACTTACCTCTCCCCTCGTCTTGCCGTTGATCTGTATTGCGATCATGACCGTTTCATCTTTGAAAAAAGCGGGATCGAACGCCGGCCACGACTCCTTATGGATCGATCCTTTCTTTCCACAGGCCGCCCACAATTCCTCCGCCATGTGCGGAGCGAACGGAGCTAGAAGTTTAAGAATGATTTTCCATTGTCCCTCCCCTATCATTTTCTCTTTTTCTACGGCATTTAGAAGGATCATGAGCTGACTGATCGCAGTATTGAATTTGAGTGCTGTAATATCCTCGCCGATTTTTTTGATAGATTTGTGTAAAATTCCCTGAAGGCCTGCAACTTCGTTCTGACCTATATATTCCTGTACGCGCCACACTCGTTCCAAAAAGCGTCGCACTCCTACCACGCCGTCTGGATTCCACGGATAGCTTGATACTTCGTTATATGGGCCGATAAACGCTAAATACATGCGCACAGTGTCAGAGCCAAGCCTTGCCACAACCTCATCTGGGTCGATCACGTTACCACGCGATTTGCTCATTTTCTGCCCATCCGGCCCCATGATGAGCGAACGATTCATCCGCCGATCGTAAGGTTCTTTGTCTTGTACGAGTCCGAGATCATGCATCGCTTTCTGCCAAAAGCGGCTATACAAGACGTGCATTGTTGTATGTTCCGCTCCTCCCGAATACAGGTCGACGGGCATCCAAGCCGCTAATTTTTTAGCGTCGGCAAATTTCTTTTTATTTTTTGGGTCCATGTAGCGCAAGAAATACCACGAGGAATCCACAAACGTGTCGAGGGTGTCCGTCTCGCGGGAGGCCGGGCCTTGACAGTTTGGACACTTCACCTTTACCCACTTCACTGCTTTTGCGAGTGGTGACTTGCCGCTTCCTTCAGGTAAATAATCCTTCACTTCCGGAAGTTTTACCGGCAATTCTTTGTCTTTCACGGCAACTGGTCCGCATTTTGGACAATGAACGATGGGTATGGGGACTCCCCAATATCGCTGTCGGGAGACTGTCCAATCTCGTAGTTTGTACGTCGTTTTGCGCCTGCCGAAACGCTCTGTAATCTTCGGTATCGCCTCATCGCTCGTTAACCCCGAAAATTCGCCCGAATCGAAGAGGATTCCCTTCTCCGCAAAGCATACATCTCCACTCACTCGGCTCCACGCGATCTTCATATCTTCGCGATTGATGAAATTATCCATTTCCTCTTTTGAAAGCCAGCTTACATCGTGTCGGGCTTTTTCATCCTCCGAGATTTTCACTTGAGAGTCATTTTCCAGTTTGAAGAGGAGTGGAGTGGAGTGGGCAAGTGTGTTTCTCTTTCGATTATCACTGTAGTATTTAACGTGAATTACACCTCCCAATTGGCGAACAAAATGAGTATTCGAATAGCCAGTTTCCTCGGCAATCTCACGTGTTCCAGCGGTTATGACATCTTCCCCTTCGTGCATACCACCAGAAACACAACCCTTTACGTCCGTCGGCTTGTATAAAACCGCCTGATATTTGTCCTCAGACCAATGTTTAACTATTGCCAAGACTGAAAAACGGTCCGTGAACGATTCATCGGCATGCACAGCGTCGAGTCCTGTCTTGCGAACAACAAGCGGTTCAATGACTTCCTTTATCGCGACACCAAATTTCTTCGCGAACTGAAAGTCACGCTCGTCGTGCGCTGGGACTCCCATGATGGCACCAGTACCATAGTGCCCTAAGACGTAATCGGCAACAAAGACTGGTATCTTCTCTCCTGTCGCCGGATTGATGGCCTCTACACCTTTGAGTTCGATACCAGTCTTTTCTCGGTTTTCAGTGCGCTCTCGTTCGTTTTTCTTCTTTGCTTGCTCTATATATCTTTCAACTTCATCTCGATTCTGAAGAACGCTGATCCACGCTTGTCCTACGAAGCCTTTGCGAAGGAGGGGATGTTCGGGCGCCAAGACAAGATACGTACCGCCGAAGAGCGTATCTGCGCGCGTCGTAAACACCGTAATCGTCGGTCGGAGGGAACGCAACACCGGCAATTCCCTCTCGCCTGTGAAATGTGGTGTTTCCGCTACGACTCGCTCGGCCTTGATGCCTAACGTTTTTTCAATACTAGCAACTTGTTTGTCACTTATGGCATGGTCATTAATATCGTGCAGAATTGTTATAGATTTCGCGTTCTTTTTTATCTTATCAGCGTCAAATTTCCACACAAAACGCTTATCAAAATTACGTGGCTTGTCTTTAAAGTTGCGGTCAACAAATCCACCGGCAAGGACCAGTCGCGCTATAGGCTTTTTCAGACGCTCTACTACTTTCATGGCTACAACCGCGCCCAAGCTGTGTCCGAAAAGGATTGTGTTTTCGTCATAATCAGCCGCGGCAATGGCAGCTTTGACTTGCTCGTCTTCCGAAGGATTATCGGGGTTTGGCAGAGTTGGAATAATTACTTCGTGCCCCAACTTCTCCAACTCGGCTTTCCAATGCAGAAAACGCGGTCGATCGGGTCCACTCGTAAATCCGTGCAAAATCACGTACTTATACTTTTGTTGCTCGACAACAAGCGGAAAATCAATTTCGGCTCCCTCGGAGCGGCCGATCCAATTGCGCTGTGAATCTTTTATTTCTTTGGGCCAATCGAGTGACTCCAGATCATCGATGAGTCGGTCCGCATAATCGATAATTTTAATATTCCATTGGAGCATTTGTTTCTGCACCACTTCGCTATCACAACGTTCGCATTTTCCATTCACCACCTGTTCATTCGCAAGCACTGTTTTGTCCTTCGGGCACCAATTGACCGCCGTCTCTTTGCGATACACCAACCCTTTCTTGAAAAATTGCAGGAAGAGCCACTGCGTCCATTTGTAATACGCGGGATCGCAGGTTACGACCTCGCGCGACCAATCAAATGAAGTACCCATCGACTTGATCTGTTTTTTCATGTATTCGATGTTGCTCAAAGTCCATGTGCGCGGATTGAGCTTGCTTTTTATGGCGGCATTTTCTGCTGGAAGCCCAAATGCATCAAAACCTATCGGATAGAGCACGTTTTTACCCTGCATACGCAGAGCACGCGCGAGAATATCCGGCACGGCAAATGCATACCAGTGCCCTGCATGGAGATTACCCGAAGGGTATGGAAATTCTACAAGAAGGTAGAAATTGTCCTTGCCGGGAGCCTTATCGGGAGTCGTGTAGATCTTGTTTTTCTCCCAGAATTTCTGCCATTTCTTCTCGATTTTCTTGTGGTCGTACTTGGACATAGAATCAGACTATCATACTCCAAAATAGCCCCAAACTCCCGCGTCCGCTAGCCGGCGGAGCGGGGGTTTGGTGTCTAAAAACTACAAGTTCTTCAATTTCGAAAACGGAGGATAACGTTCAGGGTCGATAGTACGGTCGAAACAAACTTCTCCCATGTCATGTTGCCAGTTGTCCTGCATGACTTTGCCGTCACTCATAGGCTCCGCGGGCATGGCGATAGTACGGCCCTTCATATAACCATCACCACCACCGCCTTGCGTCGCGAATGTAGCGCACAGTTGGAAAGATGCCGCGCCGGTCGCGTTGTACGCATAATACTCTTTCGTTTGAGGATCGACAGGGATCATGGTATTCGAGATAGGATCGTTGAGCTCGCTCAGACCGACCGGCAATTCTTCCTTCTGTTGCCAGTAGTTCACTATTTGCCACTGTATGTTCTGCAGATCCTGCACGCGAATCGCATCCTGTTTCTGCATCCGCAATTGCTGTGGAGTACCGATGATGAAGAATCCGCTTAGAATAGTGACGAGTACGAGCGCACCCACCGCATAATTCACCATGCGCGCGCGCGCCTGCTCTCGTTCCCAGTAACCCCAGAGATCTGCCATAAAGTGCATAAAGCCCAAGCCCACGACCAGAAGGACCGTGAGCACTTTGAGTAGAAATCCTATCGTCATATCTTCGCCCTGAAGATATGTGTTGAGAAGAATGATCAGGTCTATCACCACTGTCGCGCCTGCGAGGAAAAGCGTGAGGAAGAGCGCCCAGCGACGCACCCATATATCGCTTCGAGATCGATCGGCCGCAATATCGCGCCGTATGAGCCGCATTAGGATGAGAAATACGGGCGTGAGCACGATAAGCGATGCCGTCTCGTAGCTAATGCTGTTGGAATACGCATCGGAATAATATGAGTTCGTCACCGGATTCGGAAATGCGTGGTTAATGTAGTCGAATACGAGCGTGATAAAAGCGACCACTCCCGCATAAAGCGAAACCATCGCTCCCGCCCAGAGAAAGAAATCTTTCGGTGTAACTTTTGGCTTGTCCATATACCCGAATTATACCACTAAATACGGAACTCCATCACGTCCCCATCTTCCACGACATATTCTTTCCCCTCCGTCCGCACCATGCCTTTTTCTCGTGCTTTTGACCATGAACCTGCTTCAACTAGAACATCCCAGCGGATGACATCCGCGCGGATGAATTTGTCGCGAAAATCGGTGTGAATAGCCGCTCCCGCCTCCGGCGCCGTTGAACCGCGACGAATGGTCCACGCGCGAGATTCTTTTTCGCCCGTCGTGAGGAATGAAATGAGATCAAGAAGCTTGTAGCCGGCTTTGATGAGATCATCGAGCCCGTCGTTTCCAACTCCCAGTTCGCGCCGAAAATCCGCGCGTTCGTCGTCATGAACATCGGATAGATCGCTCTCGACTCCCGCATCAACAACACAATATCCGGCTTTTTCTGACTCAAGAAATTCTTTTAGCACTCTCCACCGCTCTCCCCCTTCGGCATCCACATTGACCATCCCGCTTTTTCTGTTGAGCACATACAAAATTGGTTTCATCGTGAGTAACTGCATACCCCTTGCGACCAAACATCCTTGCTCATCAAGGAGCACTGTGCGGGCGGCCTTGCCAGCTTGAAGTACCGGGACAATCTTACGTAAGACATCGCGCTCGGCGATAAGTTCTTTTTCCCCGCTTTTTGCATCACGCTCCACCCTCTCGAGACGCTTCTCGGCACTCTGCATGTCTGCGAGTACCAACTCGAGGTTGATGATTTCGATATCACGGAGAGGATCGATCTCCCCAGCCACATGATGGACATCTTCGTCATCAAACATACGTACGACTTGCGCGATTGCATCTACCTCGCGAATATGCGTAAGAAACTGATTGCCAAGTCCTTCCCCTTGCGACGCACCTTTCACCAGGCCTGCAATGTCGACAAACTCAACTGCCGCAGGGATTTTCTTTTCCGATTTTGACATTTCTGCGAGTTTGTCGAGCCGAAAATCTGGTACAGCGACGACTCCCACCGATGGGTCTATTGTACAAAATGGGTAATTCTCCGCCGGCACGCCTTTCTTGGTAAGCGCATTAAAGAGCGTGGACTTTCCCACGTTCGGCAATCCAACTATCCCAATTGATAACGACATGACTCCGCATCATATCCCCATCATCTGGTATTTGCCAGAAGAGAAAAAGGCCCAGTCTTCAGGCAAGCGCATGTATCATCTTAGCATCTATTATCTCTCTTTCTGCCTGCGAGACGATGCGCTCCATAATGGCGACAGCTTCGATCGGGTACTTGCCGAGAGCCGTTTCCTCCGAGAGCATGACGGCATCGGAGCCGGACAAAATTGCGTACGCCACGTCTGTAACCTCCGCGCGCGTCGGCGTGTCGTGCTCCGTCATGGAAAGAAGCATCTGTGTCGCCGTGATGACGGGCTTCCCCGCCTTTTTTGCGCGCGCGGCGAGATCGCGCTCGACGAAGGGAATGGTCTCTATGGGAATTGCGAGTCCCAGATCCCCGCGGGCTATCATGATGGCATCCGCTTCGGCGCAAATTGCGTCAAAAGCATCGACCGCCTCCTTGCGTTCGATCTTTGCGATAAGCGGTATAGACGCGCCGCGCGCGCTGATCTCTTTCCGCATGGCGCGAACATCATCTACGCCGCCGACATACGACTGCGCGATGTAATCCATCTTTTGCGCGATACAAAAATCGAGATGAAGACGGTCAGCCTCGGTAATCGCCGGTGTGCCAGATTGATCATATGCATGTCCCGTTTCAGTCTTCATGCGCGGGCCGGGGAGATCCGCAATGATCGGCACCCGCCTTCCCGCTCCGCGAGCTGCGGCGCGTATGGCGACTATGTAGCCTCCATTTGATTCATGGGTCCCGTGAGAGAAATTGATGCGCGCAACGTCCATAGAAGCCGCGAGCATCCTCGAAAGAATCGCCTCATCTCCCGAGGCCGGTCCGATAGTCGCGATGATCTGTGCGCGTGATGTCATAGTTCAGGCCGAAATAGCGGCCAGTCGTTCGTATTTTACACGACGTTCGGCTTTGCGTAATGTCCCCGCCTTGATACCAAACGCGCCAAAAGCATACGCGAGGTCGGCGACGAAATCGTCCATGGTTTCTCCGCTTCGGTGGCTCACAATGCAATCGACATCGCGAGCGCGCGCCTCCTGCATGGCGTCCAATGTTTCGCTCAACGTACCTATCTGATTTGGTTTGATGATAACGGCGCGTATCGCGCGGAGAGAGCCGGCGCGCGCAATGCGCTCGCGGCTCGTTACGGTGAGGTCGTCGCCGACAATGCGCACATCGGGGAGTTCCGCCTGCAGGCGGATAAAATCATCCGTTGCGTCCTCTGCGTACGGGTCTTCTATCGAAAAGAGTCGGTAGGTCGTAGCGAGCTGTCTGTATATCGCACCAATCTCTTCCGCAGAGTGCTTTCTCTCCCCGATCGTATACAGTCCGTCATTATAAAAAGATGACGCCGCAACGTCCGTGGCGAGTCGTACTCTGCCTCCGAATCCAGCCTTCTGAATAGCCTCGGCAAGAATCGCGAAAGGCGCTTCGGGTTCTGTCTCCTGTATCACGTACCCGCCTTCATCACCCATGGCGTCGGCGGCCGATGTACCGTACTTCTCGGTTAGAATTTTCGAAAGCTCCTTCTCAACAACCGCAGCGATCGCGAGAGCATCCCGTACCGATTCCGCATCGGGCACGAGTATATGCTCTTGGAATACAAGCGGACTTCGCGCGTGCTTGCCTCCGTTGATGTAATTCATGTACAGAAAGGGCGTGGTGCGGGAAGGCTTGATAGTGGCAAGTGTGCGAAGATGCTCGTAGACCTCTACCCCGCGCGCAGCAGCGGCCGCTTTTGCGCATGCAACCGACACCCCGATCATCGCGTTCCCTCCGAGGCGGGTTTTTTGCGCAGTGCCATCAAGGCGCATGAGATGCTCATCGATTTCCCGCTGATTGCCCGCTTCCATGCCGATTAGCAAAGGCGCGATCTCTTGTGCGACACGCTGGATGGCCTGAGACATCCCTCCATCGGCATCACGCAGTTCGTGGGCCTCGGCAGAGCCCGTGGACGCGCCAGAAGGAACAGCAAACGACCTCTCGATATCGCCGACCGCGACGAATGCTTCCACCGTCGGATTACCCCGTGAATCCCGTATCTCCTCGGCGCGTATGTTGGTGATGCGTGCCATATTCGGTATTCACGCCCTGAGGAGAACGAACAAATCAGAAACATTTGCGTCTGTGGGCCCCGTCATAAGAAGATCGTCCATCTTTTCAAAAAACGTATATGTGTCGAAGCTATCAAACGCCTTTTGCACATCAGCGCCGCATGCACGCGCTTTCTCGGAGCTTTTAGAGTCCACAATAGCCCCGGCAGCGTCGGAATTGTCGCGCCCGTCGGAAGCAAACGCGAGAAAAACATCCTTCTCCCCTATCAGCGATAATGCCCGTAATGCCGCGTACTGGCATCGGCCGCCCTTGCCGCCCGACCGCGTAACCTTGAGGCGCGGTTCACCGCCCGCTATCACCGCGGTTTTACTGGCGGCAACCCCGCACATGCGTTTAACGAAAAATTCGGTCTCGTCATAAAGGTCGGCGCCCGCGTTCTTGACCGCGTACCCGAGTGCGCGTGCGGCATGCTCCATCCCAAGAAGCGCGTGCTTGTTGGTCACCACTGGCACATTGTACAGGTGCTCGAAAAGTTTCTTGTCCTTCGGAGTCTCTTTCAGCGTGTAACCCGAAAGATTAAAACGGTCTAGAAGCGCTTGTGCATCCGCAACGGTCGTCGCATCTATGTACGTGGGCCCCGAAGCGACCTCCTCGGATTTTTCACCGGGAATATCGCAAAAAACGAGTCCGATGACCGTGGCGGGATAGAGGATCGCCGCGAGGCCCCCGCCTTTGACTCCCGAAATGTGCTTGCGAATAGTGTTCATATCCTCTATCGTAGCTTCGGTCTGCTTCATATCTTCATAGAGGCGCACCCCTTGCTCGCACTCATCATATGGGTAACACAAAAGCGACGACCCGCCTCCGGAAACGATAACGATAAAAAGATCCTTCTCACTGCGGTCGGATGCCATCTCCACGATCTTTTCCGACGCTGCTACGTTTTGTACGGACGGGTACGGATGGCTTCCTTCGATGACCGACGCGATTTCGCAGACGCCGGGGCGGATATCGATCGCTATACCGCCGTCCAGCTTCCTGCCGAGTATTTTTTCAATGGTCTGCATCGCTTTACAAGACGCTTTCCCGAATCCAATGACCCGCACACGTGCAAAATCGGAGAGGTCATACGCGCGTTCCCCTACGCGAAGCACCGAGCCTTCTAGCGTGAGTGCAGAGCGGACGACCACTTCAGTGTCAATCGCCGCGTATGCCGCTTCCGCGATCGTGAGGGCGTCGGATCGGAGAGGTGTAGTGGCCAGCGCATCAAAATTTTTGATCACGCGTGTCATGGATTGACGACGTTTTGCGGAGTACCACTCGCATACGCCTGAATATTCTTTGCGGTCGTCTCGAGAATCTCGCGGACGGCCTCTCGAGTACTAAAGGCGATGTGCGGCGTAAGGACGGCATTCGGCTGATCCATAAGGAGATGATTTTCATAGAGCATTTTGAAGTCCGTCAGTTTCTCCGGCGCGCGCGCCAAAAGCTCCGCTTCCTCGCGAAGCGCACGCTCGTCTTCCAATACGTCGAGTCCCACGCCCCCCAGATGCCCTGCAGTAAGTGCTCGTACCATTGCGTCCGTCTCGACTAGTTCACCGCGCGCCGTATTGATGAGAAGTGCGCCTTTTTTCATGCTGAAAATATTATCGGCGTTGATGAGATGATGCGTCTCTTTTGTCGATGGTGCATGGAGCGTGACGATGTCCGATTGCGCAAGCAATTCTTGAAGCGCGACATACGAAAAGCCGGTCGCCGCGGCAAAGCCAAGATCGGGATAGGGATCATACGCGAGTACATGCATGCCGAACCCCTTCGCGATCAGAATGACATTCTTGCCAATGCGGCCTGTGCCCACGACCCCCAAAGTCTTGCCGAAAAGATCGAAGCCCTCCAAATCGGCAATTGAAAAGTGCGCGCCCTCAAGAAGGCGCAGACGCGCCCTGAAAATATTGCGCGAGAGCGTGAGGATAAGGCCGAAGGTAAATTCAGCGACAGTGCGCGAACCGTATCCCGGTACGGTCGATACCGCAACTCCGCGTTCTTTTGCGGCATCGAGGTCGATATGATCAAATCCGGTCGAACGGGTCGCGATAAATTTTAACTCCGGCAAAGCATTGATGACGGCACGATTTATCTGACAATTCACGAACACGCACACGACTTCGCTTCCCACAGCCGATTGTGCATTCTTCTCGGAAAGAGTCCCGTCCACAAAAATGCACTCGTGCCCCGGCAGGAGCTGTTCCATGGTCTCTTGCTCAACCGGAAGCATTTCGTAAAATGTGACGCGCATACAAGCAATGTATGCCTCTGATTGTAGCATTGACGGGACGGCAGGATCGGCACCTGTGTGTAGCCGAACCCAAGCGGCCCGGGCAATTATTCGGCTTTACGTCCCAACTGACGGACTTTTTCAAGCCACCGTTTTTTCCGGTCATGAGAAATATTTTCTGACGGGCCAAACCACAGTGTACGTACAGAGAATCCCGCAAACCACAAAATACCCCATTTAAGCTGCGCATTTACATTGCCCGGCAGAAATCTGACCAACCACGGCAAAGCACCGCTCGCCATGATAATGCGCGCAGTCTTGCCTCGAAAAAGCCTATGCCAGAAGATAGTGCGCTTTCCTGCGGGTGTCTTAATATACCGGAACGCAGAACCCGGCAGCCACACGCGGTCGAAAAGGCCTTTTAAGAGCGCTGGCATGCCTACCCACCACACTGGATACACAATTACAAAGTGATCGGCCGCCACTACAATGTCTTGAAACCGTTTGAGGTCTGGCTCTAGTTCCTGTTTTTCTCGATAACCCTTCCATAGTGTCGGATCAAAGCGCATTTCACCTATGTTCATCCTTTCAACCGTGTGCCCTGTCGCGCGAGCGCTCTTGCAATACGCATCAGCCATCTCTCCGCAAAAACCGCTTTTATCAGGGTGCCCCAAAAGCACAAGAATTTTCTTGGATATCATCGCGGCTTATCGATTAGAATCCGGACGAGCTGTGATTTCCGACTCGAACTCATCGGTCTGTGCTTTTTCAGCATCACTGTCAAACTCATCCACAGATTCGCGTTTGCCGATTTGGCCCAGCATGAACGCACGCACCGTCTTTACACTGAAATAAAAACCGAACAGCAATATGACGGCGATCGCGAGACGCAGAACAAATGCGACCGGATTAATGGAATCGTATTCGAAAAGTCCCCATGCCGCATACACGGCCGCGACTACGCCCGATACCACAGCGCTCCCGATCGAGAGCGATTGATTATGAGGATTTATAAGAGCGGCAAGCGCCACCATCATAAGCGCACCGATTACTTCAAGCAGGAATTCCGCACGAAGATTATTTCCATACAACGGCGAGGCAATAAGCATGAGGGCCGCTGCGCCAAGAAGGAGTTGTCGCATCTCATTACCATAATAGTGCGGCAACGACTTCCATCGGCGAAGGCCCCCTGTATTCCAGATAGAATCGGCATGTCCTCCGCCACCACCGTCTCCTCCGCCGCTACCGCCGCCGTTTGACATACTGCAATGATGACACGCTAATGGATTCCCGCAATAGCAAGCACTGCCTGCGTTCTGTCGTTCTTGTGTACTGCATTCGGGCGTGTAAAGCCACAGTGTTCACAGAGATGAATGATCCGATAATCGGGAGAAGCGCCTTCAAGAGCTTCCGGCTTCATCATTCCTCCGCAGTGCGCCATCCGATCCCCCGGATTCACGTCCACGTGTTTGCTCCACAGACATTTTGGACAGTGATTGGTATATCCGTCTCCGATCACCTTTTCGCCACAGTGCTCGCAGACAAAATTCTCAATGCGCCGCTGGAACGATCTTGCTGTCATGATCCTTTGACCTCGGAAGTTGGGCTTTATAGAAGTACGACGACACGATTGCCCGAGCATTCGAGAACTCCGGTATTAATCGGGAATCTTTTTGCTTCGCCTTCCGCCACGCGTACCGTAATAGTGCCCGACTTCAGTGTTGTTACGATCGGTTCGTGATGCGAAAGTATTGTGAATTCGCCGGCGGCGCCCGGTAGCGTAGCCGAAACAGCCGCCCCATCAAAGCGCGTCTCTCCAACGCTTGCGATCGTAAGATGGAACGTGTTGAGCGAAGCCATGAGCTTATGCGGTTTTTCCGCCCGAGGCGGATCCGCCTCCGGCGGACACTTCGTCAATACTGCCCTTCATATAAAACGCCTGCTCGTTGTGCGCGTCGTGTTTGCCATCGAGAATTTCACCAAAACCGCGGACAGTCTCCCCAAGTGTTACGTATTTTCCTTTTGCACCGGTAAAGGCTTCGGCAACTGCAAACGGCTGTGAAAGGAAGCGCTGGATCTTGCGTGCGCGATAGACAAGCCGTTTATCTTCTTCTGAAAGTTCCTCAATACCGAGAATAGCAATGATGTCTTGCAGATCCTTGTATCGTTGGAGAACGCGGCGCGTTTCATTGGCAACTCGATAATGCTCCTCACCCACTATTTCCGGAGTCAGAGCAGTGGAGCCGGATTCCAAAGGATCAATCGCCGGATAGATACCGAGAGACGCGAGCTGACGAGAGAGAACGATAGTCGAGTCGAGGTGAGAAAAGGTCGTAGCCGGAGCAGGATCGGTAAGGTCGTCGGCGGGCACGTAAATTGCCTGGACGGATGTAATCGACCCTTCGGTCGTGGAGGTAATGCGCTCCTGCAAGAGTCCCATTTCACCGGCAAGAGTCGGCTGGTAGCCTACCGCGGACGGGACACGACCGAGAAGAGAAGAGACTTCCGAACCGGCCTGTACAAAACGAAACACGTTGTCCATGAAGAAGAGCACGTCTTTCCCTCCCGCATCGCGGAACTCTTCTGCCATAGTGAGGCCAGAGAGCGCGACGCGAGCGCGTGCGCCGGGAACTTCATTCATTTGTCCGAATACCAGAGCAGTCTTCTCGAGCACACCCGAGTCCTTCATTTCATGATAGAGGTCGTTGCCCTCGCGCACGCGCTCGCCTACCCCGGCAAACACCGAGTAACCCCCGTGCTCGCTCGCAACATTGTGAATTAATTCCTGAATGAGAACGGTCTTTCCTACGCCTGCGCCGCCGAAGAGTCCCACCTTACCGCCTTTAATAAAAGGTGTCATGAGGTCAACTGCTTTGATACCCGTCTCAAACACTTCGGCTTTCGTACTCTGACGGACGAACGCGGGCGGATCGCGATGAATCGGAAGACGTTTGGTATCTTTTGCAACATCTTCTTTTCCATCGATGGGTTTTCCGATCACATTGAACATTCTTCCGAGCACAGCTTCTCCCACAGGGACACTGATAGGCCCTCCCGTATCGGTGACCTCCGCTTCGCGTGCAAGGCCAGCCGTATCCTGCATGGCAATACAACGCGCGCGATTGAGGCCTAAATGCTGGGCAACTTCGAGTGTGATTGTGCCGTTTTTATGTTTGACGTGAAGAGCATTCTTAATAGGCGGCAAGCTGTCTCCGCCGGAGGCGGACCCTCCTCCGGAGGGGAAGCGCACATCAACGATCGGTCCGATAATCTGGGTGACTATTCCTTTGGTCATATAGTGAGGCGATTATAGCTCATAACATATCTCTTCAAAAGCTCGCGAATATCACAAGAGATGGAATACGTTCTGTAGTATCCAAAGCACGTTCCCATAGAAAACAGCATTGGTCAGAACAAGAGCAACGAGCTGTGTTCCGCGGATATTGCTTTTATGCTGTTTGTAGTACAAAGCACCGCGTAGCGAACGCCATATCCAATACGGACCAGCAACAAACATAACTAACACACTGAGTAGAGGATACGTTGTTAAAGTCAGTATCGATATGCCGAATAGTACCGGTAGCACGTAATCAATGGTGCCAGGCATTTTCTCGTTTACTATCGGGACTGCCGTAGAAATCCAAGTCATATTATTTCATCGCTTCGATACCGCTCGTAATTTCGGA
>CAYIJV010000006.1:0-24420 GCA_964363895.1 uncultured Candidatus Saccharibacteria bacterium
GTCTTCGTCGGATTATCAGGCGGCGTAGATAGCGCTGTCTCAGCCGCGCTCTTGAAGAGCCAAGGCTACGAAGTTGTTGGCGTTTTTATAAAGATCTGGCAGCCGGAATTTATTGAATGCACATGGCAGAAGGATCGCCTTGATGCGATGCGGGTCGCTGCTACGCTCGGTATACCATTCAGGGAAATCAATCTCTCGGAAGAGTACAAGAAAGAAGTGGTGGAGGATATGCTTGCCAATTATGCGCGGGGAGTGACGCCGAATCCGGACGTGCTGTGCAATGTGCATATTAAATTCGGAGCTTTTTTGGATTGGGCGCTTGCGGAGGGAGCCGACATAATAGCGACTGGTCATTATGCTCGCGTTAGAAAAGAGGGAAGTACGTATCAGCTTTTGCGTGGAAAGGATTCCAATAAGGACCAGTCATATTTTTTGTGCGGGTTGAGGCAGGAGGCACTTGCGCACGTGATGTTTCCCGTGGGCGAATATACGAAACCAGAAGTGCGCGTTCTTGCAAAAAAATACGGCCTGCCGAATGCAAAACGGCCTGATAGCCAAGGATTATGTTTTGTAGGCGACGTCAATGTGTACGAATTCTTAACGCGATTTCTTCCGACCGAAGAAGGCAATGTTCTTGATGCAAACGGACGCATCATCGGGAGACACAAGGGGGCGATTCTCTACACCATCGGCCAACGGCATGGTTTTGAGATCGGTGGCGGAGAGAACGTACCGCACTATGTCATCGGGTTGGATGTGAAAGAAAATGAAATTGTCGTCTCTAGAAATAAGGCAGATGCCGCTCGCAAAGAGCTGAAAATCAAAGAAATTCATTGGATTACACGCACAAAACTTCCTCTTTCTTGTACAGCACACGTGCGCTATCGCGATATGGTCCGACCGTGCACACTCCGCGCCGAAAAAGATTTCTTTGTTGCGAAATTCGAAGAACCTACCATCGCTTCTCCAGGCCAGTCACTTGTCTTGTACGAAGGCGACATCTGTCTCGGCGGAGGAATCATCAGCAACACATAGGGTGTGTAACGGAGCATTTCTGACACCACTTATCCACAAATGTACGCATTCTTTGCGAAAGAGTGATATACAATGATGTCGCATGCCTCCTACAGAGACACCGCTAAGAACGTCAGTTTCGGCGTATATTGGAGGCGCTGTACTGATTATCGTTGTTGCGGCAATGGTATTTTTGATGTTCTCAAGTCGCCAAGCAACGTCGACTGCCACGCAGCCGCTTCAAGAGACATCACTTCAAGAAACTGTGCCGAATAGCGCACCTTCCGCACCTACGACAAAACCGAATGTTTCTCCGAAAAGCTTGCCAGGTGCGGCCCCCTCTGCGCCGCCTAAACCTCCAGCGGAGCGTCTAGGTGCCGCCGCTGTTCTTGCTGCAGAGACTATTGATATCAATGGAACAGAGGTCGCTAAAGAATGGACTGGTGATACGAATACAAATACAACAGATCCGAATACCGACGAATATGGAAATCATTGGGACGAATCTATCGGCGCGTGGATTTCTCCAGACGGTTTGATATGGGATGAAGAGCAGGGTACGTGGAAGGACTCCAGCGGCAATCATTGGGATGAAAAGTTGAATTCCTGGGTATCGCCGGAAGGGCTTGTATGGGACGACGAGAAGGGTTTCTGGAAGGATCAATATGGCAATCATTGGGATGAAAAACTGAATGCGTGGATTTCTCCCGATGGTTTGATATGGGATGGAAACCGAGGAGTTTGGAAGGATGGATTGGGAAACTATTGGGACGATTCACTACAGGTGTGGATTTCTCCCGATGGACTCAAGTGGAATGGTTCGGTCTGGACCGATGAAGATGGAAATACCTGGAATGAAGATAGGGGAGCTTGGATCGACCCAGAAGGAAAGTTTTACTGGAGCGAAGAGAAAAGTGATTGGATAGCGCTGTAGTGATTCCCCACAGCAAGCTACGAGGTTTTTGGCAGAGTTCTTGAAAAACGCGCTAAAATGGAAGTATGGTCTGGCGTATGGCATGGTTTACGATAGTAGCGATAGCTCTTTCATATTCCAGTTATCTTTTGGCGGGAGGTGTGATCAATGCGCGCGCTTCTGGATTATACGAACCCATCCTCATTCGCGATGTGCTAGGACAGGGCTCGCATAATCTTTCTGGAGCCGTCATGGTCCCTACGCCGTGCGATCAAATTTCAGTGCGTACGCTCGCGTTGTCAACTACAGCCTATATGCTCAACTTTGAGACATGGCGTGAACCTTCTGTCGACTGTGGAAACGCAGAGACTCCGCGAGTCTTTCACGCAATTCTCTTTGCCCCATCTGTGGGGATAGAATTTGGCGCCACTCTCGATGGCGTCGGTTTGCCAATCGTGGTTCTTCCAGTTTTAAAACAACGCGCACAGTAACAAAATAGATATGACCAAAGTCACATCACGGGGGGAGGAGAGTCGTCGATCCATTGTAGGTGGCGGGACATCTTTTGGTTCGCATCCGCTCATTACCAAGGCCGATGGTGAACAAGAATCATTCGATCCTGCAAAGCTCGAACGTTCTCTCGCACTTGCAGGCGCATCCACCACGATGCGCGCGAAAGTCCTTGCACATATCGTGCACGAATTGCGTCCGAACATGATGACCGAGGATATCTACAGACATGCGTTTGAGATATTGCGTCGCGAGGAATCCATTCCTGTCGCGGCTCGATACTCCATCAAACGTGCTGTGTTTGCGCTCGGTCCATCCGGATTTCCGTTCGAGCAATTCTTAGCTGAAATTCTTCGTGCACATGGTTGGAAAACACAGACCGGAGCCGCGCTCATGGGTCGCTGTGCCCCGCATGAAGTGGATGTGTATGCTGAAAAAAACGGCAAGCGTATCGGTATTGAGGCTAAATTTCACAACGATGCTGGGGGAAAAACCGACATCAAAGATGCGCTCTATGTGAAGGCGCGTTACGAAGATCTGCGCGCGACGCCTCTTGTCTCATCGCACGTGGATGAAGGGTGGCTTGTCACCAACACGCGCTTTACCAAAAATGCTATTCGCTATGCACAATGTTCCGGACTTACGCTCATTGGTTGGGATTATCCTTATAAGCATGGACTTTTTGCACTTATCGAAGAGGCTCGCGTGCACCCGCTTACATGTCTTACAACTCTTACTGATAGCGAGAAACATCGGCTTTTGGATCAGAAAATCGTTTTGTGCAAGCACGTGCAAGCTCCGCATCTTCTAGAGGGGTATGGAGTGAAGCCAGATCGCATTCCATTGGTCTTAGAAGAGGCGAGACAGTTGTGTGGTATCTGATAGAATAGCTTCAATATGTACACAGCCGCACAGTTCATGGATCCCACTATCGTGATGTTCGGCAAGCTCTTGTTAGCCATGATCCTCGGCGGCGTTATTGGGACAGAGCGGGCAGTTATTGCAAAGCAATCCGCAGGGACTCGCACGTTCGGCTTGGTGAGCTTGGGCGCGTGCCTTTTAATTGTAACGGGGAATTTCGTCGACAGCGCATACCTCGGCGTTGTTAATTTCCTACCCATGCAAATTGCCGCAGCAATAGTCACGGGCATCGGTTTCCTCGGCGGCGGACTAATCATTTTTCGTCACGATGCACTTCACGGTGCGACGACCGCGGCAGGCCTCTGGATCGCAGCCGGTGTGGGGATAGCAATAGGGTTTGGAATGTACGCAGTCGCTATATTTACGACCATTCTTTCGCTTATTATGTTTACGGGTATGTGGTATTTGGAGAATCGTTTTAAACACTGGTTTGCCGAACACGCGCCAGATGAGCACGAGACACATTCTCAAAATACAAAAGCGGAGTGATATACCCCGTGAGATAAGGCCATTTATATTTTTTTGTACACATGATTTGTCTATCTCATGGGGTATACTCTACTGAATGAGTGAGTACTATAAATCGGATCGAAATCCGAATTGGAACTACGGCGGTGAACGATTTCGCCTGTCGCGCTCAAAAATCGCACTTTTTCTCGAATGTCCGCGATGTTTCTATATCGATAATAAACTCGGTACGGCACGTCCTCCGGGATTTCCTTTCACTTTGAATAGCGCAGTTGACGCTCTTTTAAAGAAAGAATTCGATGTTCATCGCAATGGCAAGAGCGCCCACCCGTTGATGAAGGCATATGGAGTGGATGCAGTGCCTCTAGACGATCCGCGTATGGACGAATGGCGTGATTCTCTGAAGCGCGGAGTCCAGGCGCATCACAAACCTACAGGATTTACGGTAAGTGGCGGCGTGGACGACGTGTGGGTGAATCCCCAAGGCGAGCTCATCGTTGTCGATTACAAAGCGACAAGCAAGAATGCAAAGATCGAACAATTGGATCAGGAATGGCACGAAGGTTACAAACGGCAGATGGAGATCTACCAATGGCTTTTCCGCCAAAACGGATTCAAAGTCTCAAGCACGGGATATTTCGTCTACGCGAATGCGGATAAGGATAAAGAGGCTTTCGACGGCGTTCTCGAGTTCGAACTCACGCTCATTCCGTACATCGGTGATGATGCGTGGGTCGAAGGTACGCTTCTTGAGATAAAGAAAGTTCTCGACAGCGGGGAGCTTCCCGATGCCGCTCCTCTATGTGATTATTGCAAATATCGCGAGGTCGTCGGTAAAAAAATGCTCGCATTCGCGGGCAAAACGAAGTCGGCCCAAGGCCGATCCGCCTCGGGCGGAAAATCTGTGGAAGAACCGTCGTCTTCCGGTACGCTCGGCATATGAAATCATTTGCAGAAAAAGTCCGTCGTGTAGTCGCCAGGATTCCAAAAGGGCAGTCAATGACGTACAAAGAAGTTGCCGCGAAGGCGGGTAATCTGAAGGCGGCGCGAGCGGTGGGCGCCATTATGCGCACCAACTTTGATCCCGACATTCCCTGCCACCGCGTCATCCGTTCCGACGGCTCACTCGGAAGTTACAACCGCGGCGGCTACAAACGCAAACGCGAGATTTTAATTCGCGAGGGAGCGCTCTGAATCTAAATGCGCATAGTAAGAAAAGAATGGTACTATCGCCGTGATGTCAAAGGCAGAGCTAATTCAGAAATTTGCGGAAGCGCATCCGGAGATCAGGACCCCGTATTATCTTGCAGATGAGTCTCTGCTTCTGAGAAATCTTGAGAAGATCAAGTACGTACGCGAGAAGAGCGGCGCGAAGTCCGTGCTCGCCCTGAAGTGTTTTTCCATGTGGTCCGTCTTTCCTCTTATGTCGAAATACATGGACGGTACGACATCAAGCGCGATCTACGAGGCGCGACTTGGTCATGAGAAGTTTGGTGGCGAGACGCAGGCGTACAGCGTTGTTTTTACTGAAGCTGAAGTGAGAGCGGCGAGAGAATTTGCGGATAAAATAATCTTCAATTCCGTATCGCAGCTTAATGCGTTTTACGACATCGCTAAGGGGGTTCCGATTGGATTGCGTGCGAATCCAGGAATCAGTTACTCGCATTTCGATCTCGCTGATCCAGCTCGCAAGAGCTGTCGGCTCGGTGTGCGCGATGTAGAGGCCATTGAAGCGGTAAGTGACAAAATCAGCGGACTAATGTTCCACGTCAATTGCGAGAATTCCGATCTGGCGGCGTTCTCTAAGATTCTTGATGAAATCGGGAACAAGTACGGAACATTACTCAAAAGAATGGAGTGGGTAAGTCTCGGCGGCGGAATTGCCTTCACAAATCCCAATTACCCTATCGACGATTTTGCAGCACGACTCAAGAAGTTTGCCGACGATTTCGACGTGCAGATATATCTCGAGCCGGGAGATGCTGCGGTCGCGATGGCTGGATTTCTTGTTGCTCAAGTGCGAGACATCGTGGAGAACGACGGCCAGATCGCCATCATCAATGCCGCTGTCGAGACACACATGCTCGACAATTTAATTTATCGCGAAGACGCAACAATAGTGTTGCCCGAAAAGGGCCCTCACACATACATCGTTGCAGGGAATACCTGTCTTGCGGGCGATACGTGGGGCACATATGGCTTTCCATCGCCGCTGAAAGTGGGCGATTATGTGATTTTTGATAACGCGCTTCGCTATAGTATAGTCAAGATGAATTGGTTTAACGGTGTGCAGATGCCCTCTATTGTAGTAAAAAGACTCGACGGAACAGTTGACGTCGTGCGAGAATTTACCTACGATGACTTCCGTAAGAGCTTATCGTAAAGATGAAAAATCTATGAAGCCAAATGTACGACTGAGCGCCGAGCGAAGAAGTGCTGAGGCCAGCAGGCCGAATGTACTCATCGTTGGCGCTGGTGCGGTAGCCCACGTCGCGGCGCACAAGGCTGCGCAGAACAACGACGTATTGGGGGATATTTGTATCGCGTCGCGTAAGCGGGCGAAATGCGACAAAATAATCGCGAGTATCAAGCGCAAGAAAAGCGTTAAGGACAAAAAAGGAAAGATCTATGCGCGCGAAGTCGATGCCATGGATATACCGGCGATGGTTAAACTCATTAAAGAGACCAACTCTTCCATCGTAATCAATCTCGGTACGGCCTACATAAACATGTCGGTCCTTGAGGCGTGCATTCGCGTCAAATCTGTCGTCGGCCGCCCGGTCACCTACATGGACACTGCTATACACGAAGATCCGACGAAAGTCGCCGAAGATCCGCCATGGTACGCGAATTATGAATGGAAAAAGAAAGCGGCGTGCAAGAAGGCGGGCATCAATGCAATACTCGGTGTTGGTTTCGATCCGGGTGTCGTGAACGCATGGGCCGCGCTCGCGCAGAAACACTACATCGACAAAATAGACACCGTCGATATTCTAGATGTGAACGCGGGAAGTCACGGCAAATACTTCGCCACCAATTTTGATCCCGAAATAAACTTTCGCGAGTTCAAGAAAGTCTGGACGTGGATAAATCGCAAATGGGTCGTGCGTCCCGTTCACAGTGAAAAATGGATCTACGATTTTCCAGTAGTAGGCAAGCGGCCGGTCTACCTCAATGGGCACGACGAACTGCACTCACTTTCTAAAAACATCAATGCAAAAAGCATTCGTTTCTGGATGGGATTCGGCGATCATTATCTCAATGTGTTCGGCGTGTTGCGTAACATCGGCCTGCTATCCGAGAAACCCGTAAAGACAGCCGAGGGTGTAGAAGTGGTGCCATTGAAGGTGCTCAAGGCCGTCCTTCCGGATCCGGCATCGCTAGCAAAGACATACACTGGTTACACTTGCATAGCTGACTTGGTGAAAGGATGGAAGGATGGCAAATGGCGCGAGGTGTTTATCTACAACAACTGCGATCACGCCAAGTGCTATAAAGAAGTTGAGTCGCAGGGGATTTCCTACACTGCCGGTGTGCCGCCTATCGCGGCCGCTATCCTTGTAGCAAAAGGTATCTGGAATCCTATGACAATGGTCAATGTGGAAGAGCTTGATCCGGATCCGTTCATCAAAGTTCTTAATAGAATCGGCCTCCCGACCAAAGTAAAAGATGTCACGCCAAAGAATGGAAAGCCGAGCAAAGACGGGATGCCCGTTTCTGCGACAAAATCAAACAACGTGAAGCCGAGTGAAATTTGGTAGTCCATGAATGAGGAGCAGGAGATGGATGTAAAGATAGAAGCGTCGTGGAAAGCGGTGCTGAAAGATGAGTTGGGACAGGATTACTTCAAGGCTCTGCGAGAGTTTGTGAAAGGGGAATACCAGCACGCAATCGTGTATCCGCCGCCGAAGAATATATTCCGTGCGTTCGAGCTGTGCCCGTTCGAGCAGGTGGAAGTCGTGATACTCGGGCAAGACCCGTATCATGGCCCCCAACAGGCCAATGGCCTTTGCTTCGCCGTGAGCGAGGGCGTGCCCTTGCCTCCGTCGCTTCAAAATATTTTCAAAGAGCTTGCGACTGACTTGGGGCAGCCAGTAAAAAATAAAAGCGGCGATCTCGAGCGATGGGCCAAACAGGGGGTTCTACTCTTGAACGCGACACTCACGGTGCGCGCACGCACCGCCGGCTCGCACCAAGGTAAGGGGTGGGAAGAATTCACCGACGCTGTTATCCGTAAACTATCCGAGGAGCGCGAGGCTCTCGTCTTCATCCTCTGGGGCAACTACGCCAAGGCGAAGGGCGCGCATATAGACCGCAACAAACACCTCGTCATCGAATCCGCGCACCCCTCGCCCTTTTCCGCAACCCGTTTCTTCGGCTCCAAACCCTTCAGCAAAACCAACGCGTACCTCATCGAACACGGCAAGAAACCGATTAATTGGCTGTAGGCTGAATCGCTAGCAAGTTCCTCAATATTACCAACAGTTCCATATATGGAACTGCACCATTGGACTAGCGGTTGCGCCTTTTCGGATACAACTCATGTGTCCGCGCCGCGGCTTTTGGCGTTGGAAAGAGCAAGAAGTGTAAAGGGTATTTCTTTTTAAGACGAAATAGCGCGCTTGTAGCATAAAGGTACTTTTCATCGCGTTTCTTACTTCGAGCGCCGAATTCACGCTCCATTTCTTTTATCGCGTTCTCAAAGCCGGGAAACTGATCGTTGAGCCACCTGTGTACGCGACCTATAGTCGCTCGTCCGACCTGCATTTGCTCACCTATCTCATCATAAGACACGTCGGCGATAAGCATCCGTGCGATGATAATCCGACGCCCGAGCATGATGCGCTCGCTGGGGGTCAAGAGGTCGCGCAAGAACAACTTCATAGCGTCACGCCCTTTGATAGCACTTGCGGCGGTATAGAGCGCATCTAGCGTTGCGATCATTTCTTCTTTCGACAACTCGGAGATCTTCCGTTTCATCGGATTAATATAGCATCAGAAATAGTTCCATATATGGAACTGTGGATTAGAGGGGTGGACAACATAAAACCGATTGATTGGTTGTAATTCAAAAAGAGTTAGAATGTAGGCATGATGGCATTGGATACACCTAAGCCCGAACTCTCACTCGAAGACGCCGTAAAGAGTGCGTTGTCTGGAAGCGGCATCGGTGATACGTCGAATAATTTCAATGGAGTCAGAATGTCATTGGAGATTCCAGAATTCTGGCCGAAAATTAAATCTGTCAAGACATATGAGGAGTACATTCGGAACAAATACGAACGTCGACCGGATATTGCAGATAGGGTCCTTAAAGAATCTGACAAGGTGTTTGTTGCTAACTACGATGTGGCGGTCGCAAAGATTAACGATGCTATTGGAATGGGAGTAGGCAATGAGGAACAAGCTCAGAAAGTGCAATTGCTCTGTGACGAGGCTCGAAAAGTCGTGGCGGATCTTTGCGGGACAATCGAACGCAATTAGCAGAGATTTTATACACGCAAGAACGAAAGTAGTTTATCCTTGTGTAAATGCGGGCCGATGATGGCGAGATTGAGGGAGTTTGTGCGGAAGATGTCTTGTGCGACTCGCTGTACGTCCTCTGCACCTACTTTGTCGATGCCCTTTATGACATCCTCCAGGGTCCGGATTCTTCCGAGATTAATGAGCGAGGTAGCAGCGTTCTGGGCTATCTCGTCGCTCGTTTCGAGGGAGAGGGTCAGAGTGCCTTTGATAAAGGATTTGGCTTTTTCGAGCTCCGTCTTTGAGACCTTCGTCCGCTTTATCTTCTTGAACTCCGCAAGAATGGTCTCGATGGTTTTTTCCAGTTTGCCGTGTTCCACTCCGGCCTGTACGACAAAATAGCCCGTGTCCGGATATTTGTCGGCCCATGCATGCACAGAATACGCAAGACCGCGCTTCTCGCGGATTTCGAGAAAGAGGCGGCTGCTCATGCCGCCGCCGAGAATCGTCGCGAGTACCGCGAGCGTCATTTCATCCTTATGCAAATAGGGATACGCCGGTACGCCGAGCATCAATTGGGTCTGATCGGTCTTCTTTTCTCTTATCGCAACACGTGGGCTGGTTTGTACCGATGAGAATGGAGCATATATCGGTGCAGACACTGCTTTAAGGCGGCTAAACTCGCGTTTAATTTTCGTCAATACTTTTGCAGATGAAAAAGAGCCCGCTACGCAAACTACGGTATTCGCCGGGGTGTAGTTTCTTTTTAAATATTCGGTGAAATCTTTGCGGCCAAACGCGCGGATGTTTTCTTTCGGCCCCAGTATGGTCCGTCCAAGAGGGTGCTCCTTTCCAAAAATTAGCGCGTCAAATACATTGTCTACGATGCGCATCGGCATGTCCTCGTACATGTCGATTTCCTGAATGATGGCGCCGCGCTCTTTTGTTATCTCTTTTGTAGGAAGCGTAGAGTTGAGGAAAATGTCGCATATTACATCGAGTGCGGTATCAAAATATGGACTGCTAACTTTGGCGTAGTACGCAGTCCTCTCTTTTGAGGTAAACGCGTTGTACACGCTCCCGATGGCATCGAGCTCTTCACTGATAGAACGCGCACTCGAGCGCTTATTAGTCCCCTTAAAAAACATGTGTTCTAGGAAATGTGCAAGACCATTCTCGCGTTCACTCTCATATCGCGAGCCTGTGCCGCTCATGACGACGACAGTCGCGGTCTTCGTATCGGGCATAGGAGCAAGCACGACTCGCAAGCCGTTTTTTAGTGTGTGAATGTCGTACTTCATTTGAGAGAGCATAGTCCCTTTCGTGTTGTTGCACAAACAGCCGAGACACGTTACTTTTACTTAAATGACTATCAACGAGATACGCACAAAATACTTGGAATTCTTCTCCTCCAAAGGAGGATCCGCCTCCGGCGGAAAGGCTCGAGGACATACAATAATCCCCTCGGCTCCTATCGTCCCGCAGAATGATCCGACGACTCTCTTCACGGGGAGCGGCATGCAGCCGCTCATCACGTATTTGCTTGGTGCTCCGCATCCGAAAGGCAATCGCTTGGTGAATAGCCAGAAAAGTTTTCGCGCCGAAGATATCGAAGAGGTTGGCGATAATCGTCATACGACTTTTTTCGAGATGCTCGGCAACTGGTCGTTGGGCGATTATTTCAAAAAAGAACAACTGCCGTGGTTCTTTGAGTTCCTGACGGAAGAGATAGGCCTCGATCCAAAAAATCTGTATGTAACAGCCTTCATTGGTGATGAGAAAAATAATGTGCCGCAAGATACTGAATCTGCCGAGATTTGGACTAAACTTTTTGCGGGCAAAGGAATTAGTGCAAAAGTCGTATCGATCGGCTCTGAAGCCGACGGCTATCGTTTGGGCATGCAGGGAGGCCGCATCTTTTTCTATGATGCAAAGAAAAATTGGTGGAGCAGGGCGGGAGTGCCGGAGAATATGCCGCCAGGGGAGCCGGGCGGACCGGATTCCGAGGTTTTCTACGACTTTGGTTCGGCGCACGACCCAAGATTCGGCTCCGAATGCCATCCCAATTGTGATTGCGGGCGATTTCTTGAAATTGGAAATTCAGTGTTCATGCAGTACATAAAAAAAGAAGACGGCACGTTCGCGCTTTTGCCCAAACAAAATGTAGATTTCGGCGGGGGACTCGAGCGTATCGCAGCAGCGGCGCAAGGCAATCCAGATGTTTTCGCTATAGATGTCTTTGCAGATACGATTGACCTCCTTATTCATTTCTCTGGAAAGAACTATACCGACAGCCGATATCAGCGCTCTTTCCGCATCGTTGCGGATCATATACGTGCGGCGACATTCATGCTCGAAGCCGGTGTGCGGCCAAGCAACACCGAGCGCGGATATGTACTGCGCCGACTCATCCGCCGCGCCGCACAACACGCGCAGAAGCTCGGAGTTGAGCATGGTCAAGATAAGGACAGCATGCTCGTCAAATGTGCTGCAATATTCATAGAGAAATACAAACAAGCCTATACAGATTTAGACAGCGAAGAAACGTATCAACAGATCACAGAAGAAATTTGGAAAGAAGAGAAACAATTCGCACACACCCTTCTAAGCGGCATGCGCGAATTCGAAAAAGTTGCACAGTCTGGATACATATCGGGCACACAGGCATCTACACTTTTCACTACCCACGGATTTCCTTTCGAAATGACGACCGAACTTGCAAAAGAACGCAACATCGATGTGGATGAAGAAGGATTTAAGTCTGAAATGAAAAAACACCAGGCTATTTCACGGGCGGGAAGTGAGCAAAAATTCAAAGGTGGCTTGGCTGATACATCTTTTAAAACGACGCGTCTCCACACAGCGCACCATCTGTTACTGAAAGCATTGCAGATCGTACTAGGGTCTACCGTTAAACAGCGAGGAAGTAACATTACCCAAGAGCGTCTGCGTATCGACTTTTCGTATGGAGCAAAGATGACGCAGGAGCAAATTATGGAAGTCGAACGCATCGTAAACGAAAAGATACGCGAAGAACTTCCCATGATTCGTTCTACTTTGCCGATAGAAGAAGCCGAGAAACTCGGTGCCGAACAGGAATTTGGAGCGAAATACCCCGACACAGTTTCGGTGTATTCGCTTGGGCCAAAAGATGCGACGCAAGAAAATCCGCAATTTGATCGAGCTTTTTCGATAGAATTCTGTGGCGGTCCGCACGTTTCCAATACCAGCGAGCTTTCCGGCACATTCAAGATACAAAAAGAAGAAGCGGTGGCCGCGGGAATTCGACGCATCAAGGCAGTCCTTGAGTTGTGAACAATAGGATTTGATTCATGCGTTAAAAGATTTATCTCACGGGGTATACTTATGCGATGTTCAAGATGCATCTCTGGCGCAGGCGAGAGAGAGTTGTCGCTGTTGTTGATATTGGAAGCGCAAGTGCGGCCGTTGCAATTCTTGTTATAGGCCCGGACGGATCTGCGTCTGTGATCGCGGCAGAACGCGTACAGCTCTCTATCGAACAACGTACGCAGGATGCCGCGATCGCGGGAATTGGAGAATCACTCAAAACAGCGGGCGAAAACGTCCAAAAGAAGTATGCGGCGAGTAAACAAAAGAGTAATGCGGCAATAGACGAATTGTTTGTAATTATGCACGCGCCGTGGAGCCGCTCCCAAACGGCACGAGCTACCGCGACATTTAAAGATGATGTTCTTATTACCGATCGTATAATTTCCGATCTTGCAAAAAAGGCGCTCGCAGAAGAACACACCATAGACGGAAAGAATCTCCTGGAGGCGAGCGTGATACGGGTCGAGCTTAACGGATATCCGTCTGCAAAACCCGTAGGGAAGCGCGTCAAAGAAATTGCCGTATACGCATTATTGAGCGATTTTACTTCCGATATACGCGGTCTAATCGAGACGACTCTTCAAAGAATATTTCCCACACTTTCTCCAGTATTTCGGTCGGCAACTCGCGCCGCGGTCACTGTTTTGCGCGAAAGAACTGGTCCGATAAAGGATTATCTTTTGATAGATATGGAAAGCGAAGGAACCACTCTTACCGCTACCCGCAATGGAGTGACGACCGAACACGAACTTGTTCCGGAAGGCTTGCACACAATTCTGAAAAGGATCTCCGAATCCGGAATGCCTGAAGAGACGTTGAGCCTCATACGTATGCTTTCACGCGACCAATGTTCTGATCCCGCATGCGGAACAATGCAAGCTTCTATTGCTCGTGTTGAGCCGGAGCTTGTGCGTATATTTGGCGAAGCTATGGGGAAATGTGCTTCTTTGCATCGATTGCCCGACACGTTGATACTCATTGCTCATCCTGACATACTTTCGTGGTTGTCGGTATTCTTCTCACGTATCGACTTCGCACAATTTACACTCACGACACAGCCGTTTGTTGTGAAAGCCCTAGACCATGCTGAACTCATTGGTTCTGTACAATCTTTGAATGGTGTGGTGCTGGACTCCGGACTCGCACTCGGGTGCGGACTTGTGCATATCGAGAAGAATTAGATCTAAACTTTTGGTATACTGAACCCAATATGACGGCAAGAGAATACATGCGAGATATCACGCCCCAGTCTGGTGATCGGAATTCGGACGAAGCACAAAACGTTCCAATACATGTGGATGAACCCCATCAACCTTCTCGCGGTATACGCAATATTACAGTACCCATCCGAAATCGACACGCTTCTACGACTGGCCATGGTGCAAGTCGAGTCGGTACTGGTATGCGCGAGGCATCACATAACATAGACGATCTTCGACAACGACCGGGACGTTTTTCCCGCCTCTGGATGTGGATAGCTGCCGCCCTCTCGCTTCTTGTTCTGTCAGGGCTTCTCCTTGTTGCGTTTCGCTCGACAACAGTGACTGTAATACCTAAATCGCGCTCGGTTGCTCTCACTGATTCAATCTCTTTTGTCGCACGTCCTGCAGGATCTTCCGCAGGCATCTCTAAGAATACGCTTTTCTATACGATAGAAACCTCCGATCTTGAGGATTCAGAAGTAGTACCCTCGCAAGGCACAACTCACGTTGAGAGCAAGGCTTCCGGTAGCATCACTATTTTCAACGATTACTCCGTAGCATCCGTTCGTCTGCTCAAAAACACTCGATTTGAGACGCCCGACGGACTGATATTTCGTGTTCCTGCAGAAGTTGTAGTGCCAGGAAAAAACAGTGCGGGGCCTGGGCAGGTGAAGGTCACTGTGGCGGCGGATAAGGCGGGTGAGAAATACAATGTTGGTGCTATTTCATACTTTACGCTCCCCGGTCTGAAAACAAGCGCGATGTATCCAAAAGTGTATGCAAAATCGACTACGGCAATGACGGGAGGTTTTGTAGGCGAGGAACCGGGAATAGCGCCAGGTGATCTCAATGCCGCAATCGCCGCAGTACGAAACAGGCTAGAAGCGAAAGCACGGGAGGCCGTTATTCCGCAAGCCGATAGCGGTATGATTGGATTTCCCGATCTGGCGCAGATCACGTATCGATCTCTACCAAAGACTATAGAGGCTGGGGTGGGCGTTCGTATTCATGAAAAAGTACACATTGAGATACCTGTATTTTCTATAGATCTTCTAGCTGGAGCCATTGTCCGATCGGCGGATAGCGCAGATGACGCACCGGTAACCCTTCGTTCGGGTCATGGTTTGAGCGCCCGAATGGCGACTACAGGCGTACCCACCCTCGGGTCGGACGACATTAGATTCTTTCTTTCGGAGAACGCCGATGTAGTATGGAAAATAGACAAAACTGCACTCTCTGAAGCGCTTGCGGGACGCGACAGTGACGCCTTCCAGACTATTGTAAATGCCTTTCCGGGGATACAAGAGGCTCATGCGAAAATTGAGCCGTTTTGGAAGAAGACATTTCCTACCGAAGCCTCGGACATCAAAATCTTGATCGTCGAAACGGAAGCAAGGCAATAGAGTTTGACTAATGAAACTCTAACTGCTATATTGTGGCGCGCAGATTATATGACTGAACCTGAGGTTGTTGGCGGAGTGGTCGATGAGGCACTGCCCAACACTTTATTTCGAGTCAAGCTCGAAAGCGGAGAAAGTGTATTAGCGTACCTTGCCGGCAAGATGCGTCTGCATAGAATTAAGGTTCTTGTCGGTGATCGTGTTGAAGTTCGCCTAGATCCATATGGAGGCCGGGCGCGGATCACCAGACGCTTATAAAAATCTTGTATGAAGGTAAAGTCTTCAGTTAAAAAGATCTGTACTCATTGCCGCACAGTAAGGCGTCGCGGACGACTGTGGGTCATTTGCAAGAATCCTCGGCACAAACAACGACAAGGTTAATTTTTTATCTACATGCGTATTGCAGGCATTACCATACCGGAAGAAAAACGGCTCGAAATCGGGCTTACTTCTATCTATGGAGTTGGCCGATCGCGTGCTCAAACTACATTGGAGGCATTGAAAATTGATTTTGGAAAACGACCAAAAGATCTTTCTGCAAAAGAAGAGGCAGCTCTTCGTGAGGCCGTTGAGAAGTTTTCGCTCGAAGGAGAGTTGCGACGGGATATAAGCGGCAACATTCGTCGTCTGAAAGACATCAAAAGCTATCGTGGAAGCCGCCATGCCAAGCATCTTCCCGCAAGAGGCCAGCGTTCAAAGACCAATTCTCGCACCGTGCGAGGGAACGTCAGGAAGACGATGACCAGCGGTCGTCGTAAGCTTGAGAAAACATAATCTATGGGAAAAAAGCGAATCATCAGAAAATCCGGCGGAACAGTCGACCAAGGACTCAAATCCCGCTCTCTTGCGCGCGTCGCAAAGAAAAACATCATGGCTGGTACCTTGCATATCCATGCTACGTACAACAATACGAAAGTTCTTCTTACCGACAAAAATGGTAATGCTATTGCGTGGTCATCTTCCGGTGCGCTCGGTTTTTCAGGAGCAAAAAAAGGCACGCCGTTTGCAGCAGCAAAGGTGGGGGAATTGGTGGGAGACAAGGCTGCTATCATTGGAGTTAAAGAGGTCGACGTGATCATTCGAGGCGTTGGTGCAGGACGCGAATCAGCTCTGCGCGGATTTGCTGGCAAAGGAATCGAAGTATCGCGTATTGCCGATGACACCCCGATACCGCATAATGGTCCGCGACCGCCAAAAGCACGGCGTATATAGTATTTCTTTATGTTACTCATCAAGTCAAAATATAAAATAGCAAAACGTCTCGGCGCTGCCGTTTTCGAAAAGACACAAACCCAGAAGTTTGCGCTATCGGAGGCGCGCTCACCTGCAAAAAAGAGTCGCGGCGGTCGCGGTGGTGGAAGTGATTACGGCCGTCAGCTCTTGGAAAAACAACGCGTTCGCTTTACATACGGCATATCAGAAAAACAACTCTCCAATTACGCGGAGGCTGCTTTCGAACAACCAGACCCGTCAACGAGCCTTCACCGTGCCCTTGAAATGCGCGCCGATTGCGCTCTGTATCGTGCGGGCTTTGCTTCAACCCGCCGTGCAGCCCGACAAATCGTCTCTCACGGCCACACTACAATTAATGGCAAGAGGATTACCACGCCTTCGTACCGCGTCCGGATGGGGGACATCATCAGTATCCGAGAGGGAAGTCGTCAAAGTCCGCTTTTCACAATCCTTAATGAGAAAAATGAAGAGAGCGCAAGATCAATTCCTCGATGGCTCAAAGTAGATCGCGAGTCCCTTCAAGCTACTGTTACTGGCGAGCCTGCATACAATTCAATCGAGTCTGGACTTAATTATTCGACACTGTTTGAGTTTTACAGCAGATAAGTGCCTGCCCAATACCAAAAATGTATGCACACACTCTATAACACGCGCTCGCATTGCTTGTTTTTTGGTATAGGGATATAATTGCCAGCGATTTTTACTAGTAACTTGACTATCCTTATCTTCTATGTCGGACTACCATATAACTCTCCCGAGCAAGCCACGCGTTGTCTCCGAGTCGGAGAGAAACGGAATCTACGAAATTGACGGTCTGTATCCGGGATACGGATTTACATTGGGCAATTCTCTCCGTCGCATCATTCTTTCATCGCTTCCGGGTGCGGCTGTAACGCACGTAAAAATTCCTGGCATCTCGCACGAGTTTTCGACGATCGAAGGCGTGAAGGAAGATGTGGTCACTATACTCCTCAACATACGAAAAGTTCGCCTTAAACTCCTGACCGATGAGCCGCAAACCATCACTCTTTCCATCAAGGGTCCAAAAGAAGCGACTGCGGCCGATCTTAAATTACCAGGACAAGTGGAGGTGCTGAATCCAGAACAACACATCGCAGACGTGACTGGTAAAACGAATCTTGAGATCGAGATGCGTGCAGAGCGTGGTTTGGGTTATATTCCGAAGGAGTCTCATCAAAAGGAGCGTGTTGAGATCGGCAGTATTGCCTTGGATGCAATTTTCTCTCCGATACGGCGTGTTAATTATGAAGTTGAGAATATGCGTGTCGGTGATCGCACCGATTTCAACCGTCTTCGCATTGTGATCGAAACCGACGGAACTATTCCGCCTCGTGAAGCGCTTGAGCGCGCGATTGAAACGATGATCCATCAGCTTCGCGCCGTTGTTGGTTTTAAGGAAGACGAGATTCCGGAATCGCAGATGGGTGTACCCGAAACGACACGCGCAGGCGCACGTGATGAAAAGGTGGCGGCACTGGACGCAGAAACTCTTAAAACTCGCATCACCGAGTTGAGCCTTCCACAACGAGTTGAAATGGCGCTCGATAATGCCTCGATCCGCACGGTCGGCGGCTTGGTACGAAAACGCGAGGACGACCTTTTGGGGATCGAAGGCTTGGGACAGAAGGGATTGCAAGATATCAAACGCGCCCTATCAAATATGGGGCTCACACTTCGCACCGACAAATAAAGAAATATGCGGCATCATAAGCGCAACAGAAAATTAGGACGGGAAAAGGGACAGAGAGTAGCACTGTTGCGCTCTCTCGCACGTTCGCTTGTTCTCGAAGGCGGCATAACGACAACCATTGCTAAAGCGAAGGAGTTGCGTCCATTTATAGAACGCCTTGTGTCTGCCAGCAAACTCAATTCGCTTGCGTCTCGCCGTATCGTAGCTCAGCGAATGGGAGGCGCCTCCGATGTTGTAAAAAAGCTTCATGAAATCACTGCAGAAAGATACGCGAGGAGGACAGGCGGTTATACGCGAATAGTACGACTCGGTCGCATCGGCAAGCGCGTGGGTGAAGCGGCACGTATCGAATTCGTTTCCGCCTCGAACGAGAAATAATATATGACCGAAACGCATACACACGCTATCGACGCTACGGGACGAACACTCGGTCGTGTCGCTTCCGAAGCTGCAAAAGCTCTGATGGGCAAGACACGCCCTGATTACACGCCGAACAAAAACTCCGGAGTGAAAGTCACTATCACCAATGCCGACAAGCTGTATATTCGTGAACACAAACGAACACAAAAGGTTTACACGACCTATTCTGGGTTTCCAGGCGGTCAGAAACGGGAAAGTCTAGCATCATTAACGGCTCGCAAGGGTCGCGGCGAGGCATTGCGACGCGCCGTCGCTCGGATGCTTCCGCGCAATACCATGCACACGGCGCGAATGAAAAGTTTAGCGATCACTGAATAGCAGACATACTCAACAAGTAATTATGATAAAAGGCAAAGAATATACAGAAGCGGTCGGTCGCCGTAAGAAGGCTACTGCGCGCGTGCGCATCACGGAGGCTAAGAATGCTTCTATGGCCGTCAACGGAAAAACTGCTGAAGAGTATTTCCCGCTTGCACAAATGGTTAAGACGGCATTTTCACCACTTCAAGTGCTCGGAGCTTCCTATGCCGTATCAGCAAAAGTACGCGGCGGCGGACTTAAAGCGCAGGCAGTCGCGGTACGGCATGGTTTGTCTCGCGCCATTGCAGAACTCGTTCCAGAACAACGCAAGGATCTCAAAGTTCGAGGTTTCTTAAAACGAGATCCGCGTGCAAAAGAACGCAAGAAATTCGGTCTTAAGGCCGCCCGCCGAGCGCCGCAATGGAGCAAGCGCTAGCTTCGAAGCGTTAGAATTCTTTTCTCACGGTTGTGCGCATGATACACTAGCTCCTCATGTCGAAAGAAGAGCTCCAGAATGAAATTAGTTTTGAACCGGAAGAGGAGCTCGGAGATATTGCGGCCACGCAAGCAAAACTCAAGAAACTCAAAGACGAGCTTGCAAAAGTGAAGCAAGAACGACAAGAATACCTCGACGGATGGCAGAGATGCAAAGCTGATAGTATCAATGCCAAAAAAGACGTCGAGATACGGGCGAGCCGTACTGCCGAGCTTCTGCGCGAAGCGTTGGTACATGACATTATTCCTGCGCTCGATAGCTTCGATATGGCGGCGGGAAGCGAGGCTTGGGGGGAGGTATCCAATGGTTGGAAAAACGGCATGGAGCTCGTCCGCGACCAGCTTATCGACGCCTTGAGGCGTCATGGCGTCGATCGATTCGGGAAAGTCGGCGACACGTTCGATCACGCGCTCTACGAAGCGGTAGAGGAGCGTGACGATATCGCTGGAGAAGCCGGGACCGTCGCCAGAATTCTACGATATGGCTACAAATCAGAGGAAAGAATTTTACGCCCCGCGCAAGTAATCGTAAAATCGTAATCGAAAAAGATTGACAAGCGTCCCCATAAAACTAGAATAATTACTTATGTCAAAAATACTCGGTATAGACCTCGGCACCACCAACTCGGCGGTGGCTGTCGTGCGCAGCGGTGAACCTGAAATAATCGAAAATGCCGAAGGCGCGCGCACAACTCCATCCGTAGTGGCTATTTCAAAAACCGGCGAACGACTTGTGGGGCTTCTTGCTAAGCGCCAAGCGGTTACAAATCCTAAGAACACGGTATATCAAATCAAGCGCTTCATTGGCCACTCATATGACGAACCGCCCGTGCAGAAGGACCGCGCCGCAGTGCCCTTTGAGACGAAAAAATCCTTAAACGGCGGCATCGATATAAAAATGGCAGACAAATGGTACCGACCTGAAGAACTTTCTGCGATGATCTTGCAGAAACTGAAGCAGAATGCCGAGGCGCGTCTGGGGGAGACGATTACCGAAGCCGTCATCACAGTTCCAGCATATTTTAACGACGCACAGCGACAGGCCACCAAAGACGCGGGGAAGATCGCAGGACTCGACGTGAAGCGCATCATCAACGAGCCGACTGCGGCGGCGCTTGCATACGGCTTCAACAAGAAAAAGGATGAAAAAATAGCGGTCTTCGATTTCGGCGGCGGAACATTCGATATTTCCGTACTCGAAGTGGGGGACGACGTGATAGAAGTACGCTCTACCGACGGAGATGCACACTTGGGAGGCAAGGATATAGACCAGAAGATAATGACCTGGATTGCAGATGAATTTAAGAAAGAATCGGGTGTCGATGTCCGTAATGATCCTCTTGCGCGACAACGGCTCGATGAAGCGGCAGAAAAAGCAAAGATTGAATTATCTACTGCGCTGGAGTCTGAAATCAATATTCCGTTCATCACGTCGACCGATGCGGGCCCCCAACACCTGCTTATAAAGATGACGCGAGCAAAGCTGGAGGAGCTTTCGCGAGAGTTTCTGGATCGCGCGATGAGTATCACCAAGCGCGCTATGGAAGCATCGCCATTCAAGGTGGGTGATATTCATGAAGTTGTTCTTGTCGGTGGTCAGACACGAATGCCTGCCATGCAAAAAGCCGTTGAGGAATTCTTCGGTAAAAAACCGAACCTGACCGTCAACCCCGACGAGGTTGTGGCGATAGGCGCAGCCATTCAGGGAGGGATTCTCCGGGGTGACGTAAAGGACGTGCTCCTTCTCGACGTTATTCCTCTCTCACTCGGTATCGAGACCATGGGTGGCGTGGCAACGAAGCTCATAGAGCGTAATACGACCATTCCCACATCGCGATCACAGACATTTTCCACCGCTTCCGATAATCAGCCATCAGTTGAAATTCATATTGTTCAGGGTGAGCGTCCAATGGCCGCTAATAATAAGTCGCTCGGCCGCTTTAATCTGGATGGCATCCCGCCGGCGCCGAGGGGCATGCCGCAGGTGGAAGTCTCTTTTGACATAGACGCTAACGGCATTCTCTCGGTGAAGGCAAGAGACAAATCGTCGGGCAAGGAACAATCCATTCGCATCGAAGCCTCTTCGGGCCTTTCCGACGCGGAAGTGGAAAAGATGCGCAAAGATGCGGATATCAATGCCGAGGCAGACAAAAAGAAGCATGAGCTTGTTGAAGCGCAAAATGCGGCTGATCAAGTGGTCTATGCCGCTCTAAAAGCCTTACGTGAACATGGCGATAAAGTAAGTGAGGATATTAAAAAGAACGTGCAAGAAAAGATTGATGCTCTCAAATCTGCCCGCGCCGGCACAGACTCTACTGCTATCAAAAGTGCCGCCGAAGCTCTCTCGACGGCTATGAGTTCAATCGGAGAGGCAATGTCGAAAAGTCAGTCCGCCGAAGGCGCCGCGCCTGCCGGCGGGCAGGGATCCTCCTCCGGAGGACAAACTCCGCCACCCGAACCGCCAAAAGACGATCAGAAACCACCGGAGAGTAGTGACACGGACAAAAAATAAAAGAACTTTCCATGAAAAACTACTACGATATTTTAGGTGTGCCAAAGACAGCGACCGAAGATGATATCAAAAAAGCTTTCAGGAAGCTCGCGCACAAGTATCATCCCGACAAGAAAGAGGGTGATGAAAAGAAATTCAAAGAGGTGAGCGAAGCGTATACAGTTCTTTCCGATAAAAAGAAGCGTGCTGAATACGATACGTACGGTAAAACCTTTGCTGGCGGCGGCGGCCCACAAGGAGGCGGATTCGGTGGATTTGATTTCTCGAATTTCCAGGGCTTTGGCGGACAGGGAGGGAGCGTGGAATTTGATCTTGGAGATATTTTCGGCGATGTGTTTGGTGGAGGGCAAAGTCGAGCGCGTCGTGGACGAGACATCTCAATTGATATTGAACTTTCGTTCCGCGAATCCATCTTTGGCGCTGATAGACGGATATTGCTTGCCAAAGTAAGCGCATGCGATACATGCGGCGGTACAGGTGCAAAAACCGGCACAAAGACGGCCACCTGCGCTACCTGCAACGGAAAGGGCGAGATCCGAGAATCACGCAATTCTTTTTTTGGGACGTTCGCCACGTCACGTTCTTGTCCACGCTGCCATGGCCGCGGTGAGATGCCCGAGACCCCCTGTGCATCCTGTCACGGCGAAGGCGTGCGAAAGCGCGAAGAGGAAATTCATGTAGTCGTGCCGACAGGAGTAGAAGACGGTGAAATGATACGCATGCCAGGCCGAGGAGAAGCCGCGGCCGGAGCGAGCGCGGGCGATCTGTATGTCAAACTCCACGTTAAAGCGGATAGCAAATTCTCACGAGATGGCAACAACCTCATCACTACTCTTCCTATCAAATTGACCGACGCGCTTTTGGGAGGGGAATATCGAGTGCCCACGCTCGATGGTGAAGAAACTCTGACGATAGCGGGCGGTGTCGCACATGGAGAAATCATACGCGTACGCGGCAAAGGGGTGCCTCACGGGCGAGGAACTCGCGGAGATCTTCTGGTGCGCATTGATATCGAATTCCCCAAGAAACTTTCGAGAAGCGCACGCGAGTTAATCGAAAAACTACGAAGCGAAGGACTGTAAACATCTTGTAGCTGGTAGCTTGTGGCGGGAGGTATAATGCGACGATGGATTTTAACGCATTGGAAACGTTGACGACGCAGTGGCCGACGGATTGGATTATCATCGGTGCATTTGCCGCTTTCATGGCGCTTGACGCTCTGCGGAGCGGCTCTACGCGCGCCGCCGCACTCATGCTTTCGCTCCCCGCGGCGTTGCTAGTCACAAACGCTCTGCAAGGATCCTTTTTCCTCGGCCCTTTGTCGGCACAATTCACGGCACCGAATGCGCAGGCAGGGATTTTTGTCGCCATTGCAATATTTCTGTACCTAGCAGTACATCGCGCCATTTTTTCTTTTTCAGACAGCGGAGGAGTCGTTCAAGCACTTATAGCCGGCCTTGCGGTAGCTGTGGTTTTTGTTGTCGTCTGGCTTCAGGTGCCCGCCTTGCAATCTGTGTGGCAATTAGGACCACAAGTACAAGCGGTTTTCAGCGAAACCTATCGCTTCTGGTGGCTCATCGCCTCCTACGTCGCGCTTGCGTTTGTGCGTAGCTAGAAATATTTTACCTTGACGCATTAGCCAATTGGGCTATTATGGATGTATGAGCAAATTAGAAACAATTACTTTTGATGCAAGCGAAGCAAAAAACAGTTTTGGGAAGCTGATTGATGCCGCACAACGTAGTCCTGTCGCGATTAATCGTCGTGGCCGCCGCGTCGCTTTCGTTATATCTCCCGCCGATATGGAAACTATCGAGGATATGTGGCTTGGTGCGCGGGCGATGGAAATAATCCGTACGCAGAAGTCGCTTGGCGTAAAGGAAACACGGAAATTCTTCGATAAGGTTTTGCATGCTCGAGATTGATGTCTGGCCGCCTGCGAAAGAGTTTATCGAATCAATATCTTCGAAGCACGCGCGACAGGTGATCAAAAGAATTGAACGTCTCGCTGCGGATCCTGCGCCTCTGCAATCGAAACTCCTCGAAGGTTATGCTCCACTTCGGCGTCTTCGCAGCGGCAATTATCGGGTCATCTATTTTGTTCGGCAGAATATATTGAACGTGCCGCTTGTCGACAAGCGAAACGACGACAAGGTGTATCGGCGTCTCAAACAGTTACTTGGATGACTTCGAAATGACGTCTGTATGATATACTCCTCGATATGACAAAAGTCCAAAAGAAACAAGCGACGGTTAAAACTGCATACGGCTCTTTTCCGTGCATATTCGAGCAAGAACCTGACATGGGTGGATATGTTGCGGAAGCACCTACAGTGCAGGGCGCGGTTTCTTGGGGAAAGAACCTCGCAGAAGCAAAGAAAATGATCGCCGAAGCCATCGAGGGAGTGATTGAGATTCGGGTTATTGTGAAAGCTGAACGAGACGGAGAGGTCCGTATCAATCGCCGACCGCACGCTGCCCAGCTCGCATGAGCATTTTGCCCATTC
>CAYIJV010000006.1:24520-29484 GCA_964363895.1 uncultured Candidatus Saccharibacteria bacterium
AATGTTTATGGCATTCGCCATAGATGTGGGGCTATCCTGCGTCCCGCTTGCTCTTTGAGGAGAATCGCTATTATGCTCGCAAAAACGCTAGCGCTCCCCACGTTCGACTTGTCGGGCGTGGTGGCGCAACTGAAGGCCGATCCCGTGTATGCGGATTGGCCGGCCGAGAAGCTGCAGCAGGCGGAGATGGAGTATCGGCAATTCCTTGCGATCCGCAAGGCATATCCCGACGGTACCATCATGCCGACTGAACTGGCCGACACGGTGTGGCACCGCCATATCCTGAACACCCGCGCCTACTTCGCTGACACGGCGAACTTCCTCGGCGAATATCTGCATCACCGGCCGCACATGCCGGCCGATTCTACGGTGAAGCGCTCCTACGCGCTCTACCGACAGCATTTCGGCCCGATGCAGGGCTCTGAACCCGTCATGTGCGACGTGGACGACGGCCCTGTCGTGATGTGCGATGTGGACGATTCACGTCGCGAAATCTCGACGGCCTTAAGCGAGCGTTAAGACGCGATGCATTGCTAAACGACGTGGGGGAGCGCAAATGCTCCCCCACGCACTCATTTTTATGACTTTCATAATCATAGAACCTACCGCCGATGATTCGGAATCAATCTCCGAGGTTTTAAGGACGACGTGGCTTGCGACATACCCAAGTGCAAAGACCGGTATTTCCAAAAGAGATATCGAAGGAATCGATTTTCAGTCTCCCGCAGCTGTTGCGAAACGTAAGAAGTCAATTACCAATACTGATGCTAACAAACATCTTTGGGTAGCCCGCGAAGATGAAAAGGTGGTAGGGATTTGTAGAGTTTCAAAAGATACGTCATGCGGATGTATACAAGCACTATATGTACTCCCCACTCATCAATCAAAAGGTATTGGAACCGCTCTCTTGAAAAAGGCGATGAGGTGGTTTGGGAACAAAAAAGTTTCTGTAAATGTTGCGACGTACAATAAAAAGGCTATAGGCTTTTATACAAAGCACGGATTCGTTGCCACTGGCAAGGTTGCTCGCTCAAAAGCTGCAATTCTTCCATCGGGAAAGATTATTCCCGAAATCAATCTTGCATTTGTGCGGAGCTAAGACCGCGGTTTTCCCAAGCTATTGAAACATTGCGAGAACTTGCGTAATCTGAATAGGTGTGCTTTAATGTTTATGACGGTGTTCGGAAGGCTTCTCGAATACCTTGTTCTTAACGTCTCAAACAGTGGAGGTGCCAGATGGCCAAACAGCGGAAAACAACCCGCTGGATGGCGCGGGTTGGTACTTGGATTAGGTCGGTAGTGTACTTCATTGCGGAAGTGCTGGAATCTTTCTTGAACTTTAAGGAAGAGGACGAACTTCGGGTGAAGGGCATCAAGACCGTCGATTTCGCCATACGGCGGGGGATATACTTCGCCATTGACCAATGGTTATTTGCTCTGTCAATAACTATTGGAGTTACAATGAAAGCCCTCGAGTTTTCTCTAACCGAGATATTCCTCGCACTATGGGTCTTCGACTTTGTGGCGGCAGGTTTTTTTGTTGCCATCTATGAGGTGACAGGGAAGGACTTGTCGCTCGGAGAGGACTTCCGCAGGGCAACGGACACTATCAACGGAAAATCTCGGCTCGCTGGCTACGTGGTGATGCTGGGGGTCACCATTCTCGCGATTGTCTGGACCGGGCCGGAGAAAATCATCACCTTTTTCCGCAAGGAAATTGGGACGATCCATAGGATCATCATGGTCCTGTTGACCCTCACGGCAATCCAGGCCCTTATCTGGGCCGTTCTTTACTGGTTCGGGTACGACTTGGTTGCGAAGTTGTTCTGATTCCGGCGACGATGTGCATTGCATCGTCGCCGGATTTCCTTTTTTATGTTATTATTTTCGGCATGGGAGTCCACTTCGGCGAACATATCACTATCGACGGCTACGGAGGGAATCCGGAGCGCCTCGATAGCGAAGAGGCCGTTTTCTCCGCCCTTACCGAAATGTGCAATGCGCTCCATATGCGTCCGCTCATGAAGCCGGTCGTCGTTTCCGCGCCGGACAATCACATCAAAGATCCGGGCGGGTGGAGCGGTTTCGTCCTCATCGCCGAGAGCCACATCAGCATCCATACATTTCCCAAACGCCGGTTTCTTTCGGCCGATGTGTATACCTGTCAGAACGGCGTCGACGTAGACTTTGTCATTGATTTTTTCAAGAAAAAATTCAAGCTTGAAGAGGTGGAGAAACACTTCATCAAGCGGGGGACCCGCTACCCCGCCAAGAATGTCGTCCCATGAAAACGAAAGTCCTATTCACACTACTTTTTGTTGCTGTCGCTATTTCTATATACCTTACCTATGAACGCACTATCGTGCGACACGACTTCGAGACTTTTGATTCATCCATAGAGCCCTAGAGCGATTTGGTCGATTAGAGATCTAGAAGCACGGCTGCGATCCAAGGGAAAGCTACGGTTACATCGCTTTGGATAATTTGGTAATAGCTTTCGGTCGAAAGTTTGTCCCATGTAATTTTTTCTTTGCCCCCCGCTCCGGAGTAGGAACCATAGGACATCGGTGAGGAGCCGATCTCTATAAATCCGGCCCAATCCCTGACATTTTTTAGCTTCAAATCATGTCTTATAGAAGGCACCACACAAATGGGAAAATCCGCCGCAATACCTCCGCCAAGTTGTAAAAAGGCGATTGGAGCATCTTCACTTTCTTTCATGTACCAGTCATACATAAGATGGAAATATTCCGGACCGCTTTTCATAACGGTGCCATCCAACACGATGTCCATTTTATTTTTACGCGCACCATTGTAGGTATAACTGGAAAAGACATTGCCCATAGTTGAATCTTCAAATCCTGGGATAACGATGGGCATGTTCTTTTCAAATGCTGCGTAGGTCCAGCTGTCAGCCGAGTTCGCTTGTGGATCGGGTTGTATCAGCTTTTTCTCAAATAATCTGCGGAAATATTCATGAGGGAAATACCGTTCATTTTTTTCCTGCGCCTGCTGCCACATCCGTAATAAGTGAGGTTCCATAATGCGCACGCTCTCGTCCTCAGGTAGAAAAGTGTCAGTGATCCGACGAAGACCTGCGTCGCGCAGTTCAGCTTCTTGCTCCGGGGTCAGCTCCGTATAGCGTGGAATGTTAGCGTAATGCGAATGGGCGACATACCGATAATACGACTCTTCGTGATTGGCGGCAGTGGCCGATATCAAATGCACTTTGTTTTTTCGTATGAGTTCGGCCAACATCACCCCGATTTCGAAGGAGCTTAATGCGCCAGCCAGCGTAACGACCAATTTACCCCCATTTTGTAAATGATTTTTCAGCCAAGATGCCGCCTGCATCGTTGATCCGCCGTTGCAATGCAGTAGTGTTCGTTCTGCAAATGCGCTTACCGGGGTAGGACTCCCTTTCATATTCGCACTCAAGGTACCAGTTTCCTTAGCGGTATTCTGTACAATGAGTTTCTGCAACTCAGGCGAAAGTTTGTCCAGTATGTTTTTATTCATGGGTATTACTATACCACCTGAGGATGCTATGATTTAAGGGTATATGCAACCGCTTTGTCCATGGGAGCCAGCTCAGTATTTCCTCTTTTCTAGCAATGTTCCGACACTTCTTTACTATTCTCACTTGACCGCAGTACTAGTAGCGGTTGTCTTTGCACTTGTTCTTATTCCGCGCGTGAGGGAATCTCTCCCAGTCAGGCTGTTCTTGGCGACCATCTTCTTTTTCTCTGTATGGACGATTATTGATCTGCCGCTTTGGGCACTCAACCGGCCTGATGTCGACCTATTCTTGTGGAGCCTACAAGTGTTGAGCGAGGTGTTTGTGTATGTATCAGCCTTTTACTTCGCATACGTATTTATTGTCCAAAAAGACTTGAAGTTCTTGTGGAAGATCGGTCTCGCTGTTTTGTCCGCTCCCATTATTGTGCTACTACCAACACAATATTTATTCCCGGGAGTTGATCTCACCACTTGTGTAATTTCGGAAGACCCCTTACTCAATTCTTCTTTCACCTATGGCATTGAGATATTCCTCAGTTTCCTCATTCTCTTCATAAGTTTTTGGGGTATTCGCACACAACCTACGCGGAAATCGGAAATCAGCCTTTTTACCACCGGACTCATCGTATTCTTAATTGCTTTTTCTTCCGGCAACATTGTCGGAAGTTTGACTGAAAATTGGGACTTAGCGCAGGCCGGACTCTTCGGGATGCCGGTGTTCATCGCGTTTCTTACCTACACCGTCGTCAAGTATAAAGCGTTCAACGTCAAACTAATTGCCACGCAGGCGCTGGTCGCTGGCATCGCCGTGCTTATCGGCGCGCGCCTCTTCTATAGCACGACAACCGCAGGGACCATCTTGTCAGCTGTGACCCTACTCGGATTCCTTATCAGCGGTGTTTTCCTCATTCGAAGCGTGAAGAAAGAGACAGAACAGCGGGAGCTCATCGAAGTTCAGGAGAAAGAGCTCGAGGTGGTGAATAAGCAGCAGGAAAATCTGTTGCACTTCATCAGCCACGAGGTCAAGGGCTATCTTACCAAAAGCGAAGCGGGGTTTGCGGCTATTACGGAAGGGGATTATGGTGCGATTCCGGAAAAATTGAAGGGGATGGCGACTTCCGCGCTTCTCGATGTGCGCAAAGGAGTGGACACAGTGATGCAAATTCTGGAAACTTCAAATCTCAAGAATGGTACCGTGTCATTCAAAAAGTCTCTTTTCGATTTCCAAGTTGCCGTCACGAATGTCATACGGGAACTCACTCCCGCAGTACGGGAGAAAAATCTCACTATTGATACAGGAATTGCGTGGGAAGGGAATTTTATGATAAACGGAGACGAAGAGAAGCTTCGCCAGCATGTCATCAGGAATCTTATCGATAATGCCATTCGATATACTCCCTCCGGCAGTATTCTTGTTGAGCTTGTCAGAAAAGACGGAAAGATCC
>CAYIJV010000007.1:0-13839 GCA_964363895.1 uncultured Candidatus Saccharibacteria bacterium
TACTTGCACCTTCAACTTTTCCACACGAGCGGCTATCGTGTCGCGATCGAGAAGAGGCCGCTCTACATCGGGCTTGGGGTCTCCGATCATCCCAGTGACGCCGCCGACAAGCAGAATGATTTTGTGCCCAGCGTCGGCAAAGCGCCGTAAAAGCATGTACGCGGCAAGATTTCCTACGTGGATGGAATCGGCTGTAGGATCAACGCCAATGTAGACAGTACGCTTCTTACCATCAGTAATCTCTTCCAGAGTCTCGGACGAATGCTGATATACGAGTCCTCGTTTGCGAAGGGTCTCCGAGAGTTTTGCCATGTCGAAAATATATCATAAAAAAAGGGCCTTCCCGAAGGTCGGCCCACGCGATCCAGTTTGGGGAGGGGGAACGATAGGCCGTTTGGATCGCGCAGTTCAACTATACCTCAAAGACAGCCATCTCGTCCACTCTCCCTCTCTCTAACCTCATGCTCATCCATGCCGAAATGATGCGCGAATTCGTGCCAGATGGTCTCTGCAACGACATCCCGCACATCTTTGCCGTCTTCCACCGCGGCCTCTTCGATAGGTTTTTGAAATAACGTAATTGTGTCGGGCATGGTCATACCAACGCCATACATATCGCCGCGCGCGGAAAGCGGGATGCCTTTGTACAATCCGAGCAATGTCTCATCTTTCTCCAGCCCCTCCGCCCTCCGGTCTTCTTGTGACGGCTCATCCTCGATAAGAAGCGCAACGTTTTTTATTTTCTCTCGCACCCATTGTGGAAGTCGTTCGAATCCTTCCGCTACCAGCTTCTCGAATTCCTTGCGTTGCATGTAGACATGGTACACTAGGCGTCATGGTAAAGAAATTAAAAATGACATTGGAGAGACTCGCCCCTCTCATGATAGAAGGATTCGAGCAGGTGCGAGGCGATATACGGGACTTGAAAAAGGATATGACTGAAGTAAAACGTGCCGTTGCGGCACATCAAGGATGAACTTGGGGCTCACGGCAAAGCAATCGATGCCGATGCGAAAACCGTCATCAACCACGAAAACCGAATCAAAAAGTTAGAGCACGCGCGGTAGCGTTCTGCGATTTTCTTCTCTTCCTCGCTCTCGTACAAAATCACCTGTTTTCATGATTCCTTTGGACGCAAAAGCGGGAACAGTTGTGTTTCGTGGGCGGGTCGGTTTTCGAGAAATGAGAAGAGACGCTCGGAGACACCGAAGCCGAATGCGGGCGGCATGCCAAATTCCATTGCGCGGATATATTCCTCGTCGAGTCGTTGGGCTTCATCATCACCCGCATCCCGCAACTTTTGTTGATCCTCGAAACGCGCTCGCTGTTCCTGCGGATCGTTAAGTTCGCTGTACCCCTTGCCCATTTCGCTTCCCGCAAGAATGATCTGGAATCGGTCCACTATGTTCTCATTGCCCGCAAGACGCTTAGCCAAAGGCTCAAGAAACACAGGTACTCCGGTCAAAAATGCCGGACCCGCAATAGATTTCCTGATCTGCTTCCACAAATGATCAACGGCGCGTGCTTTGTTTGGCATATCACCAAATTGCACACCTGCATCTTTCGCAGCCTGTACTGCCTCTTTTTCGCTGCAAGAAATCGGATCTATACCGTATCGCTTCTTGATTACAGTAGAAAAGTCTATTGTTGACCACTCGGCTGCAAGATCCACCTCATGTTCGCCTATTTTGAAGGAATATTGTCCGTATGTTTCTTTGGCAATGTGGCGATAGAGCTCTTTCACAAACTCCATCCCTTCCTTGGCATAAGAAAATGCCTCATAGGATTCCAATTGCGTATAATCCTGCAAATGTTCGCGCGATTGGCCTTCGTTGCGGAAAATCCGACCAATTTCGAAAACTTTCGGATATCCGGCGATGAGAAGTTTCTTCTGCCATAATTCCCCTGCCGAAATACGCAAATGCACGTCGATATTAAGTGCGTTGTGATGCGTATTGAACGGCCGCGCGTCAGCTCCCCCGGGTGTTATTTCAAGTACCGGCGTCTCGACTTCCAAAAAACCACGCGCGAGATAAAACTCCCGAGCTGATTGCCAAAACTTCGCGCGACGAACAAACATTGCACGCACTTCCTCATTCAAAAGAATATCAAGATATCTCTGCCGCAGAACCAATTCCTCATTCTTGAGACCAAAATGTTCGGTCGGGATCGGTAGTAGTGCTTTGGAAAGCATCTTCCATTTTGAAACCTTCAACGACTGCTGACCCCGCTTGGTCTTGAACGCTACGCCTGTCGTTTCTATAAAATCCCCGATGTCAGCATTCGCAAAAAGATCGAAGAGCGCTTCATCCATATCCGCTTTCTGCAAAACTACCTGTGTTCTTTCCGTACCACCTGTGGTGAGCGAAGTCGAACCATCGAATATGTCCGCAAAGTTGATACCGCCCTGGCCGCGAAGCGACATAATACGACCAGCAATTGTTTGAGACTTCCCCGACTTTTCTCGCGCATCAAATTCGGCCAGAAAAGTTGCAATTGAAGTATCGCGATTAGTCTGAGCCGGATACACTTCCATACCCGCCGCTTTCAGCATTTCGAGCTTCTTTAGCCGCTCCGCGCGTATATCCTGCTCGCTCATGTGCGTTTATAATACCAAATCCTTGTCGAAATGTGAGCCTCTCTAATTACTGGACTGCGGGATATCTACGAGGGCGCCCGCATCTGTCACAAGAATGCCAATGCCGAGAAACGAGATCGCGACGATAATGATGAGTACGATAATGAGGAGATTGGCACTTTTGTTGGATTCGAGTATGCGCTCCGACAGCGCAACGGCGGAATTGAGTATTCCGGATTTCTTTTCTTTCTGCGCATTCTCCGACATCGCGGAAGTATATCAGGAATTCAGGAATTGGGGCAGGAATTGGGGACAGCCACCATTTTTCATGGTCACATATTTTTCTTCGGTCTCCCGACATTTCGCATTGTCTGTTCAAGCCTAAATTTTTAAATTTCTTGAATCCAGCCATCATTACCAAACGGAGTCCCCTTTTCCGTTGCACGCTCGAACGCTTGTTCTTCGTCCTCCGTTTGAGGCTCATTGAGTATACGCAAATAATCTTTGGGAATTGAAACTGGCCATTCGTAAAGAACTTTCTTTTGCTCTGGTGTGCCACATTCCCTCCTCCACACGCTTGACCATTTCCAGTTTTCTGCTCGTCTGACTAAGTTTGCCTTCTTTGCATTTCTTTCCATTAAATACTTGCAAATGATTTGCAAGTACTATATAGTCGCCTACGTATGAAAACGGAGACGAGTGACAAACTTGCGGATACAATTCGCAGTGCTGGATTTCGAGCGACTATGCCTCGCCTTCTCGTACTTTCCTGCCTCAAAAAGACGCAGTATCCTTTAAGTATCAAAGATATCGCTGAAGCGGGAAAAGAAAATGTTGATCATGTGACCGTGTACCGAATACTCGATGCATTCAAAAAAGCGGGAATCGTCTCGCAGGTCGATTTCCAGCACGGCCGCGCATACTATGAGCTCAAAGATGAGAGGCGCGATCACCACCACATTGTGTGCACCTCATGTCGTCGTGTCGAAGATTTTACGGACGATGCTCATACGCGCCTTGCAACGCGCGCAATGAGTCGCTCGCACTCATTCTCACGGCTTACTGGCCATTCATTTGAGCTTTACGGCCTTTGCAATACGTGCGCCGCACGCGCATAACGCCATGACTATCCTCATGGTATTCGTTGCGGCTTTCAGTGTCATGCTGATCTCACTTGCTGGCGTGGTATTTACGGCGGAACGCCTCGGAGGATGGGTGCGCGGTCGTATGACATACCTTGCTACTTTTTCGGCCGGAGTTCTCATTATTCTCGCCTTTCACCTCATCGAAGAGTCGCTTCATGAGGGGGCTTCAACGGCAATCGTAGTTGGAGCCGTCATTGCCGGCGCTCTCTTCCTCGAGATTATCCACCGCACGCTACCGGAAACACACCATCATCACGAATTACCAGTAGGCCACACACATACTCCAGTAGACGGACGCCGCGTACTTATGAGCGACGCCGTACACAATGTGATCGACGGATTTCTCATCGTGCCGGCCTTTATGATCGACTGGACTATTGGAGTAGCCGCAACTGCCGGAATTCTTCTTCACGAACTTGTACAGGAGATCTCTGAATTCTTTATACTCAAGGAGGCTGGGTATTCGAATCGCAAAGCCCTTGCACTGAATTTCGCCGCTTCCTCGACCATACTGATCGGAGTCGGGCTTGCGCTCTCACTCGCCTCGTCCGAACTTTTGCTGTCCGTTCTCACCGGGATCGCGGCAGGTGGATTTCTTTCCGTGGTACTGCGTGACCTCGTGCCTCACGCGCTTGAATCGATCAAGCGCCACGGGCGGCCTATGATCCACGTTACTGCATGTATTGCTGGACTATCCCTCATGCTCGGCGTCACCGCGCTCGTACCGTAGCAGAGTTCGAGCGAATCGGATATATAATGTCACAATGCTCCGCAAGAAACTCGAAAGCTTCCGTCATGCCCTATCGGGCCTGTTAACTGCATGGCGAGAGGAGGTGAATTTTAAGCTCGAAATCGCGTGCGGAATTGCCGTCATAATCCTCGCGTTCATGCTAGATATTTCTGATATCGAATTTGTAATTATTATTTTTCTTATCGGCTTTGTGCTTGCCACAGAGGCTCTGAATACCGCACTTGAAGAATTCTGCGACATGGTAAAGAGCGATCCTGACCCGCACATCGCAAAGATAAAAGATCTCGGCGCTGCCGCCGTCTTACTTTCATCGTTCACGGCTCTCGTAATTGGGAGTGTTATATTTACTCCGTACATTCTTTCTCTGTCATGATGCAGTTTATTTCGTCTCTTGACGTACGAGTCCTCGAAACGCTATATGCCTACCGCGACCTTACAGCCGTCGACATCTTTATTGGCGTAAGTGAATTAGCGAGCGCTCTTTTTATCGGCGGTCTTATCTTCTGCATCGGAATAATCCTAATCTTACGTGGCCGCTACGCCTATCTTCTTGGTCTCGTTGTAAGTAGCTTGGGAGGGGCCGGATCAATGTTTTTGCTCAAAGAACTTATCGAGCGAATTCGTCCACCTGTTATGTACCAAGCCTACATAGAAAACGGCTTTTCGCTCCCTAGCGGACATGCGACGATTGCGGCCGCGTTTTATGGATTTTGTATCTATTTACTATGGCGTTTAGTTCCTTCATTAATCTGGCGCACGATGGCAATACTCGGTCTTGGGACACTCATTGCTGGCATCGCATTTAGCCGCCTCTACCTTGGTGTCCACTATCTAAGCGATGTTATCGCCGGACTTATTCTCGGCGGGATCTTCGTGTGGATTGGAATTGCTGTTGTTCGAAGACTAGAAATTGGAGAGAGTCCATAGTGAACTGGTGAGTCTTCGTGAGGTGTCGCATTAAAGAAGCAGCGTAGGATATTTTTCCGTAATTGCAACATCATCCGAGGTGCGCGTGATCGTTCCAGGCCAGCACCCGCCACGGACCCCACGCATCCTCTGGCTGATACTGGAGAATGGTGATGCCTGTGTTTGTCGTACGAAACGTCTTTATAAAGTGTTCGCAATCGCGCCCGGTATAATCTTTTCCTAACACCGCACGTCCTATGAGAATCCGGACGAAGAGTCCGTGCCCGACAACGAGGATGTGACTTTCGGGTCGTTTTTCTAGAAACGTAAGAGCGGCCTCTGCACGCTTATTCAAATCGTTAAAATTCTCCTCATCCGCAAGACGCCGATCCTGTTCACAAAGATGTGTGATTAGATCCATTTCTGTTTGTTTAATTGCAGGATCGTTTGCGCGTTTTCCGATGCGAAAGGAGCCTCGATCCCATTCAACAAAAAGATCGGAGTATTCGATGGGCAAGTTGACATGTTCTGCGATGAGTTCAGCGGTTTGACGCGTTCTTAAAAAGGGACTGGCAATAATCGCATCAATGGACAACTTTGAGCAACGCTCTCCCACAAATGCAGCTTGTTTTTCCCCGCGCTCCGAGAGCGGCGTTTTAGAACCTCCTTGAATAATCCCGCCGGCATTTGCCTCGCTCTCTCCGTGACGAACAAAATAAATGGTCTTCATGTTTTTATCTGGAGCGCATTACGGTAACTCCTGGCGTACAATCTGGATACATTTCGGTCTTACGGATGGTTACCGATACGATAGAGATGCGTTTATCCTCCAAAATTCGCCTTGCTACCGTGTCTGCAAGTTTCTCTAGTAAATGGAATGATGAATTTTCGACCACCTCTTTCGCGACAGTGCGAAAATAGTCATAGTTCACAGTGTCCTCGAGAGCATCGCTTGCGGCCGCATTTTTTGTGTCGAACTGAATTTCGATGTCGAGAATAAATTCCTGATCACGTGCGCGTTCGGCATCCGAAACTCCATGCTTTCCACGCAGCATAAGACCCTCGAGAAAGATCTTGTCCATATCTTATTCTTCAAGTGCGCAGCGGATGCTATCGGCAACTACCTGAAGTTCGTTCTCCGGCGTTTTCTCTCTACTACCAGGACGATATAGGAATTTTCTCGGTTCGTATTCAGTTATCCCATTATCACCTGTCTTCCTCGGTACAAGGTGCAGATGCAAGTGCGATACTGATTGTCCGCCAGCCGTACCCTCATTCCATGCAAAGTTGAAACCTCTCGCACCAAATTTCTTCTTTAAAACGGTTGCCATCCGTTGCGCCATATCAAAGAGCGCATCGCGTTCCTTGGATGACAACTCTGCAAGTGTACTCGCGTGTCGTAGCGGCGCTATCAGTATGTGCAGAGGAACGATTGGAATGTTTGTCGGAAAGACCGCAACATACTCGTTGCGCGCGATACATCGCTTGTGCACCTCGGGGCTTGTGCAAAAAGGACATTCCGCGTTCATGGCTAGAGAACGAACTCCCCGTCTTTGTAGATTACTTTTTTCGAGCCGTCTTTGAGGTGTGCCGTTACTGTGCGGCGGGTTGTTGAGATGACGTCGGTATGCACGGATGAGTCATTGAATCCGAGGGCTTCAGCTTGTTTAGTCGTGAGTTTTGATACATCTCCCGCATACGTGTCGCGATACGACATGCCGAGCGCAATGTGCGAATTACCGTAGGGGCCACCCATGTTCTCGTCGAAGAGCGTCTCCGCCATAAATTTTGTAATCCGCGAGTGGCGACGGTCAGTCAGCGAGTACTCGCCTATCTTGTCGGCACCCGGTGTCGCGATCATTTCTTTCAACAACTTCTCATTTGTCTTCGCCTTACTTTTGACGACACGCCCATTCTTAAACCACAGCTCGATGCCTGTGATTTTGTTGCTGTAGCGATACAACGGCTGATTGATACGTATCCAGCCTTCAGTCCCGCGCCAATCAGGAGAGGTGAAGATCTCAAAGCTTGGAATGTTGCGGCCCGAGCCCGCTAGCCATGCGCGCTTAACCCCAAGCGTGTACCAGATATCCATGTCGGGACCTACCGCATGCAATCGGTCAATTCTCGGTGAAAGTTTGTTCAGACGAGTCCGGTATTTTTCAATATCTTGATACACCTCTTTCCATTTTGCTATCGGATTCTTTTCATCAAGAAAACACGCCTTGATTATTTGCTGCCAATATGCTTTCTCGGACAACCCGGCTTCCCGTGCCATTCCAGGCGTGCCATAAAGCGCGATAGTCCACGTGAACTTTCCTTTCCATTCCTTCTCATGCCGCCAATCCATAAAGGGCTTCAGAGCGACTCCGCGTTGCATTATCTTCTTCGGCTCAACACCGGAGAGCGCGTGCGGATCTTTCTCGGCAAGCAAAAATACAGAATGGTCCATTTCTTCGACGACACCTTTCAAATATTTCTTCGGAAAGAAGTTGAGCTGGTGCGGCTGTGCGTGTTCGTAAAAATGCCGCGTAAAGCTCTCGTTGCGGCGCTTATCGCCTTTCTCATCGTCAGGTCCGTAGTTCGAGAGAACATGTCCACCTGCATCAATGATGGCGTTGCAGACGGCGAGATACAATGGTTTGGCCGATTCCGATGCGGAGACCCGCACGACTTCTCCTTTCTTAATTCCTTTTCCGCCACCAAGGGCGAAATTCACGAGCACATCGGCGTAGTTCTTTAAAATCTTCTCGCTGGGTTTGTATGACATCGTCCTAGACTACCCGCAGTAGCATTATTTGTCTACCCCGTTAGAGAACCTTCTCAATGTAGGATGCTATTACGGGGCTATTCTCTAACATGCTCTAGCGGTAGATAATTTCTTTCTCTCGCTCCTTGATGTCTATCGGGTAGACACCCGTAAAACACGAGGTGCAGAGTTGGTCTTCGGGTATTCCCGTCGCCTTGATCATGCCCTCGTATGAAAGAAACCGCAGGGATGTGGCGCCCAGATGTTTTCGTATCTCTTCTATCGATTTCGTCGCGGCGATAAGATTCTCCTGCTTCGGCGTATCAATGCCATAAAAATCAGGGAATTTGACCGGCGGCGATGAGACGAGAAAGTGCACTTCGCGGGCGCCGGCATCAAAGAGCATCTGCACGATCTGGCGCGAGGTGGTACCGCGTACTATAGAATCATCGATAACGATAACGCGCTTGCCTTTTATACATTCGATAATAGGTGTGAGTTTTGCTTTAACGCCTTGATCACGTATGTGTTGCTCGGGCTGGATAAATGTGCGATGGATGTACCGATTCTTGGTGAGTCCTAATTCGAGAGGAATTTTGGAAACACTAGAATACGCTATTGCGGCAGGGATGCCCGTCTCCGGCACTGGTATGACGACATCGCATTCAAGTTTATGTTCTTTCGCCAACTGCACTCCAAAATTCTTGCGCACTTCATACACAGATTTGCCCAAAAGCTCACTATCGGGGCGCGCAAAATATACGAATTCAAATATGTCGAACTTGGGATTGGCCGGTGCGAGCTGTCGCGCATGTATACCCTTTTCGTCAATGACCACCATCTCGCCGGGATTCACATCGCGCATATACACGGCACCGATAGGCGGAAAGGCGCACGTCTCTGAAGCGATGATGTATCCGCCGTTGAGCTGTGCGATAGAAAGAGGTCGTATGCCGCACACATCGCGGATCGCGATGAGTTTGTCCTTGGACATGATGAGAATCGAGAACGCACCTGTCATGAGCGGATAGACATCCGCAATTGCGTCCTCAAGCTCTTTTCCCTCGCGCATCAGAGCACCAATAGCCTCCGCGATCATGCGCGAATCCGAATACTCTGAGGAATCTATTTTCTTAGACTTGAGAAAATCTTCAAGTGCTGCCGTACTCGGCAAATTGCCGTTGTGCACAAGCGCGATGGAATCATCTTCTGGCGCAGAACGCAGCGAGACAAAAGGATACATTCCAGCACTTGGCGCATCCTCCGGTCGCCTGACAGAGCCCTTGCCCGCGACGAGCATCGGCTGGGCATGCTTCACATGAGAGCCGCCCGCCGTCGAATAACGATTATGGGCCACACTGATGTGGCCCGTAAGTTGCTTTATATTGTCCTCAGTGAAAACTTGCGAGACAAGTCCCATGCCTTTGTGGAGGGTGATGCTTTCGCCATCGGCGACTGCAATGCCCGCGCTTTCCTGCCCTCGATGCTGAAGCGCAAAGAGGCCGAAAAAGGAGAGTCGCGCGACTTCAAGTCCTTCTCCATAGACTCCGAAGACCGCGCATTTTTCTCCAAGGGTAAGCATATCTAAAAGTGGATTATACCAGAAAAAGAAGGGGTACACGCGGACTCATCCGCGTGTACCCCTTTAGCTCAACGAAAAGACAAACCCGATCAAGGTGCATCACGGTAGTTTCGACGAGCTACATACAATTCATCGTCGCTCATCCATCCCCACCCCTCGTAGAAACTTACCTGCTCTCGCGAACCATCCGGTTTGAGGCGCCACACAGACAAGCCTTCGATATAAGCTTTGAGCGAGATAAGATCCCCGCCCTCTCTCTGCGTAAAGATCTTCTCGCCGTCGATGCTTTCTCGCTCTGGTTCACTTGCGCCGATTCGTGCAAGTATTTGCCGGATACAAGCAGCTGCATAAGAACCCCACCCTAGATCTTCTTCGTTGTGCATTGCGATGCCTCAATGTACATGTCTGCTGTTTTGGGACAACAAACGAAACCCCCTCGCGAGAGGGGGTTGGTTTGAAATATTGAAACGAATATCAACTCAACTCCCTCTCGCCAGAGATGTTGAACGACGATGCAATTTATTTATAACGCTACGGTAGCCACCCTCTTTGCCATTGAGCCATTTGGAGACGCGTGCCACTGTGGTCGAGCTAAGGCCTGTTTTCTTCTCTATGGTCGAGTATGGCACGTTTGCGGCCAGCATTTCCGCGGTTTGGAAGCGCTTTGAAAATTCCTCGATTTCGCCCTCGGTCATGAGGTCACGTAAAAATCGCCGCGTTTCGTCGGAAGTTTTGAGCGACAAAATGGCTCGAATTAAACGCTTGTTTTCAAGGCTACTCCAATCCATAGTGCCACTTTATCTTACTACAGTGCTTTAGTCAAATAAAGTTATCGACACGGCAAAGCTATTCCTCCTTCACGGGTAAGAACTACTTTTGTTCAAGAATCTTCAATATCTTTTTTATTTCTTCACACTGTGTCCGCCGAATTGTCCGCGCAGTGCGGAGAGCAGTTTGCCGATATAGCTCGGATTTTTCGCCGACTGCACGCGGAATTTGAAAGACTCTTCTATTACCTTCATAGGTATGCCTAATTTCTTCGCAGTCTTTACTGTCCACTCTCCCTCGCCAGTGTGTGCGACTGAGCCAGAAACTCCTTTGAGATCTTCTCCGTATTTTTCAAAGGCACTCTTCATCCACGCCACCAATCGCGATTCGATCACACTCTTGTGATTGTAAACGTCTGCGACGCGCGTGAGGTCGAGTTTATATTTCGATTTCTTCAAGAGTGCAAAACCTTCGGCCAATGCTTGCATCATTCCGTACTCGATCCCATTGTGGACCATTTTTACAAAATGTCCTGCCCCCGCGCCTTTAAAAAATTGATAGCCGCTCTCCACCGCCAAATCCTTGAACAACGGCTCAAACATCCGAAACGATGCCTCGTCGCCGCCGATCATTAAACATCCTCCGTGACGTGCTCCTTCTGGTCCTCCCGAAAATCCGACGTCTATATATTTCAAACCGAGTTTTTGGATTTTCTTCGCCCGAACAATCGAGTCCTCAAAGTACGAATTACCTCCATCAACGATAACGTCTCCCTTATTAAGTAGCTTCGTAATTCCCTGCCTATCGGAAGACAGGCCATTTTTCCCAAATAAAAGTTCATCAATGGCCTTTCCCGCAGGGATCATAAGCCACAGTAGCCGCGGCATTTTTAATTGGCCTATCAGTACTTCCGGAGAGACGGCCTCATGCATTCCTTCGTCTCGCAATTGTTGCATCAGAGATTCCGCAGGATCATACCCGCGCACGGTCCAGCCCTTCTTTAGCAAACGACGCGCGATGTTGCCGCCCATTTTGCCTAGGCCCACGATGCCTATCTCTTTGCGTATCTCGCTCATACGACATCAATACTACCCGATAATGTAAGAATATCTTTTGTATCCGGCTTATATACAGTGAGCGGAACCATATTTTTGCGCCACGCTTCCAGTATCGGATCCACATACCGCCACATCGCGCGTATCTCTCTGGTGCCGATGAAAAGCGTCTGGTCGCCGCGGATGCAATCGAGCAAGAGCTTCGCGTATTCCTCGACGTAGGGAATGTGTTCGGATTGCTCACGCAACATGTAGTGAAATTCGCGCCGCTCGGTGGCAAAAGCAAAGCCGAGGCTCTTGGACCAGAATTCGATAAGTATCTCCTCGCGCGGCTCCATGCGGAAAATCACTTCGTTCTTGTGGTGCGGACCGTTTGGGGGGCAGAGGCACGGCATCGGGTGCTTGAAGGTGACCACTATCTCTTTGAGCGGCTCTCCGAGGCGCTTTCCGCTCTCCATCACGATAGGTACTCCTTTCCATTTCGGGGACGAGAGCGTTGCCCGTATCTTGAAATACGTCTCTGTATCGGATTCCGGCGCCACTCCCTTGATATCCCGATACCCTTCGTATTGGGCGCGGAATGTCGCCGCTTTGATAACATCTCCCGCAGGAATATCGAGTGCTTCTAATATTTCGGCGCGTTTCTTCTGGATGGCGGTAGCCTCGAAACTCTCTGGATGATCCATGGTAACGAGCGCGAGCATTTGTAGAAGGTGATTCTGCCCGACATCGCGCAAGGCACCCACGCCATCATAAAAAGGCCCGCGCTTCTCGACACCTATTTGCTCCAGTACCCTGATGTGAATGTTGTCTATAAGCTCTCTGCCCCACGCAATCTCGAAAAGGTTGTTGGAGAAACGGAAAGTCAAAATATTCTGTAGCATCTCCTTAGCAAGATAGTGATCAATGCGATATATCTGCTCCTCTTTGAAAAGATTCGCAAGAAGCTCGTCTATCTGCTTGGCAGTTCCCAAATCCATGCCAAATGGCTTCTCCACAATAACGTGCGTCCAACCTTGATCCGGCTCACACGGGTCGGTGAGGCCCGAACGCGAGAGTTCTCCAAGGATTAATTCGTAGTATTCCGGAGCGACGGAAAGGTAGAAGAGTTTGTTGGAGCACACTCCCCACTCCTTATCGCATGCATCAAAAGTCTGCTTCAATTCGGTATAACTATCGGCATCCTCAAAATTCCCGCGCTGGAATTTGAAGACGGAGAGGAATAGCGCGAGTGTTTCATCCGCCACTTTTCCACCTTCGTGCTCTTCCAAGACCTCTTTTACATACGTGCGAAATTCTTCATCACTCCATTCTCTACGTGAGAATCCGACGACCTTGAACATTTTGGGCAACTCCCCCTTTTTGTACGAATAAAAAAACGCAGGCAATACTTTCCTGCGCATCAAATCTCCAGTCGCCCCGAACGCTACAAATATCGTTGGAATGTTACTGGATGGAGCGACCATGGCGCGCTCATTATATACCACGCAATTAGGGTGCGCAGGAACAACATATGTGTCTATCGTACGCCGAGCAGACCTTTTTTCAGAGCTAGTTCGGCATTCAGGATTCCTCCGCCGGCGGCGCCGCGGACGGTGTTGTGAGAAAGGGCGACGAAGCGGTAGTCGAGCACGTTGCACGGGCGCAGGCGTCCGACGGAGACGGCCATTGCCTTGTCTGCATCGCGGTCGTATTTGGGCTGGGGGCGATTTGGCTCTTTGCGATAGATTATCGGCTGTTTGGGAGCGAAGGGGAGTCGGAGCTTCTGCGGCTCGCCGCTAAATTCCTTCCATATCTTTTTAATAGTCTTCTCATCAGGCTTCTTTTTTCCAAACCCGATAGAAACGCAGGCGAGATGTCCGTCGGAGACGGGCACGCGATTGCAGTGCGCGGAGATGGCCATTCTTTTATATGGCGCAAACTTCCCTGCCTTTATGCCACCCAATATCTTGTACGGCTCGAATTCCGTCTTTTCCTCCTCGCCTGCGATATAGGGCACGACGTTGTCGAGTACGTCGAGCGAGGCAACACCGGGATAGCCCACTCCGGAAACCGCCTGCATAGTTGTCACGATTATCTTGGGTATTTCATATCCAGCTTGAAGCAGGGCGTATATGGGTGTGAGGTAGCTTTGTAAACTGCAATTAGGCTTAACGACGATGAAACCCTGCCTACCGGCAAGGTTCTTTTTCCAACCATGTTCTTTTTGCTGCTGCGGAATGATAGAGAGGTGATTAGGATTTATTTCCGCTATGAGCATCGGCACATCGGGAGTGTGACGATGCGCTGAGGCATTGGAGAAAAC
>CAYIJV010000007.1:13939-29261 GCA_964363895.1 uncultured Candidatus Saccharibacteria bacterium
ATGCCAACGGGAATTTTCTCCATGACTATACGTTACCCTTGAATGTATTCTTTGTGAAGCACTTTTAGGGCTTTTTTTGCGTCTTTTTCCTCAACGACGAACGTCATACTCACGCCGGAAGATTCTTGCGATATCATTTCCACCGGGATTTTATGTTCACCTAAGACCGTAAACATCCTGCCGGCGACACCTGCGGCGTTCACGCCGCCGCCGACAGCGCATATGATCGCTTTGCCACGCTCTACGGATACGTCGCCAAGTTTTGCAATTTCTCTCACAATACTACGGACATGTTTCTCGTCTTCGACCGTGACCGATACACTCGTGACCGACGTCGTGACGACGTCAATACTAGTCCTATAAAGATCGAATATTTCGAATATCCGAGCCATAAATCCGTTGCCGTCAAAAAATTCGGGCGAGGAAATATGTATCGCTAGTACGGGACTCTTGAAGGTGAGCGCCTCTACGGTATGGCTGTGCCTTCGTCTTTCCGCAAAGCTCGAAACGATGGTAGTCCCTGTATCTGCTGGTCTGAACGTGTTGAGTACTTTGACGGGAACGCCTTTGCGCATCGCTGGTAGAATCGTCTTAGGATGCAGAACTTTCGCGCCGAAGTACGCGAGTTCTGCGGCCTCCTCAAATGCAAGTTCCGGCACTACTTTTGCATCACAGACTAGACGCGGATCGGCTGTCATGATGCCGGAAACATCTGTCCATATCTCAATAGCCTTCGCGCCGAGCGCGGCACCCACGATAGCTGCGCTATAGTCGCTCCCTCCGCGCCCCAGCGTCGTCGTCTTCCCGTCAGTAGTCGCACCTATGAACCCCGTCACGATCTGCAGAATCTCGTGCTTTTTAAAATGTGCACGTATCGCTTTGTCCGTCTTTTTGAAATCCACTGCCGCAGAGCCAAAACGCTCGTCGGTTTTGATGATATGCCGCGCATTCAGATATTCGCATCGAACCTTCTGCGCATTCAGAGCAGCAGTGAGAATGTGCGCCGACAAGCGCTCCCCGAAACTCATGACGTAATCTAAGCCAGCGGGCGAGAACTCGCGCAGGCGTGAAATGCCCAAGACCACACTCTCCAGATGCCGAAAGAGTTCATCGATACGCGCAAGTGTCTTTTTTTTATGCGTCCCACTCAATAATTCTTTGGTAGTTTTGATGTGTTGATGCTCTAAATCGGTTAACATCTTCTTGTACGGTGCGTCCTTTGCGCTCGCGAGGCGCGCAATTTTGATGAGCTGATTTGTAACACCGTTCATTGCAGACACTACGACCGCAGCAACTTTTACATTCCCTGAAGGTTTTTTGATGATGGAAATAACCTGCCGTATCGCTTCGGCAGAGCCCATAGAAGTGCCTCCGAACTTGAGGACTTTTATGTTTCGCATCACGCACGCTAACACGCGTTATTTTTGATGTCAAAATCTATGCCCAGCACTCTCATATCTGCCGTGCTGTGAAGATTGAACGATATTACGCTGATGCCATTCGCCAACGAGTGAGAAATTTGCGCATCTCTTCCACGACAAGAATCGATGAGGCAACCGCAAGTATCGTCATCCATTCGCCAAGCGTGAGCGGGGCTGTATGCAGAATTGTTTGCAGAAGAGGATTGTAGACTGCCAAGATTTGCAGAACGACCACGATCGCAGTCGCTCCGATAAGATATTTGTTCGAAAACGGATTCATCTGGAAGATCGACTTATCGTCAGAACGGCAATTCCATGCATTGAACCATTGGAATACTGCGAGAGTCGTGAGCGAAATCGTCCACGCTTTGGTCATATCTACACCCACATAATCTTTAAATAAATACAATGTTCCGCACGTCATTACGACTGCCACAAGAACAATCCTGCGGAGCATTTGGCCGTCTACAATGTATTTTTTTGGACGTGAAAACACTCTCGTAAGAAGACCTTGTTCTTTCGGCTCCATTGCGAGACCCATGTCCAAAAAACCATCCGTCACAAAATTAAGCCAGATGATCTGCGCCGCAAGAAGCGGTAAGGGAAGTCCGAGGAGCAGGGCACCGATCAAGGTCAAGGTTTCTCCCGCACTTGTCCCAAAAAGATACTGTATGACTTTGCGTATTGATTGATAAATACTCCGACCTTCCTCTACCGCCGAGACAATGCTTCCAAAGTTGTCATCCAGCAAAATGATGTCCGAGGCCTCCTTGGCAACCTCCGTACCCATTCGACCCATAGAAATGCCCAAATCCGCCGCAACCAAGGATGGCGCATCATTTACTCCATCACCAGTCATTGCGATAATCTCTCCTAGTTTTTTGTATGCGTTGATTATGCGCAATTTGTGCTCGGGCGTAACACGCGCGAAAACAGATGTCTTCGCAAGTTTAAGAGCTAAATCGTCTTCGGATAGAGCATCTATTTCGCCTCCGGTAAGCACATCATCACCCGCATGATACACTCCCGCTTCTTTTCCTATCGCGCGAGCCGTGAGCACATGATCCCCCGTTATCATGACCACTCGAATCCCCGCCCCTTCAGCGCGTTGTATCGCCTCCTTCACTTCCTCCCGTAATGCATCCTTCATGCCATACAAACCGACGAATGTAAGACCACCCACCCGTTCGGGTTGCATTGCTGTACGCGAGTCGGTATCGACTGCAAATGCCAATACGCGCAAAGCCTTAGACGACATCTCCGCAATAACCTTTTCAATTTCTTCCCGATCACGTTTCTCCAATGAATGGTGTGTACCACCTCGCCATATTGTATTCGAAAGCTTCAACACCTCCTCAGGTGCGCCAACAATGGTGAGAAAATTCTTTCCTTCATGATTATGCAAGGTGCCGTGATATTTCAATCGATAATCAAATGGGATCTCACCAATCAAAGGTGAGGTGCGTTCAAGGTTGTCTTTATGAAAGCCTATCTTTTGTCCAAAGACGAACATCGCAGCTTCTGTCGGATCCCCTGTCACACGCCAGCGAGATTCCTCTTCGGAATATAAGGCACGTCCGCTTGCGCAAAACGCGGCGCATTTACCCGCATACAAAAGTCCGGCGCTTTCCACCGGATCAATAACAGCATCGTTCAAACGCACCTCTCCTTTGGGCTCATATCCGACTCCATCAATACGATAGAGCAGGCCGTCGACCCATACTTGTTGAATAACAAGTTCGTTGCGTGTGATCGTGCCTGTTTTGTCGACTGCTATCACATTGGCCTGCCCCAAAGCTTCGACTGCTTGAAGTTCTTTTACCAATGCGTTGCGTTTGGACATGCGCCATACGCCTGTTGCGAGTATCAACGTCATCACGATGGGCAAGCCCTCGGGAATAATAGAGACCGCGAGCGATACCACGGTGGAGAACATAGTACGGACCGAATAACCTTCGGAGAGTCCGAGAAGGAAAATTGCCGATCCGATAAGGGCCACGGCAATAATAATCGCGCGGGAAAGATGCCCAATATTCGATTTCAGCGGAACCTCTGTGTCAATCGACGAAATCTGCTGCGCAATTCTACCTATAGCAGTCTTCATGCCGGTTGCAACCACTACCGCCCGGCCGCTGCCCGCAACTACATTGGTGCCCTTGAAGACCATGTTGCTCTGGTCAGCTATCTGTCTGTCTTTTCCCGATAGGACTGCATCTGTTTTATCAACGGGCTCTGATTCTCCCGTGAGAGTCGATTCATCGATCCGGAGATTTCGTGCAAGAATAAGCCGTGCATCCGCGGAGACCTTCGCGCCCTCCGGAAAAATGAGGATGTCTCCCGGCACAACCTCGCTATCCGGAATTATTAACTCCTTTTCCTCACGCAGTACTATTGCCTTTGTCTCGACGAGATGCCGAAGCGCACGCAATGTATTTTGTGCTTTACCTTCCTGAAGAGTTCCGACAATCGCATTGAAAAACAGCACCGCGAGAATGATCGCGCCGTCCACTATCTCTCCCATTATCAAAACAACGACGGCCGCCCCCAAAAGGAGATAAATGAGAGGGCTTCGAAACTGGCGTAAAAATATTTCAACCGCACTGTCGGCTTTTCGTTCGGGCAATATATTCCCGCCTCCTTCGCGCAAGCGCCGCACTGCCTCGGCATTGCTCAAGCCAAGCTCACTGGAGTGGAGCTCGTCGAGAACCAAAGGTACGGGTCGTGTATGCCAATAGGTCACGCCCTTTATTCTACCCTTTTTTATTTGAGGTTTTCTTTGGAATCCTGGGTTTTATCCCCCGTGTTCGTTTCATCGATGTCGAGTGGACCGACAATACTTACTATCCAACGCTCCAGCTTCTCGATTACCGCATGAACTTTCGGATAGCGCCTCGTATGAGATTCGATCCACACGCGGAAGCGAGGGGAAGAAATCGAAAGAAAAATAAGTCCGATAGCGAGAAACAAAAATCCCTGCAAGACGGGGAGTACGATACCGACAAAACCAAGCAACACAAAAAGCACCCCAACCACGATAAACGTAATCCTTTTAATATGTCTCCTCATGCCGCGTGATATTACTAACGAACCATTACTGTATCGAGAAACGATGCGCGGGCCTAATGCCGTACGTGTTTATAAATGCATCTGATGCACTGCGTCTGGTCCTCGCGCGTTTTGATGTACTTATTTTTACATATACATAGAGCCACTTTGGTGGTGCTGGGTTTTTCAACCCACTTGCCGTTCTTCTGAAATGTTTTCGAAGGAAAGTTCATGAGGTACAACAATACCACGTCTTGAGACAAAAATCAAATTCAACCTCGCATAGGTAGACTAAGCCTGTTATACATCTTGTATGCAGGTGCGCGCAAAAAAATACGATGTCATTGTCATCGGTGGCGGAGCTTCCGGAATGATTGCGGCCGGCCGTGCCGCAGAACGCGGCAAATCGGTGTTGCTTCTCGAAAAAAACCCGATACTCGGAAAAAAGCTTAATGAGACCGGTGGTGGCAGATGCAACATTACCAATGCCGAGTTTGATGTACATGCATTATTGAAAAACTACGGTGCCGCCGAGCAATTTCTTTATTCCCCTTTCTCACAATACGGCGTACAGAGCACATTCGACTTTTTCGCGGCACACGGATTGTCGCTCATAGTCGAAGCGCGCAAGCGCGCATTTCCTGTGACCAAAAAAGCGTCGGATGTCACGCAAGTACTCAAAAAATATCTCACTGGCACGGGCGTCGAAATTCAGACCAAAACAACGGTGCGGAATCTGCTATCAAAAGACAGCCGTCTTACCGCCGTAGTCACATCAAAAGGAACCTATGAAGCTGAGAACTTTATACTTGCGACTGGTGGTGCCTCGCATCCTGAAACTGGATCAACCGGCGAAGGATTTGGCTGGCTTCCAGCGCTGGGCCACACCGTAATCCCCTCGACCCCGACCTTGGTGCCGCTCCGCGTACGTGATCAGTGGACCAAGAAACTTTCAGGTATCACGTTGCCCGAAATGAAAATAACTTTCTTTGTTGACGGCAAGCGAGCATTTGCCAAAAAAGGCCGGCTACTTTTCACTCACTTCGGCCTTTCTGGGCCGCTTATATTGAATGCCGCACATCTCGTGCACGACTTGCTCTCGGGCGGCTCCGTCACTTGCACTATCGACCTTTTTCCGGACACTGACTTTGCCGAGCTTGAAAGACGCGCCCTCGCCGCCATAGATGTGAACAAGAATAAAGATTTTAAGAATGTTATTGATGAAATCGTACCTGCAGGAATGGGCCGCACGTGTGCCTCGCTATTAAATCTGCCTAGCACCTCACTAAAAGCTCATAGCTTGAGTAAGGAAGACCGGAAGCGATTCGTGCATCTATTGAAAGCAATTCCCGCGACCATTGAGGGCTTGATGGGATACGATCGCGCGATAGTTTCCGACGGCGGCGTGCCGCTCACCGAGGTGAACACACGCACCATGCGCTCTCTCAAAGTCCCCAATCTCTATCTCATCGGCGATGTGCTCCACATCAATCGCCCCTCCGGCGGCTACTCATTACAGCTCTGTTGGACCACCGGCTTCGTCGCTGGGAATAGCGTGTAGATTGACACCGGACATGAATTGAGTATGATTGATGAGTATTACTCAATATCAATCACTATATGTCTGACACTACCACTATGGCTATCACACAGGCGCGCATTAACCTCGGCGCAGTTATCGAGCGCGTGATGAACGGAGAGCGCATCACTCTAGAAAAGAGTGGGATTCCTGTCGCCACCATCATGAACCAGAGAGATCTTGAGGACCTTGAAGACGCGCTTCTGCTCATGCGCCTCAAAAAGAAGCATGCGGGCGAACGCGGCACCCAGCTCGAAAAGATCCTCAAGCGCCATGGCGTATAAGGTGATTTTATTCTCAAGTGCCGTAAAAGATCTTGAAGCCCTCTCTCCAAAGGAGAAAGCTCGCATCGGAGAGGCATTGCGTACGCTTGCAGATTTCCCGACAGAGCTCAAGCATATAAAAAAACTGCAGCTTCCCTTGCACGGGTACCGCAGGCGAGTCGGGAACTACCGCATACTTTTTGATATCGAAAACACTACTATCTCTGTGCACGCCATCAGGCATCGCAAAGACGCATACCGGTAGTACTATCAACCGCCCCTCCGGCGGCTACTCGCTACAGCTCTGCTGGACCACCGGCTTCGTCGCGGGCAGTAATGTTTAAAAATGGTACCTGACAGCATTACCCTGACACCATTACCCCAAAGGACAAACTAGCCTTGAAGCGCGTTCGCCCAAACAAAAGCGTTATTGATGAGCAAAAAAGTGCCGATTGCGAAGTGCGTGTATCGGTGGGACTTAGCCTCTACGACCTCAGCTACCGTACCCACAGCTAGGATAAACCATACCATTGCCATACCCATCCATGATGCGTAGTGTGTTTGACCAAAATACTGCGCCAAAAATCCCACAACATACGGATAGATAACTAAGGCCACGAATAAAATATGCGCATGGAAAGATGTTTTAAATCGCGGTTGTTTCAGTTCATGCTTACCCTTGGAGTAAGCAATTACCGCAAACGGCACAAAAGTCACTATAGCGGGCAATAGGCCCCATGACGCGTAGGTAGCTACTCCTATCAGAAAATCAAACATAAATTTTTTATTTCTTCTTAGAAGACCTCTCCTTCTCGTCCTTTATTTTGTTGAGTATCTTTTTTACTTCCATAAGGCTCTCTTCATCGAGGATGGAAATTGGTATCGGTTTTAGTTTCTTTTTCTTGAGCGCCACGAGTTTCTCATTCACCTCCTCCGGCGGAACCGCGTCTGTTTTTGTGAGGAGCACGAATTCGGTTTTCTTGGTCAAAAGCGGATTGTAATTCTCCAATTCATTTCGAATGACACCGTAGTCCCGCATCACGTCGTCCGATTCAGCAGATATCAAATGAAATAAGACCCTCGTGCGCTCGATGTGCTTAAGAAACTTAACGCCCAACCCTTTCCCTCCCGACGCCCCCTCTATGATACCCGGAATATCAGCAAGAATAAGCTCGTAGTAGGCGCCGAGATGCGGTTCAAGTGTCGTGAACTCATAATTCGCAACGCGGCTCTTCGCCGCCGTCAGTTCGTTGAGCAAACTCGACTTCCCTGCGTTCGGCAGTCCTACAAATCCTACATCGGCGATAAGGCGAAGTTCAAGACGGTAGACGCAAACATCCCCTTCTAAGCCCGGTTGGGATTCCATAGGCGTCGTATTGGTCGCTGAGCGAAATTTGAAATTACCTTTGCCGCCGATACCGGCCCCTGCGGCCAAAATCCGCTGCCCAACCTCATTCATTTCCTGCACGTAGCCGGTGCCGGTATTTTGTATGCGCGTACCTATAGGAATCTTCAGAATGAAATCTTCTCCGGCGCGACCGTCGAGAAATTGGCCGCGTCCATCTTTACCATTCTCTGCTTGGATCGCTTTCTTGTGCGCAAACGCCGAAAGTGCGCTTGGATTCGAAACGCCCTCGAAGTAAACACTGCCGCCATTGCCCCCATCTCCACCAGTGGGCCCGCGTGCAAGTCGCACCTTTTGGAAAGCCACAACACCCTTGCCGCCGTTCCCTGCGCGTACCTCTATCGTTATTTCATCAACCAGCATGAGCCCATGCTAGCACAATCGCTCCCTCATGGACGAACGTTTGATTCAAATTATTTCTCCATGTCGTGGATGTCCTTGTTCGCGCCTTCTGCCGAACCCATATCGCCTTTCAACATCGAAATCTCTTTTTTTAGCCCCTCAACTTTTAGTTCACTATCAGCCATAAGGAGATTGATCTTCTCAAGTGCAACGAGCTTGTCTGAAAGATCCGTCGTCCTCTCTTTTACCTTCACTTCAAGGCCCTGTTTTAATTTTTCCAATTCGGCATTCCGCGCTGCGATATCTTTCTGGGCCTCTTTAAGCCCGAGGACAGAATTCCGGAAGGCGTTACAGAGATACGTGGTGAAGATCACCATAACCAAGACAGGTACCGCGTGAGCAATTACGGAAAAATCGTTCCTGCCATAAAAGTAGAGCCACCCCGGCTCGACGTAATTCAAGATGCCGTGATGGAGTCCCGTGAGCACGAAAAGTATCCAACCCAACCGCCAGTCGGCATAGACGACGAGGAGTGCGGCGATGATGAAAAAGTGGAAATGCATCTCAATAGACCCGCCGCTCACAAAGACAAGAAGGTACGAATATACGGTAAGCGCAGTTGTGACTACGACGCGCCAGACATAGTGGTTGTGTATTTTGCCCGCGAGAAAGATGGGCACGAGTGCGGCGAGTGCGGCGATGCCAAAAGCCACAATAGCTTCAGGGATGCCGATAACACGCCAAGCAAGCGGGCTAGGATACAACGCTCCCAATTTCACGACTGCGTTCAGAAAGACGAGAAGCGTAAAAGTGCCAAGATGCCACCACAAGACCTTCACTATGAAACGGTCGGTGGCACCATAGCCCATCGCGGCTTCGTGACCCCTGTTGATATCCGGGATAAAATCTATTTTCATGTGTTTCTCCTTCTGTGTAAGCGTATCATGTTTTTACTTACCGATATCGGTTTGAAGCGGTAGAATGGGAATAACTATGATAGACACGAAAAACGCCCTTCTTATAACTGTCGTGCTCTTCGTGGCCGCGGTGGTGGGCCTCTATATCCCCTACCAGCAGTACCAAAAAAGCCAGAATGCGAGCAGCTCTTTGATCGCAACAAATACCACAGAAGGAGCGCGCGTGACAATTACCTACACCAACAAAGGATTCGAGCCAAGCACCATTTCCGTCGCGACAGGAACAACGGTCGAGTGGATCAACCTATCAGACAAACTCATGTGGATAGCCTCCGATCCGCATCCTTCGCATACTAACCTTCCCGGTTTTGACCAACGAGGTACGGAAAGCAACGAGGACACACAAAGTGCCGTCCCCATTGCGTACGCGCACGGAGGCGGAGGATACATGCATACGTTTACAACAGCCGGTACATGGACCTACCACAACCACCTTGATCCTGCTGGCCGTGGAGTTGTTGTCGTGGAACCGTAAATTATGCACGAAGATCGGCACTCAGTACGAATAAATAAATACCTGGCCTCCAAGAAAATCTCAACTCGGAGAGATGCCGACGAGCTCATAAAGAAAGGGTGTGTTTTTATAAATAATAAACTGGCTATGCTGGGGGACAAGGTTAGTGAAGGAGACAAGGTAGAAGTAAAACAGCGAGAAAAGAAGTATCGATACTTCGCATACAACAAACCGCGCGGAATCATCACACACTCGGCACAAAATAATGAAGAAGACATCAAAAGTGTTTTTCCTGTAGAAAACGTGTTCCCTGTCGGGAGACTCGACAAAGATTCGTATGGGCTCATTATCCTAACCGACGATGGAAGAATCGTTGATCCATTACTCAACCCCGACTATGCTCATGAAAAAGAATACGAGATCTTTTGTCTCACAAGATTGCCCAGTGATTTTAAAAAGAAAATGGAGACAGGAGTCGACATCGGCGGGTATGTGACCAAGCCATGCGTTATTAAGATTTTAAGTGGCAAAAGATTTTCCATAGTACTCACCGAAGGTAAAAAACACCAGATCAGAAGAATGTGCGGTGCATTTGGACAAAGCGCCATCGCTATCCAAAGAAAACGCATCATGAACATCAAGCTCGGTAGCCTAAAGGAAAACGAATACCGCTCAATCGCCGGCAGGGAACTAAATGATTTCTTGGGGGCTCTTGGTCTTTAATACAGTTATGTTCGAATTTAAGATTCTCAAACGCTCGAAGAAATCAGGTGCACGACTTGGCCTTATTTCCACACCGCACGGTGATATAGAAACACCGACCTTTGTCCCTGTTGCGACTCGCGCTACCGTCCGCACGCTTGAGAACGACGAGGTGCACGCCGCAGGATCACAAGTCTTGATTTGTAACACCTATCACCTCCATGTAGCTCCCGGGGAGAAAGTTGTTAAGAAAATGGGTGGGCTCCATGCATTCATGCAATGGGATCGACCTTTGATGACAGATTCAGGAGGATTCCAAGTATTTAGCCTTGGCTTCGGCAGAGATCATGGGGTTGGGAAAATATTGAAAGAGGCTTCGGAAAGATCTATATCGGAAGGCACTCAGCCCCGTTCAGTGAAAATAACCGATCTCGGTGTCCACTTCCGTTCACCAGTCGACGGTACTCCGCTCTTTTTGGGACCAAAAGAATCTGTACGAATTCAAGAAGCACTCGGCGCCGATATTATATTCGCATTCGATGAATGCCCCTCCCCTCTTGCTAATGAGAAGTACATGCGCCGATCGATCGAGCGCACCCACCGATGGGCGCGAGCCTGCATTGATGCACGCACATCGTCGAAACAAGCATTGTATGGAATTGTGCAGGGCGGCAACTTCTTAAAGATGAGAGTCGAAAGCGCAAAAATCATCGGCGCACTCCCATTTGAAGGATTCGGGATTGGCGGCGAATTCGGTTACGATAAACGCTCGCTCAAAAGAATGCTTACAAAGGTCAACGAAGTGCTCCCCGAGGAGAAGCCGCGTCATGTGCTTGGAGTGGGACATCCTGAAGATTTCCCGTATATAGCAACCGCAGGGGGCGATACGTTTGATTGCATTGCCCCGACACACTACGCCAGACGCGGTGTAATTTTCACTTCCCATGGCCGGATCAATATACGCAATCGTATGTTTTTGAAAGATAAAAAACCGCTCGACAGCGCATGCGTATGTGATATCTGTAAAACCTACTCACGCTCCTATATCTGCCACCTCATGCGAATGCATGAGTTGACCGGTATGAAGCTCGCCTCGTACCACAACCTCCATTTCTTCAACGCAAAGGCCGCAGAGCTCCGCCGCCGCATCAAGAACGACGATTTATAGAAACGCGCGCCGGTGTCATTTCTCAAGATCAAGAACCTCGTCGATGCGAATCTTTGCGACAAATTCGGGCACGTGGCTCACCAAAATCATTGCGCCCTCGTATGCATCAAGTGCCTCCGCAATAACGGAAAGATGCCGGAAATTAATATGATTCGTGGGCTCATCGAGGATCAATAGGGCCGGCTGCATCAAGACCAAGCGCGCAAATGCGACAAGCCCCTTCTGTCCTTCTGACAGATGCCCTATTTTTGCCTGTATCAATTCATCCGTTATAAGAAAACCTGCCGCCACACGTCGCATAGTCTCTTCAATGCGTTTATCCATCACGGATATCAATTCCTTGTGCACAGTAGATTCAAAATCTAGATTAGAGAAATCTTGACGGTAGTAACCGACTTTAACCGTCTTCCCAATCGTTGCGCCCTCGACCTCCCCGCTCGCTAGCGCCTCGAGGAGTGTTGATTTACCAATACCATTTGGGCCTTTAAGAAGTAAGTGCTGATTCTTCCGCAACGAAACGATCTTCTTGCGAATAACCGCCTTATGATCTCGGATCGTTTTGTACGATGTAATATTCAGCATTTCGCCCGTCAGATTTGGCGGACATGGGATCCGGAATGGTTTGATCGTTTTGTCCTCGCGCCGCACATCCACCATTGCTTCTTCCGCTTCTGTTGCCTTTTGGCGCATGCGCTTCGCGACAAGACGCAATTGTCCGCCCTTCATTGCGAAAAAGTTGGCCTTCTCTTTGTTCGCAATTATTGTCTTCTGTAGCTGTGCGTTCTTCATGTTCTCCTTTAGAACGCGCGCTCTGATCTGCGAGATTACGTCAAAATAATTGCCTACGTACTGTTCGACTTTATGCGTGTGCACATCTAAATACAAAACCCCTTGAGTAAACGCGTTGAGAAAATCCGCATCGTGTGAAATAACCATGCAGGTCTTCGCATACTCTACGAGAAACTGCGTGAGGTGGGCAATTCCCTCTTTATCCAAATTGTTGGTCGGTTCATCGAGGAGCAAAAGATCGGGCTTTTGTATGAGCGCAGAAGCAAGCAGGAGCCGCGCCTGCTGGCCGCCGGAAAATGATTTGATAAGGCGGTCGTGCACCTTTTCGTGTCCTTTGAGATTGACTACCTCAAGCGCCTCGTCGATCCGCGGATCAATATCGTACATCTTTCTTGGAAATACTTTCTGGAAGAATTCTCGCACCGTTAGGTCCATCTCGCTTCGCGGTATTACTTGGCGCGCAATGGCAATAGAAAGACCTTTTTGAATGTGTATCTCCCCTGATTCGGGTGGGACTGCCCCAGTGATAAGTGCAAATATCGTGCTTTTGCCGGCACCATTTTGACCCATGAGCGTCGTTTTCGAGCCGCGACGCACGGGAAAAGAGACTTCCTCTAGAATAGATTTGCGCGGCCCATGCTCAAAAGATACATCCTCGAATCGAACAATTATTTCTTCCGCCATGCAGAGAACCTACAGCATATTTCACTAAATTGGAAGCGCATAGAAGAAAGGCGCCGTCCGGCGCCTTTCTTCATTTCTTCTTATCTTTCTTTGGTTTCTTAACCTCTTTGCGATGCGCGCTATTTCCTTTGGCCATATGAATAGATGCTAATGAATAATGAGCGTATCGTAACACGAACGCTACTGCACGGTAATGCTTTCTATAATGACGGGCTCAACAGGCCGATCCGATACGCCGACGGGCGTGGTTTCGATCGCCCGCACAACATCCATTCCAGCGGCGACACGCCCAAAAACAGTGTGTTTGGTATCAAGGAAATTATTATCTTTCACATTGATAAAGAATTGGCTGCCGTTTGTGTTCGGTCCCGAATTCGCCATCGAGATCGTACCTGCAACGTTCTGATTGTTCGCATGTATCTCATCTTTGAATTCATAGCCCGGCCCTCCCGTCCCCCAGCGTGCCGAGAGCGAATCATCTTTGGTAAGCGGATCTCCGCCTTGGATCATGAAATCTTTTATTACGCGATGAAATTTAGTGCCGTCATAGAACCCCTCTTTCGCAAGTTTTATGAAGTTCGCAACAGTATTTGGTGCATCGGTCGCAAAGATCTCTATGGCGATATCTCCTTTATTAGTGTGGAAAACCAGATTCATAATCTACTTGCCGCTGTGTTGATAATCAGCCAATAAGCCATATAAAGCGGCTTGGCTTGGAGAACCCCCGGATCCATCAGCTCGACATTCCTTACCTCTGGGCAGTATTGAACTGACGATCGAGAGAGTAGGCGCCCGCGCCCGTCACTAGCAAGGAGAACGAGGCCGCGAGAATGAGCAGAATGAATTCGTAGCCGCCATTTGAGACGAAGAAACCCTTGGTTAGATGTACCGAGAGAAGAGCAACTATTGCAACGATAGTGGAGAGTGCCGCTGCCGTGCGCGTAAAGAGACCGAGGACAAGAGCCGCGCCGCCGACAACTTCAACTGCGATCAAAATGACCGCAAAGGCAGTCGCCATAGGGAACCCGAGAGTGGTAAGGAATCCCGCAACACCCTCTACTCCCATTCCGAGCTTCTGATAGCCGTGCATGAAGAAGACGAGACCGGTCGCGACGCGCAAGAATGTCGGAGCGTAATCACTCCAGTCGCGGGCCCATGCACAATTGACGATGTTAGGCATAGATAATTTACTATTGGCGTATAAGCTTTTAACAACGACATTCTACCACGAATATTCGAAGTGCAAAACAGCGCCTAAGTCTCCTTCTGTATCAAATCCAGCTTCTTCTGTCGCGTCCAACTCTTTATCTGCGCTTCTCGTTTCAAGGCGGAAGATCTATCAGGATGCTTCTCGGTGTATACCACTTTCACAACTTTCTTTGAATTGGTGTAGCGGCCACCGACCCCATCTTTATGTTCTGCGAAACGGCGCTCCACATTTGTAGTTATGCCCGTGTATAACGATTCATCTTTACATTCAATAAGGTAAACAAAATACATAAAAGTCTTTCTACTCACTACGCTCACTCAGGATCCTGAGGACTGGCTGGCTCGGCTGGGACCTCACGGGTCGAGCCCGTGTAAGCGTTCTTTGAGCGTTTTCAGTGTACCAGATTGAGGCATCTCAGTCGGGAGCTGTTATAATACGCTGCCATGAGAAAGCCGCTCACACATAACGCATACATCGACGGCGCGAATCTGCACAAGGGTGTTCAAGATCTCGGATGGAAGCTCGACTACAAACGATTCCGCGTGTGGCTCACGGAAAAATACGGCGTCAAAGAATCGTATCTGTTTCTCGGTCTCATTCCGAAGTACAAAGACATATACACAAATTTGCAGGAGTGCGGATTCACGCTTGTATTCAAAGAGGTCGTCTACGACGGTGCCGGAAAGGCGAAGGGTAATTGCGATGCTGATCTTGTGTTGCGCGTTACTCGCGATGCATACGAAAAGGCATTCGAACGTGCCGTAATCGTTGCGAGCGACGGCGACTATGCAGGCCTTGTGAAATTTCTCCGAGAGCGCGGTCAGCTCGAAACGATACTCTCTCCGGCTATCCAGAAAAAGTGTTCGATTCTTCTCAAGAGGACGGGAGCATCAATCGCGTACATGAACGATCAGCGGAATATACTGGCCCAAAAATGAAAAGGCCCCCGGCGCACACAAGCTGCGCAAGGGTCCTCTTCGTGGTGATACAGAAGAGTATAGCAGGCACTTTCCGAAGAATCAATGAGCTACACAGAGGTGTGGAAATCGCCTCAAAACATAGCCTTTAAGGCCTTACCCGGCCTCTCGTATACGCACATCAGAGCGACAAGATGGCTTCGGCCTCAAACGCGACTGCAAGTATCTCGGAACCCAACACGGTGAGGCCGTTGAAAAGTTCTTTGAGCGTTTTCAGTGTACCAGATTGAGGTGTCTCACTTAGCATAGGCTGGCTGGGGGACTTGGAATCGAACCAAGATAAACGCCTCCAAAGGGCGCTGTCCT
>CAYIJV010000008.1:0-14540 GCA_964363895.1 uncultured Candidatus Saccharibacteria bacterium
CCCGCACATTGTTGTATTAGTAAGAGCGCACGCGTATTATGCGTGTACGCTCCCGTGGTGAAACGGATATCACAACAGTCTTCGGAACTGTCGTTCCAGGTTCGAATCCTGGCGGGAGCAAATTCACATGCTTGTGAGTTACAATACGTTAATGAAAACGGACGAGCTTTCAGTCCCATCGGAAGTGCTTGCTCTCTGCAATACGCTTCGAACTGCCGGATTTGATGCCTATCTTGTGGGCGGATGCGTGCGCGATCTCATCATCGGCCGCGAGCCGAAAGACTGGGACATCACAACCAATGCGACTCCCGAAAAGATACAAGGGCTTTTTGAGGAAACATTTTACGAAAATGAATATGGCACCGTCGGCGTGGTCACAAAGTCGGAAAATCCACGCTTGAAAGTGGTCGAAGTAACGCCCTATCGCACTGAAGGAAAATACTCGAACGCACGACATCCGGATACTGTGCGCTTTAGCGAGAGTCTTTCTGAAGATCTGAAGAGACGAGATTTCACCATAAACGCAATTGCCTATGATCCGGCACAAAATGAACTCATAGACGAGCACGGAGGAAAGGAAGACATCGCGGCGCGGCGCGTGAAAACGGTTGGCAATCCGCACGAACGATTCGAGGAGGATGCTCTGCGCATGTTGCGCGCGGTGCGTATCGCGGCCGAGTTAGATTTTGCGATTGAGACCCAAACGGCAGAGGGAATCGCGGCACAAGCAACACAACTTGAGAAAATCTCTCGCGAACGCGTGCGCGACGAACTTGTCCGCATTCTGGAGAGCGACCGCCCGATGCAGGCATTGTATGTGGCTCAAAAGCTCGGCATTTTACACTACGTGATCCCAGAACTCGAAGCGGGGATCGGCGTCGCACAAAACCAAGCGCATTCATTCGACGTGTTTGAACACTTGATGCGCGCTCTTCAGTACGCTGCCGACAAACAATGGTCTCTTGAAGTGCGCCTTGCTGCACTTCTGCACGATGTGGGCAAGCCCGCTACCCGCGCGTGGTCGGATGAGAAAGAAGATTGGACATTTTACGGACACGACATCGTAAGTGCAAAGATGGCAAAAAGAATTCTCACGGATCTCCGATTTTCGAAAGAGGTGATTGAGAAAGTGACGACGCTCGTCCGCTTGCACATGTTTTTCTCCGATCCAGATCAGATTACACTTTCTGCAGTGCGCCGTATCATCTCACGTGTCGGGCAAGAAAATATTGGCGATCTTCTCAATCTCCGAGTATGCGACAGAATAGGCACCGGCCGGCCCAAAGCGCATCCATTTCGTCTGCGTAAATATATGTCAATGGTGGATGAGGTAATGCGAGACCCCGTTTCTGTCGCAATGTTAAAGACTAGTGGCTCGACTATAATGGAGTTGGGCGAAAAACCGGGGCCTCGAATCGGTTGGATATTACACGCTCTCTTAGAGGAAGTACTCGATGATCCGCAAAAGAACACCGAGGAGTACTTGAAGGAACGCGCGGCAAAGCTTATGCAGCTCGGAGAAAACGATCTGCGCACACTTGGGGAAGCAGGGAAAGACCGGCGTGAAGAAGAGGACGAAGCCGCTGTTCAACAATTAAGAAAAAAACATCATGTGAGCTGACGGCCCTGCTTCGCCAAGGCTTCGCAGGGCTTTTCCGCTTCGCGGAAAAGAAAAAGCCGCCTCACCTGGCGACCCGTTTCTATTTTTAGGTCGCCGCCGTGAAGCGGCTTTAGCGTGTCTCCGTTCCTCCAAAAGAACTTGAGTCGATACGTGAAGTACGTTTGCATCCAATCGATCGCGGAGGCGACCGTATACATTTAGTGCGAGAGTACCTTGTATTGTATGTACCCGTTAACTGATTAGAGTTACGAGAGACATAAAGAACCGCCAAGGTGAATAATAGCCTGCTATAGGACACTGTAAAGGACATGCTGTTGATAACTAACGTATAGCTCATGTCCTTTAAGAGACCGTCTAAAGTATGGCTAGAGATCTAACTCTATTGATACAGGGCAATGATCGGATCCGTAGACCTCGGGGTAGATCTTGGCGACAGTAACCTTGTGGGCGAGTCTTTTGCTTACAAAGAAATAGTCTATCCTCCAGCCCATATTTCTGTCTCGAGCATTGCCGAAATGACTCCACCATGTGTAATGTCCGTTGCCTTTTGTGAACATTCTGAATGTATCTACAAATCCGGCTTTCAATATCGCATCGACCCCTTCTCGCTCCTCCTTTGTGAAACCGTGTTCGCCTTCATTGGTCTTCGGATTCGCCAAATCATCCGGCGTATGCGCAACATTGAGGTCGCCGCAAAAGATTACGGGCTTTTTCTTTTCAAGATGTCTCAAAAACTCAAGAAATGCCGGGTCCCACTGCTTGTGGCGGAGCCTGAGACGACTCAAATCAGGTTTTGCGTTCGGTGTGTACACGTTGACCACAAAGAATCCGCCGTCCGGCGGACCGAATTCGGCCGTAATTACGCGCCCTTCTTCATTAGGGTCTCCATAACCATCCTCTGAAAGCTTGAATTTCTTCAAAATATCCTCCGGAAGTCCAAAAGTAAGACACAAAGGCTTGATTCTCGAGAAAATTGCGGTGCCGCTATAGCCTTTTTTCTTGGCGGAATTCCAATATTCTTCGTATTCCGGCAAATCCACCTCGGATTGATGCTCCTCTGCCTTGGTCTCTTGGAAGCACGCAATATCCGGTTTCACCTTTTCGAGGAACGGCACAAGCGCCCCCTTCCTATGGATGCTCCGTATCCCATTCACATTCCACGAGATGAGTTTCATACCGAGAACGATACCACACTCACTTCCGCCGCTTTCCATGGAAAGCTTTGTGAACCTCCCGAAGATGTTTGTCGGTTACATGCGTGTAAACTTGCGTCGTAGCGATATTCGCATGGCCAAGAAGCGCTTGTACGCTGCGTAGGTCAGCGCCGTTCTCCAGTAAATCGGTAGCGAATGAGTGACGAATCACATGGGGTGTGACTTTGCGCGTGATACCGGCTTTGATCGCATACTGTTTCACCATCCGCTCCACCGAGCGCGGTGTGATGCGTGGCAGATCCTTTCCTTTCTTCCCGCCGCCTTTTCCATAGCTCACAAAAAGCGCTTCGCTCATATCACCGCGCCGTTTTATGTACGCGGCGACGGCTGTTTTTGCGGAAGGGGAGAGAAAGACGACGCGTACTTTCTCTCCCTTGCCGCGCACTGAAAACTCATCTCGCGTTAGATCAAGATCCTGATTTAAATTGCACAATTCCGACACGCGCAGGCCGGTCGAGAAGAAAAGCTCGAGTATTGCGCGGTCACGCAGTACTGGAAGATCATCTCCCTTGGGCGCAGTCATGATCCTATTCAATTCATCCGCAGTAATGAGATCCAAATCGCGGCCGCTTGTCTTTGCAAGCTCAATACGTTCGGGATTCAGCGATTCGACATCGCGCTTGCGGAGAAATTTGAGGAACGCGCGAAGTGCGATCAAGTGATAATTCTGCGTATTTTTCTTCATCGTGCCCGCTACACCGCTTGAGCGATTTAGTACAATACGAAACTCCCGCACCATTTGTTCTGTAATCTGGGCAGGAGATTTTACCTTCCCATAATTCAGGAAGCGCATAAGATAGCGATCGTAATTCTCGACCGTCTTTACGCTACGCCCTTTTTCTATCTCGAGATACTCGAGAAATTGGGTTTTGAGAGATTTGAGATCCGCCACAAGGTTCATTTTAGCAGTAAATATTGACAGCTCACTCCAAAACGATGTATTCGCATTCTTCCAATCTTGCATTTCTTTGCATATACGTTATCGTAATTTCATATGAATATACAAAATAAGGTTATTGGAGTTGTCGCTCTTATTGTTCTTTCGGTTGGTGGATACAGTATTTATAGCGCCACAAATGACGGATCGAAGGTTGGCAACATTGCTACCGCAAACCATGCAACAAATGCAACACCGGGCACGGATACTGCTTCTACTGTACGAGGACAAGATGTGAAAATTGGCACAGGCAGAGAAGCGAAGCCTGGTGATATCGTTTCTGTGCTCTATGTTGGTAAATTCACCGACGGCACTGTATTCGATAGCTCCGCCGCTCACAACAACGAGCCGCTTAAATTCACCCTGGGTGCGGATGGTCTTATCCCTGGTTTCCAGGTAGGCGTAAATGGCATGAAAGAGGGCGGTCAACGATTGCTTTCTATCCCTCCGGCTCTCGGCTATGGGTCACAGGGCGTGAAGGACGCTGCCGGAAAAGTTATAATTCCTCCAGATTCAACACTTATTTTCGAGATACAATTGGAGAGAGTTGAGAGTGCCCCCGCAGCAACAACACCCAAGAAATAGGGCGTGAAGATCTGGTATTCCTTCGGATGTTTAGTTTGGTGGGATCAGAAAAGAGCTTGCATGGAGTGGTGAAATGTGATATCATTCGCCGATGCTTACGAAGCGCAGGAAGGCTAACGAAATCGCGAAATCGCGTCGGCACGACACGGACACTGGCTCTCCGGAAGTGCAGGTCGCTGTTTTAACGCGTAGAATCGAGGAGCTTTCGATCCATTTGGATAAGAATCGCAAGGACAAACACGGTCGTCGCGGACTTTTGGGCCTCGTCGCTGACCGTCGCAAGCATTTGAAGTACTTGGAAGTGAACAACAAACGCTCGTACGGTACTTTGATCAAGAAGCTTGGTTTGAAGAAATAGGTGTCAGGTTATAGGTTATAGTAGACCTGCGCCTCCTCGTAGGCATTTTATAAGGAGTTTTTATTTTATTTTGCATGCGACTAGTCCCAAAACACTAGTCCCTGGCACATTCTAATGTATGGCTATCATCAAACATCCAGAACAGCGTGTTGGTGTATTCATTGACACGCAAAATCTTTATCACAGCGCAAAGAATCTCTATCATGCGCGCGTAAATTTCGGCAATGTACTCAAAGACTCCGTCGGCGAGCGCCGACTCATTCGTGCACGCGCCTATGTGGTAACGACAGAATCGGGAGAAGAAAAAGGTTTTTTCGATGCACTCGCTAAAATAGGAATCGAAACGACGACAAAAGATCTTCAGATATTCTTCGGCGGCGCCAAGAAAGCAGATTGGGATGTCGGCATGGCGGTGGACGCGATCACTATGTCTCCCAAACTCGATACCGTAATCCTTTTCACGGGTGACGGCGATTTCATTCCGCTCGTGAAATATTTACAAGTGCACGGCGGCTGTCAAGTCGAGATCGCTTCGTTCGGACGTTCGACATCCAGCAAACTCAAAGAGGCGGCCGATCACTTCCTCGACCTCGACGAAGACCCGCGCCGTTATCTTTTGAATTATCGCCCGGTGCGCTCTTCGCGTGGAGGCCGTCCTACGCGTGATCCGCACTCGGGCGTTCAGGTGTCAGTTTCCGAAGATTCGCTTGCAGAACAAAATGAAGAAGATATTTCCAAAATCGGAAAAATAACAGGTGTCGAATAGAAAGATATCGTGACCCTTTATAGGGCGCGAATTTCTCTGCGAGAGGAGATATATGCAAATGCAATGAACACGAGGCCGACAAGGCCGGTGAGAGGTTCTGGAACATGCACGAAAATGCCGAAGAGCATGGCGAGCGCGAGACCGAATATTGCCCAGTGCGCGCCGTGCTCAAGATAGCGTAACGTCTCGAGCGTTTTCGCGCGCACAAGCGCTACGGTAAACGTACGTACAAAAAGCGCGCCAATACCGAGGCCTATAATAATAACGGGAAGCATCGAGGTGATAGCGAATGCGCCGATGACGCCGTCGAGAGAGAAAGCCGAATCAAGCACATTAAGGTAGACAAAGAGCGCGGCACCTCCAAGAACGCTGGTCCCTTCAACTTCGAACGATTGTGCGATCCCCTCGATGACGATGAATAGTACGACACCGACAATGCCCGCAATAAGAAGTGTGACCGCTTCCTGAGGCACGAAGAATGCGCACGCGAGAAGCACCGAGAGTACGAGCGCTATCTCGATGGCCTCGATGCCGCCCCAGCGCGAAAGATGTCGCTCGATCATTTCGATCCAATGCACGGTCTTGCGCTCGTTAAAGAAATACTTGAACGACACAAGGAGAAGGAACGCGCTACCGAACGCAGAGATAGCTACGCGAGCATCTGCAAGCCGCTCCCCATAAGCGATAGGGTCGAAGAACGCGAGCATCGTGACAGCGTAGGGAGAAAGCCATGCCGCAGCGGCCACGATAAAAATGGGGAAAATGAAGCGCGTACCGAAAACGGCGATGAGTATGCCCCAGGTAAGGAAACGGTCTTGCCACTCCGGCGTCATGCGCTGCAACACCTTTGCATTCACGACGGCATTGTCGAACGAGAGAGTTGTCTCGAGCACTGTGAGAAGCACGACAAGAAAAAGTGCATGGAGCCCGCCCCATGCGAATACGGCCGAAAACGCGATAAGTGAGATGAGCGCGGGAAAAATGAAGATGCGCATACGAGATGACGGTATCGTAGCACATTGTATTTAATATCGATTTGTACTATAGTCACTTCATTAATATATAATCGTGGCGATCGGATAGGCAGACTGCCCCGAGAAATCGAATGGGCATGCTGAAATCCGGACGTCACCAAAAAACAAAATGCAGAAGAAAGAATATTCCGTCGAGGTCGGCGGACAAACGATGACCGCCGAGTTCAATGACTGGGCGGATCAGGCAAACGGTTCGGTCTTGGTGCGCGTCGGCAATAGCGCGGTTTTGGCGACTGCCGTCATGGGCAAAGAGTCGGACAAAGATTATTTTCCGCTTTCCGTTGAATACGAGGAGAAATTTTACGCTGCCGGAGCTATTCTTGGCTCGCGATTCATGCGCCGCGAAGGACGGCCTTCTGACGAAGCGGTGCTTTCTGGGCGCGTGGTAGATCGCACGATCCGCCCGCTCTTTCCAAAGGGATTGAAGCGCGACGTGCAGATAATCATAACCGTACTCTCCATAGAGGAATACGATACCGATATTTTGGCGGTGAACGCGGCGTCACTTGCTCTTGCGACTTCAAATATCCCATGGAACGGTCCGGTTTCGGCGGTACGCATCGGTCTCGAAGAGTCCATCGACTCCGCTCAGGATAAAGGAAATGATGAGTTGATCGTGAATCCGACATACAAACAACGCAACGAAGAGCTTCCGCCCAAAGCGCGCATGGATCTCACCGTATGCGGCAAAGACGGCCTTGTAAACATGCTCGAAGTGAACGCGCGTGAGGTGTCGGAATCAGTACTTGAACATTCTCTCAAACGCGCGAGCGAAGAAATTGAGAAGATACAGACATGGCAGAAGCAGATCATTGCCGAACGCGGAGCGGAAAAGGCCGCATTCGTTCCACCTTTTGAGGACGACGAGCGGATGACGCCTCTGTTCGAAGAAGTTGTGATGTCACGCATAAAAGCAAAGAACGATACTCTCGCGAAAGAGGACCTTGGCGAATTGAAGGGAGAATGGAAGGCGCATGCGGCAGCTCAATTCCCCGATATAGAAACCGGTAAGATCGATACGTATTACGAACATCGCATGGACGGATATGTGCATGATCTCGCCATCCAAAAAGGTAAACGTGTGGACGGCCGTGCGTTCGATGAGATACGGCCGCTCTTTGCACAAGCGGGGGGCATTTCGCCGATCATTCATGGCACCGGGCTTTTCTACCGCGGACAAACACACGTACTCGCAGCTCTTACCCTCGGCGGACCGGGAGACGCACAACTCCTCGACACGATCGAATTCCAGGATACGAAGAAAACATTCATGCTCCACTACAATTTTCCGCCGTTCAGCGTAGGCGAGACAGGCCGCGTCGGTGGATTCAATCGTCGCATGACCGGACACGGCGCGCTTGCAGAAAAAGCCGTACGTGTCGTCCTTCCCCCCAAAGAAGTCTTCCCGTACACGATCCGTATCGTCTCCGAATGTCTGGCCTCAAACGGATCGACGTCAATGGCAACCGTCTGCGCTTCAACGATCGCACTCATGGATGCGGGCGTCCCTATTACACGCCCCGTCGCAGGTATCGCAATGGGTATGATGTCTGATGGGAAAACATACAAAGTCCTCACCGACATACAGGGACCAGAAGACCACCATGGCGACATGGACTTCAAGGTTGCAGGTACCGCAGAAGGCGTCACTGCCGTTCAGATGGATGTGAAAGTCGCAGGCGTGCCGCTCCCAGTCCTCACGGAAGCGTTCGCGCAGGCGAGGAAAGCGCGTATGCAAATTCTCGAGGTAATCACGAAAGAGATCGGTGCCCCGCGCGCTGATATCTCACCGCGCGCACCGAAAATCCTTACGATAGTCGTAAAGAAAGACCAGATCGGACTCGTAATCGGCCCCGGAGGCAAGACCATCAACGGCATTCGCGAACGCACGCTCTGTGACGACATCACCATAGAAGAAGACGGAACCATCTTCATCACCGGCAAGAATGGCACGGCCGAAGCCGCTCTCAAAGAAATAGCCGATCTCACGCGCGAATATATGGTGGGAGACCGCTTTGAAGGCCCCGTAGTGCGCCTTATGGACTTCGGCGCGTTTGTAAAAATCGGACCAAATAACGACGGGCTAGTGCACGTCTCGGAAGTCGCGCCATTCCGCATCGAGAAAATATCCGATGCGGTGAGAGTCGGCGATGTCGTCCCCGTTGTGCTGAAAGAGATTGACGAGAAAGGGCGGTATAATCTTTCTATCAAAGCAGCTGATCCGGAATGGGCCTCGCGCAAAGGGCTCAAACCGAGCGAAGGCGGCGGCGAAAATCATGGTGGATACAGACAAGACAGGGGAAGCCGACCTCGGAGATAAACCGAGCGCGCCTGCGGGCACACATTCTACTCCTACTGCTGTAAGCACGGATGCGGACCAAACTCCGCCCAGTACCCCTCGATTGCAACAGGATCCTGAAACACTAAATGCTGACATCGCAAAGATCCTCAAAGAGGTAACATTGCCCGAACGTCGGAGATCGGAGGCTACGGCGGACATAAAGGCGGAAGCCCAAGAACCCTTACAGCAAGTATTCGAACAACATCCAGAAACTGCACAGACCACAATAACTACTATCCTGACACCGGAAAGAACAGAAGAAAAACAGCAAAAGAAAGTAAATCCGGTCCACACATTGAAAGACGATCTGCAGGGTATCGTGCACGACCAGAAAATATCGCTCGTACGAGCTGTGTCTCTTGAAGAAGACCGGAGAACGCGTGGAAAAGATACGCCGGAAGAAACTCTAGGAGAAGAACAACGGTCAAAACGAACATCTGCAATTATTTTTAGCGCCGTACTTCTTTTTGTTGTCGGCGGAGGTGCCTTATGGGGAGTATACTCAATCGCGCGAAAGCCCCCCGTTACACCTTCACTTCAAACAACCTCTTCGATTCTTTTTTCCGAGAAAAGCGTTACTTTTTCTCTTAGTAACCGCTCTCCAAGAGACCTGAAACAAATGTTCGCCGAAGCGCGTATTTCATCTGCGGGAACCCTTGCTTCGATCACAAGAGTAATACCAATAGTTGCGACCACAAATCCCGATGGGGCCGCGCAAGATCTTCCTGCAACATTCGCTGAATTCATGCGCTCCATAGGAGCGCATATCCCCGATGACCTAATCCGCGCCCTCGGAAGTGATTTCTTCTTTGGGATACACACCGTAGACGAAAACGCTCCATTCATCATCGTTCCCGTCACATCCTACGATCACGCATTCGCAGGAATGCTTGCATGGGAAGGAACGCTGAATGCGGATCTCGCACCTGCATTCACCGCTGTTTCTCCGCTTACCGTCGATCCAAACGGGATCCCAAGCAAGCGAACATTTCAAGATCTCATTATGCGCAATTACGATGTACGCGCCCTCAAAGATGATACTGGTGAGATCCAGCTCTATTATTCTTTCCCGACACAAAATATCCTTGTTATCGCTGAAAGCCCGTATTCATTCACTGAAATCTTGAGTCGCCTCCAGGCCGGACGAAATCTTTGATCACGCTGGCGGAAAAGCCTGACATCTTGGTATACCCCGTGAGATAACAAGCTCGCAAAGGTAGTAGCAATTTGAAAGGTCCTATCTCACGGGGTATACTGCCGCGTATGATCGACTCAACAGAGGAACAATTGGAGGAATTGCGGGACGCTTTGGAAGTAGAGCGCAACACGCTCGAAGAAGAGCTCGGTGAACATGGGCGAGTGCAATCAGCTACCGGCGACTGGCAGGGGAATTCAAGCGGACTTGAAGGTACGGAAGCCGATCCAACTGACGCTGCGGATCAAATTGAGGAATTGGTCACCAACGTACCCCTTGTGGAGGAACTGGAAAAACAGCACCGCGATGTAGTGGACGCGCTCAAAAAAATGGATACCGAGGGGTATGGCATATGCGAAAAGTGCGGCGACAAGATACCGCTTGAACGTCTGCAGGCAAATCCTGCGGCGCGCACGTGCATCAAACACGCTGTTTAGGCGATAGGGAATAAATGTTAGGTTGTAGAAGATTCGCTATTCACTGTCTTCACTGGAACCTGTAACCTAAAACCTGTAACCTGTGCAGGTGGGTGAGAAACAAAAGATCGCTTCTGGATTCGCGCGTGTCTTCGGCGCACAACCGATGTTGCCCAAGGCGACTATCGTGTCCGTCGAATGTGACATCGTTAAGGGATTGCACGCGTTTACGATCGTGGGACTTCCGGATAAATCGGTGGAAGAAGCGAAAGACCGCATCGCCGCGGCGATAAAGAATACCCATTCGACAAGCTCAGAGCAGGCCGGCGAGGAAGAGGATTTCGAGTCGCCGAAGCGGAGTAATAAAAAGATTGTCCTCTCGCTCGCACCCGCGGAGTTAAAAAAAGAAGGCGCAGTATTCGATGTGCCGCTTGCACTTTCGTTCCTTTTAGCCTCCGATCAAATACGATTCAATCCTGTGGGAAAATTGTTTGCGGGAGAACTTTCACTCGACGGAGAAGTGCGTAAAATATTGGGCGTACTTTCAATCGCGAGCGCTGCGCGCGACGCCGGATTCACCGACGTGTACGTGCCGGAAGAGAATGCTGACGAAGCGTCGCTCATTTCCGGATTGCGCATTTATCCCGTGTCTTCTTTGGGCGATGTGCTCAAACAATTGACTGTAGCACCGCAAGAAAACATGGCCGACACACCGAGGCGTCGGCCGAAGAGGGTACACAAAGATGACAACACGGCGCTCGATGAGATACGCGGACAGGAGAGCGCCAAGCGCGGCCTCATCATAGCGGCGGCGGGTGCGCACAACCTCGCACTCTATGGCCCGCCAGGAACGGGGAAAACGTTGCTCGCACGCGCCGCCGCTTCCATATTGCCGGATCTTTCAGAAGAAGAAATGATAGAGGTCACCACTATCCACTCGCTCTCGGGGAATCTGCAGGGCAGTGTGATGTTCCGTCCGCCGTTCCGCTCTCCGCACCACACATCTTCGTATGCGGCTCTGATCGGCGGCGGCTCGTCGGGTATCCGCCCCGGCGAAGCGACACTCGCACATCGTGGCGTGCTCTTTGCGGACGAATTCCCCGAATTTCACCGCGATGTAATAAACGCACTGCGCGAGCCGCTTGAGGATAGGGTGATATCCATCGCACGCGCGCGGGGCTCGGCGATATTTCCTGCAAATTTCATGCTCATTGCCGCACTGAACCCATGCCCTTGTGGATTTTGGGGGACACAGAGATGCCGGTGCATGCCGCACCTCGTGGAAAAATACCGGAGAAAGATATCGGGCCCCGTCGCCGACCGCATTGATATGTGGGTCTCCGTGGGCGAGATGCCGCCCGAGACACTTTCAACGCAGAGAAAAAGATCTTCGGGTGAGACGGAGAATGCGCGTAAGCATGTTGCAATGGCTCGCACCCGACAGCGCGAGCGTTTCAAAGACGTTGAGGATGTTTCCACCAACTCCGACATGGGGCCGAAAGAAATAGAATCGTTGGCCGAGCTCACAGCAAAAGCGGAAGAAACTCTCGTCGGCGCGGCGCGCGCGATGAAACTTTCTCCGCGGGGATACCATCGCACTATCAAGCTCGCCCGCACTATCGCAGACTTGGCCGAAAACAAAACAATCGAACCCTCCCATATGTTGGAAGCCCTCCAATACCGCGCACGGGAGCTGTGAGCCGTCTGGAATATTTCAACGAGCTCTTTCTTCGAGGCCTAAATCGTCTCCTTGCTGTCCGAAAAATAGACTTTGTTGCGGGAGATACCGAACGACTTCAGACGCTTCAGTATAAAATCCTGCATCGCGCGCTCGCCTTTAAATGCGAGCGCCTTGTCCTTATCAATAACCGCCCACCGCCCCACCGCGCGCAAGACGTCTGTTTTGCTGAAAACGATATGCGTAACACCGTTCATACGGATGGCGCGTTCAAGGGTCTGCATGTTCATCCAATTCGTCTGGCGGCGACGGCCGGTCGTCGAACCGAATTCTTCGCCGATGTCGCCTATTTTGTTGAACACCGCGTCTCTCGGCTGGAATTTCTTACTACCGACATAGGTTTCGTAAATTTTCGCAACACCCCACACATTGCGAATAGCACGCGCCGGTAAACCGTTTAAGAGGGCTCCCGCCGCCGTGCAATGACTCGAGGTAACGAATGGGTAATCGCCCCAATCAATGTCGAGGCCGAATCCCTGCGCGCCTTCTGCAAGAATGTTGATGCCTTTCTTGCCCTCGTACCATTCTTTATAGAGATCGATGAGATATGGTTTGAGTTCCGGCACATCTTGCGCACGCACGCCCGTGCGGCCGTATTTGTCGCGATACGCAGGGCCGTTGCCGCGACCAGTCGTGCCTATTTTTGCGCCTTGTTGTTTGTCTTCATTCTTGTGCGCGTCGGTGATGATATGCGTATTGGTGGCAATAAAAATCTTTCCCCTGGTCTTCACCCCGCATTCCTCAAGCATTTTAATCTCGCGGAAAAATTGCTCTGGATCCAAGACGCAACCGGAGCCGATGATGGATTTCACACCAAAGAAAACGCCGGCCGGAATGTGGTGAGTTACGAATTTTTTACCCTTATGAAAAATCGTGTGGCCCGCATTGCAACCGCCGTTGTAGCGAAGCACATGCGTATAGGAGTTTTTGTGGCTCAAATAGTGGGCAACTTTGCCTTTTCCACAATCTCCGTATTGGAGATCGACTATGACATCCATTCTAAACACAGCTGCCGTAGAATAACAACTTGCAACGACAAAGGCAACCTATTAAACTAGTGAAATGGAAGAGATACCTGAGATACCTCGCATGACCAAGACGCTTGTAAAAAATCCAGACAGCGAAGAAGAAAGAATAAAAAAAGGAGAAATAAAGAAAGCCGCCAAAGCTTACGAAAAAGCCAAGGAGCTCGGGCTACCGCCTGACCAACAAGAAGTAACACCTCCCGGACCGAGAACAATAAACCGTCTGGCCTAAGAAGGATTCGGAATTTGGAACTTCCCGATCTTGATTTTTGTTAAATTAAAATGGATTCCTGATGCCATTACGAATTTCAAAGTGTACGTGCGAGCCTGTAGCTTTGCCCGTAGCTCCGACGGTACCGATGGTTTGCCCGCGCGTAACATGCTGGCCCACAGAGACAATAACTCTGGAGGCGTGTGAGTAGAGCGTCTGCGAACCATTGCCATGTTGAATAACGATATAGTTTCCGTAACCGCCATTCCAACCCCCCTGTTTTGCAACGATGACATCGCCTTCAGCCGATGCGAGAAGCGAGGTGCCAGCGGGCGCCGCGAGATCAACTCCATTGTATCCGTGAATGCCTTGTGTTTTTCTCCAAGTTCCGTCTGGTAGCGGCCGCAGGTAGTAGCCAATTTGTGTAGAGGTCCCCTTCAAAGCCGTCGCGGGGCTGACTTTCTTTGCAGGCGCAGGAGCGGCGAGCTCGCCATCAGGAATGATAATCTCTTTCCCGACCATCAGTGTTCCGTCATCAATGCCGTTGTAGCTTGCTATTTCCATGGCATCCCCGCCAAATTGTTTGGCAACGGATGCAAGCGTATCGCCCTTCTTAGTGACGTACTTCACTCCTGTAACCGGAAGAATCGTGAGCTTCTGCCCCACCTGAAGCTTAGAATCACGCGTCAGGTCATTCGCCCAGAGAATTGTGTTGGGCGAAACACCAAAAAGCTCTCCGATCTCGAAGAGCGTGTCACCTGCGCGCACAACATAGACACTGATGGTCGAATTTCTCGGCTTCTCGATATCTGCCATGGTGCCGGAAGGTCCTTCTTCCGGCATGAGTGCGTTGTCGTCTACTATTTTTATGTCCCCGCCGCCTTTGCCTGCCATTGGATTTGCATTCATGGCCGGCTTTGGAAGCAACATCGTTTGAAGGTTGCCGCCGCCCGTGGATGCGTTGATTTGTTTCTCTGGATTTCCCATTATTGCGGCTACAAAATCACCAAACACGCCCGCGCGCGCCTGCGCGGGCGATAAAATTCCGAGGACGAGCAGAAGCGAGATAAACGTCACTCTTGCACGAGCGGATTTCAAC
>CAYIJV010000008.1:14640-17770 GCA_964363895.1 uncultured Candidatus Saccharibacteria bacterium
ACGACACATATTTCATCTCTCGCGGATGCGCCAAATCCGTTGGAGAATCAAGATCTTTTCTTTCTATAAGCCTTTTTAGGGGCCTTCCGTCCGCACGACCGAGACACACAAAAGAGACCCACTTTTGCGACCCTCGATTCTAGCTAGACAATAAAGCCTCTTTTAGTGATGGCACGAGGGAAGGACAAGAATCTGGCTTTAAACCTCGCTTTTAGAGAGGCCAGCCTCAGGATGTGTACGGCAGTGCCACCGTCCTCATCACTCTACCGTCATGGGGGGCTCGTAGTCAATTCATAACCGGACGGGACGGTGGATAACGCATTTGTCAATGCGTTTTAGCTTTACTTTGAGCCATTTTTACATTAAGAAGACCGCGCGTGCTATAGTCATTTCGATGTCATATCTGGATGGTCTCAATGAGAGACAGAAAGAAGCCGCTCTGCACACCAAAGGGCCCCTCCTCATCGTCGCCGGAGCGGGAGCAGGAAAGACAAAGACCATCACTCACCGTATTGCACATCTGATAGAGAGCGGTGTTCCTGCATCGTCAATACTCGCAGTTACTTTCACCAACAAGGCGGCCGGAGAGATGCGCGACCGAGTACGGAGCCTTCTCCACGTTCGGCCTTCTGGCCTCAGTACTTCCTCGCTCGTCGCTCGGTCGGCGGAGAAGAAGGGGGGACTGCCGCTTGTATCTACATTTCACTCGCTGGGAGTGCGGCTCCTTCGGGAATTTCACAAAGAAGCCGGTATTCCGAGAGGATTCAGTATTTGGGATCGTGACGACAGCATACGCGCTGTAAAAACAGAACTTAAACGGCTTGATACTGAAGAATGGACTCCGCGCCAAATACTCTCGGCTATTTCGCGAGAGAAGGGGGCCGGAAAGACACTGCGAGAGTATCGTGAACACGCATCGACGCGACGCGAACAAACTACTGCGCTCGTTTGGGAGCGTTATGAACACGCACTTGCCGATGAAAGTAGTCTGGACTTTGATGATCTGCTCGTACGCACACTCGCCCTTCTGCGCGACTCCACTAAAACGCGCGCTCTTCTACAAAATCGTTGGCATTATCTCATCGTGGACGAGTACCAGGACACTAGTAATGTGCAGTATGAATTGATTAAGCTCTTAAGTGGAGAGCGACACAATGTGTGTGTCGTGGGCGACTTGGATCAATGCATCTATACGTGGCGTCAAGCGGAAATAGAAAACCTACTTTCCTTCGAGCGAGCATTTCCCAATGTAAAAACCGTCCGTCTTGAGCAGAATTACCGTTCGACCCGAACCATAGTCTCTGCGGCAAATGCGGTGATCGAAAAAAACACCAACCGCGTGCCGAAAACTCTTTTCAGCGAGAACGAAACGGGGGACCCTATCGTTGTGTACGGAGCTTTGGACGAGCGCTACGAAGCATGGTTTGTAGTGGAACAAACCGCCGCTCTCATAGAACGCGGAGTCCCCGCCAAGGGAATTGCAGTCCTGTACCGTGAAAATGCGCAGTCGCGCGTGTTAGAAGAAGCGTTGTTACACGCTGGAATACCATACCGCGTCTTGGGCACGCGATTCTTTGAGCGCAAAGAGGTGAAAGACGTGCTCTCATACCTGCGCGCGGCGCTGAATCCGAAAAGTAAGAGCGATATTGCGCGCATCATCGGCGTACCTCCACGAGGGATCGGAAAAGTGACGCTTGATAAAATGTTCTCCGGCAGCGCTCTCGGATCTGCGGGAGCAAAGGTGGCGGCCTTCCAGGAAATCCTCGTGAAGATTCGCCACGCAGTGAATACGTTGCCCGCGTCGGAAGCGGTGCGGTTTTGCATAGAAGCAAGCGGGATACAGAAAATGTATGGGAGTAAAACAGAAGAGGACACCGAGCGATTAGGAAACGTACGCGAACTCGCCAACCTCGCCACGAAGTATGAGCACGACGAGCCGCCAGGAGGGGTTGAGCGCCTCTTGGAAGAAGCGGCGCTTCAAAGCGAGCAAGACGAACTCGATATCGAAAAAGACAAAAGCGGAATCTCACTTATGACAGTGCACGCATCGAAAGGACTGGAATTCGACGCGGTTTTTGTCGTAGGGCTCGAACAAGGCCTGTTTCCTTCAATACGTAACGAAGATAATCGCGATCCCGAAGAAGAACGAAGGCTTTTTTATGTCGCTCTCACGCGCGCGCGGAAAAATCTTTTCCTTAGTTACGCACATGAGCGTTCGAAATACGGCACGCGTGAGAGCGCATTACCCTCGGAATTTCTCTCCGACATTGATGAACGGCTCCTCGCGGGCGCCGACGGTGAAAACCCTCCGCAAAAAAAGCGCGGTTTGCTCGATGACTATTATGAAATCCGTTAGAAAATCGCATCCAGCCCGGCTTGGTCAACATTTCCTGACCAGACCGGAGCCCGCACGTCTGCTTGCGAAAGCGGCGGGAATCAAAGATCGCGAGGCAATACTCGAAATCGGTCCGGGTAAGGGTGCTTTGACGCGGGAATTGCTCGCAACAGGCGGATCGGTGATCGCAGTTGAAAAAGATGCAAGTTTGGTAGAGATGCTCAAGATCGAATTCAAAGAAGAGATCGCGAAACGTACGCTTACTATCATCACGGAAGATATACGTAACTTCAGGCCGGAATCGTCCGATCTGCGTGCCGGAGAATACGTCCTCGCCGCAAACATCCCGTACTACATTACCGGCGAGATCATCCGGCAATTCCTCACAACAGACACACAGCCGCGCGCAATTGCGTTGCTCATACAAAGAGAGGTGGCGGACCGGATCGTCGCGCGTAATGGCAAGGAGAGCATCCTTTCGCTTTCGGTCAAAGCGTATGGGATACCGAGAGTTGTCGCAAAGGTCTCCCGTGGTAATTTCAATCCGCCGCCATCAGTTGATTCGGCAATTCTATTAATTGACGGAATATCTAAAAAAACATTTGCCGATATGCGCGAAGATGCATTTTTCAAAGTTGTAAAAGCCGGTTTCGCATCTAAAAGAAAATTCCTTGCAAGTAATCTCGCGTACCTATTTTCAAAAGAGGTGGTCGCGCGCGCTTTCGCTGATTGCGGTCTCTCCGAAAAGGTTCGAGCAGAAGATGTGCCGCTCGAGAAATGGAAAATGTTGACAAG
>CAYIJV010000008.1:17870-28250 GCA_964363895.1 uncultured Candidatus Saccharibacteria bacterium
CCCATCATCGTAATGGAGATGCCGGACCAGACGATGACCGGCCGAATAGAAATAATGCAGTAATAGGGAGCGCTCGCAAGACCCAAAAGCCACTGGCCAGCATGCAATGGCGGACCAAATTGATACGTCTTCGTACTGGTCGTCCAAATGTATGGGCCGCCGCGCGGAGGACCGAGATTGGCATAGATCGCTTGGTTATAGCACCGCCTGAAGATGTTTATTTGGCCACCGAAAGGAAACGCGTATGCAACAAAGGGAAACGATGCGAGGAGAACTGCTGTTGCCAAAAAGGAAACAAACGCCCGAGACATGAATGTATTGTAGCAGGTTACAGGCGCCAAATGCACTATTTTGCGCTACCATGCATTGCCCTTATAACCTGTAACCTGTAACCTGTAACCTATGCAGTGGATACGCATTCACCCCTATGCATCCGCATTGTGCGTAGCAGGCATTATGGTTGTTGTCGGCATATTCATCGTACAGTGGCGGACAGCTGTGCCTGTGACAAACACAAGCACATGGAGCGGGGCTGGTTTTGAAATCCCTGATCCAACATCATATGGCCCGATCCAGAACACAGGTACATCTAAGGAGGAGGACATCATACGGCAAGCGCAGAGCGGTTCACCATATACATACATCCCTCCAGCACTTGTAAGTAATTCGGGCACGGGCACAGAAACGAGCGGCCCATTTGATATTAACGACTTCATCGCGATGCTCTTGCGTGACTCATCATACAAACCGGCCAAAACGACTGACGATTCCTCTCTTCTCGCAGATGCATACTCCTTTATACCGAACGGCCTTATCAGCACCACAACACCGCAAAAGACTCTAACGAACACGCAACAAACGCTCTACAGTTACGGCAACGATATAGGCTCATATATCCAATCTTTTGAAGAACAGTACCTAGGGGCCGCTGCAACGATCCTCAAAGATCAGGCGGAGGATCGAACTGATCCTCAAAAAGCAGCGGCCGTCGAAGATCTCGCCAGAGCAATGCAAGAATTGGGACAAACCCTTTTGTCTATAGAGAACGTCCCCCCCGAAATCGCCTCGGCCCACGCGGCACTTGCAAAGAGTTACATTGCGATCGGGACAAATCTTGCGCTCGTCCCAAAAGCAAAGAGTGATGATGACTTTCTTAAGGCAATAGAGACCTACAATGCTTCGGCAGACACATTCACAAGCAATTACGTCTCGATGACAACGTTTCTCGGCGCCCATGCGGTTACTTTTAACCCGCGTGACGCAGGGAGCGTTTTCACGTTCACACAAGCTGGGTTCTAAGTTATAGGTGTTAGGTGTCAGGTTCCAGGAAAATACGGGGATTTCCCCTAGAACCTCGTCTCTAGAACCTAAAACCTGTTTCACATGCGCTATAATAATCGTGTGGAAAACAAACGCTTGTACGCCAGCGGCTTTTCGGCTATTGGGGTAACTGCCGCGCTTTCAGTTTTTGTTCTTGTATCGGCGGCTACTTGGGAAATCATACAAATGGTGCAGGAGAAAAACGCCGCAACTTCCTACGTGGCGGCAAAAAGTACTGAAAGATCCGCACTTTCTGATAACGGCGGCCTAGACACTCTTACAATACGCAATGGTAATACGGACACTGCCTCCTCAAACGAGAAGGAATCAACTCTCGGAGTTGCGATCCTTGATGGAATCGTATCGAAGTATGTCGCTCTTCAAGATCAAGGCCTATACACACAAGAAGTAGGCGAGAGTGTGGCCAAAAAAATGGCAGAGACTCTGAAACCAAGAGTTGAATATCACACGTACACTCCATCAGACGTTACGACAGACTCCGATACCTCATACGATCGCATGCTTCAGTATCGCGACGATCTGCGCGTATCGCTAGCCCCACTTCTCAAAAATACGCGGCCCGAATTTGAGATCTTCGCATACTATATCGACACAAAAGATGAAATGTATCTGACACGCCTCAAAGAAGCCGCCAAATATTATCGCGATGCCGCCGGTGCTACGGCACGAGTCGTTACTCCCACCGATGCCGTGAATCAACACGTCGCGATCTTGAATGCGATGGAGCAATTTGCGGCGACACTCGATGCTCTGGTCGCACATGCAGCCGATCCTTTCGCTTCCGTGGCGCTCTTGCGCACCTATAATCAAGCCGAAGCAGACGTATTGCTCTCCTTCAAGGCACTCACGGTCTACTACAAACAAAAAAATACATGAGCATCCGAAATTTCATATCGCCATTTACGCTCACACTTCTTTTTTTGAGCGTTCTGCCTGCGTTTGCATACGCGCAAGCTGGTATCTCCATACCACCCGATGTACAGAGGGCTCTGGGCGCTAATCGTCAGGGAATTTTCGACTGCAACCAAAATGGCGCATACGCAATGAGTGTGGGGGCTCTCGGGGCGACAGGCGGCGCTTTTGTGCCTGTAGCCGATGCTACAGTCGAGTTAAACACCGGCATTCTTGTTTATAAGGAATGCGTCTTGCGACAGGTGGTTATTCGCCAACGTGAAGCGGCGCTATCTGCGCTTACCAAAAAGGCGGTCGTCGCAACCCAGACAGGCCGCGGCGGCAATCCCCGTTATGTGGTTAATCAGGGAAGAGAGGAGCTTCAAGTGAGCAATCAAGCCTTCGATACCTTTATAAAAGGCGACGCTCTGCAAGCTGTCAATAAAGATCTGGCGGCGCCGATGAAACGATCTCTCCAGAGCACCTACGACGCAGACACGCGTGCTCCTGAAAGCGTCCTCAAGTGCGAATACCAAGGCGACCTGAACGCCGCGCTCACTGCGCCTACGCGATCATTCAGCTGGGAAGAATTCGGTACTCTCGGAGCTCCGGCCTGCAACCCGCTTGGTGCATATTATCTCGCAGACGATTTAGCAGACAGCCGCATCGCCCAAGCAATCAGCTATCAGCGCAATCAATGGGATTGGGGCAGAGGCTATTACCCATTAACTGATGACGCTATCGATCCTCTCTCACAAAAAGTACGCACTCCGGCAGTGAATGTGCAGGAATCATTCCAGACAATACTCGACAGTCCAATACGCCAGCTCGAAAACACAGACGACGTCGGGGAGATGATAAGCGCTCTTTACGCCGGTATGAGTACGCAGATCATCTCCGACGATCAAGGTCTCGCGGGCCTTATGGAAAGTGGCGGCGGACAACTTTCGTCTCTTGGTGGCCAATCTAGTCTTGGTCAATCTAACAATCAGGGTCTCGGTGGAATTAATCTCGGTCTCGGTGGAATTAATCTCAATCTTGGAGGCAAGCCTTCCTATCTCGATCAGCTGGTAATAGATGCATCGCAAGGTCTTCGTGATGCCGTCGTCAACGTTGGAATCCAAATCCTTACTGCCGCGCGGCAAGTGGAGGCCGCATATCTCCAAGCTGTCAATTCAATTAGATCAACGCTTGCACAATCAAGCGCGCAGTTGCGAAGCGGCGAGAATCAATGCTGGAACCTCATAATTCCGAAAGTTTGTGCGACAGCTCTAGCCGCAGACAACACATGCACCGGACATGCGGACCCGTGCACGACCGATTTGGATGGTACCCAGACATGCCCCATTCCAGACACTTTCAAAGTCGCCACCTCGACTGCATTTTCGCAGCCAGTCATCACGACACAAATCACGCCTCTTGCTTCTGTCGCGGCAACAAATGCCAGCACATCGCAAGCCGCTCTCGGGCGCATAGATCTGTTGATCCTGGGAGTCAGCAACACTTCATCACCCGAAGCGCAGAGGCTTTCTCTTCAACAACTCGATTCGCTGGTTTCACAACGCTTGATACACACAAAGCCCGATCTCGAAGGACCAAACGGTATTTTGAGACAACAGGAGAACGTACAATCGGCAATGAGCGCGCTCGTTACGAACACGGTCAAGTCATGGGCGGATGATCCGAATCCCGCAGTCGGCTGGTGCAACGTCAACAACCCCGCCGTAATCCAAGGGTGGAAAGACAGGTGGAAGCAGACGTTAAAAAAATGATATGAAAAGGAAAAAGATAATCGTAGCCCTATTCCTTAGTATCGTCTTTGTCGTCGTGGGAGCGCCTGTGACAACGGTACGCTCCGGCTTGGAGTTGAAAACGGCTTCCGCGCAAGTAACGCCTATATGCAGTAAAAACAAACTGGACCCAATAACTGACTTAACATTGATCCATACGACCGCCCCTCGACCAGAAGGAGCGAAATACGCCTGCGCAGTGCCTAACGCCGTCGGCGGCGGCATTGCATACGAATTTTTTAACGATAACAACCAACTTCTTGGAGGAATAAATAAACCCAACGACTTGAGTACTTCCTTTGACACCTCCACCCTGATTACCGATGCGAAAAACAACGTAACCGCTAGAGTAAAAACGCCAACCTCATGCAACTTTGAAAAAGACTGGTCGTCTTTCTTCAGCCCTACCTGCTGGTTTCGATTTCTGGGAGCAGTGTTCACAAGTGTCTTTGTTTTTATTGGGGTCAAGACTTTGGAAATTGCCGGCCTATTATTCAATTCCCTACTTGATCTCACTGTTGTTAGTTTCAAGACAAAAATATACGACCTGATAAAAGACGCCGTCGAAACTGGATGGACTGCTTTCCGCGACATCGCCAACATTCTCATCATCGGAATATTCACATTTATCGCGCTCTCGATAATCCTTGGCCTCAAAGAATACGGGCAGAAAAAACTTATCGCGAAAGTACTCATCATTGCCGTCCTCATCAACTTCAGTTTACTGTTTACGAAAATGATAATTGATGTCTCCAATTTCACGGCCATCCAATTCTACAATGCCTCGCTCGGCCAAGTAACGCCGACAGATAAAAATGCACAAACCATCGCTATAAGTGCCGCAGCAATCGGCAACTCTCAAGCTCTGACTGCCGAGAGCAAGGGCATTTCCGGTCAATTCATGCAGTATATCGGCATCACCGGCTTCGGAAATTCATTAGAACAGATACGAAAAACCCAAGAAACGCAAGACAGCGGACTCTTAGGAATTTTGTTTGGTCTTCTGTCACTAACATATCTTCTCGCGGTAGCGATTGTGCTTTTCTACGGATGTTTTCTCCTTGTGTCTCGTGCCATACTTCTCATTTTCTTGATGATTTCTTCGTCGGTGGCATTCGCCTCATATCTCGTTCCTTCATGGGAGACAAGCAGTTACGGTTGGAAAGCATGGTGGGGCTCGCTCATCAGATGTGCCGTATTTGCGCCAATCCTAATGTTGCTTCTCTGGATTACGTTGTTGCTGGCCAAGGGCCTCGCATCAAAAAGCGGATCAATCGGTGACCTCGCAACAAAACCAGGTGAGGGTATCGCCGCATTCTTCTCCTACATCATGATCCTCGGCATGCTCTTCCTTTCATTCAAACTCTCCAGTATGTTCGCTAGCAAAATTGCAGGATTTAATTTTGCCTCGATAGCAACTGCACTGCCATTCACGCTTGGTTCGAGACTTACAGGGCTCGGACTGCGCGCCATTGGTGTTGGGGGACTAGGGTATAGCTACCAAAAGCGTATGGAAGAGCAGGCGCGTGAGGCCCGAGACCGGGCAGCGGCTCTACGTGGTGCGGGACGTGATAAAGAAGCCCGCAAATTTGAACAGCTCGCGGCAACAAAACTCAAGAGAGCCGGACGCGGAGCGTCGTTTGCTGACAGTAAGTTCAACCTGATGAATACAGCAGGCGCGAAGGCTGTTTTGGGAGCTGCTGGTATTTCCGGCTTCGCGGCGGGTGCAAGCGGAGGCGGGGCAAAGAGTTATGCGGACCGCGTTAAGGCCGATGCAGAATCCGCGGAAAAGAGAGCCCGAGCAATCACCGTTTCAGGCGACGACGAGTCCAAAATCAGGGCGGGAGAAGCGAAAGAGGAAAAAGAGCGCAGAGAAGAAATTCGCGCCAAAAAGACGGTTGATAAAGAAAACGCGGATAAAATAGTAAAGGGAATTCATGAAGCCGCGACCGACCAAAAGAAGGCATTCGAAACGAGCCTGAAAGCGGCCACTGACACTATATCGAAGCACCAAGATGATGCGGTCAAGAGCGAAGAGAAGTACGCCGAAGCACTAAAGAATGTAGTAGAGAAAGGAGGGGGCGCAGATGAAATCGCAAAGGTAAAAGCTGGTCGTGAGAGCGAACTCCTTGGTGAGAAGGCGCACATAGAAAAAGCCAAACAAGAGGCCGAAGGACACAGAGTGAGTATAGCGGAGGTCGATAAAAGATTTGCCCCTGAACGTGAGAAAAAAGAGAAGGAACTTAAAAAACTCGAGGATGAAATAAAGAACTTGCACGAAGATTCACAGGAAACGAAGAACGCCATTAGAAACGTCGCTGATGACAGAATCGCCAAATTAAAAAGTACGGCACAGGACATTGCGGGAGAGGTCGGCAGGCGCAAGGGCTTGATTCGAACTACGGCGCAGAGAAATCATGTGGCCGAAGAGGTTAGGAGTAAATTCAAATCGAATGTCGGTAGCGCCGGCATACGACAAGCCCTTGAAGAGTACGTGAAGAAAGATGGAGGTGGTGGAGGAGGTGTAAAGACGGAAGATAAAGGTGGTGGCAAAGATGCAGGACACTAAATTATGGACCAAAATACAAACATAAAAGAAGTAGATTTGAACGAGCAGCTGGGCGAGCAGTTCAAGACACTGCCGAAAGTCGTGCAGGATGCAATTACTTCGGCTGATGTGCAAAAACATATGCGCGAACTTGCCAACGCGCATAAGCTACATCTCGACCAATGGCAAACTCTTGAAAATGAAGTGATGTTGGCTCTCCTTGGCATCCAGCCAACAGACGATCTGGAGAAAAACATCAAAAACGAGGTTGGGGTCTCTGATGAAACTGCAAAATCTCTCGCAACGGACATTTCGAAAATCGTATTCGAGCCTATTCGCGCAGAGCTTGAGCGACAACTTGAACATCCAGACGCAAAAGTGGCCGAAGTGAGCGATATAGACACGGCGCGCACGCAAGCACTCGCAGAAACAACAAGTATGCCATCCGCACCCGCCACACCTGCAGTGGCGCCAGCAACCCCGCCGCCAGCACCGTCTACACAGCGCGTCCTGCGCGCGCCAATCTCCGCAGCCTACAAAGCAGGAGAACCCTCGATAGTCCGAACATCGATCGAAGACGACCCGTATCGCGAGCCGCCGAAGTAGCGCCTATTATCATGCACACAAGCGCCCTAATCGTAGAAATCGCGAAGATGTTGCGTGCTATGATTGTGAAACTGGAGACTGGCATCTAGCGCTTGTCTGATTTCCCTAGAAGCTAGCAGTTGGTCCCTAGCAACTAATCTTATGCAATTTCAAGTTCCGCAATTTATTGAGGTCGAAGACAAGATTTTTGGTCCGCTGACCTTCAAACAATTCATCTACATCGGCGGAGGTCTTGGCGCTTGTTATATTATGTGGCGTGTACTGCCCATTTATCTAGCGGGGCCTTTGATAGCGGTCACAGGCGGACTTGCTGCGGGTCTGGCATTCTTCCAATTCAATGGCCGCCCATTCATAGTCGGACTTGAAAATGGGTTTTTCTTCCTCCTTCGCAGCAAACTATACCTCTGGAACAACGCTCACAAGAAGGATGCGGCTCCGTCGATTGTTGCAAAGCTCCCCGCAGGAGGAGATGCGCAACTCTATGTGCCCAAACTCTCCGAGAGTAAATTGCACGAGCTATCGTGGAGCTTGGATATAAAAGAGCGCATTGCGCAAGGTGTGGCCAACGACGTAGAGCGGCATGCCGTTCGTCTTGATCAGGACCTTGTGGCCCCCATGCACACATCAAAGCAAGCCATGGGGAGGCTCTCGCAAGAAGCGCAGTAGTTAATACATTATGCCTACAAAAGACACGGGCCCGCGCGCAAGCGCAAAATCTACTCAGGAATTCCTGCCCGTTTCCGAGGTGCGCGATGGCGTTATCGTACTCAAAGACGGGAGTCTTCGTACAATTTTGCTCGCGTCCTCCCTCAACTTCGCGTTGAAATCGGATGACGAGCAGACTGCTTTCATAATCCAGTTCCAAAACTTTCTCAACTCGCTGGATTTTTCCGTACAAATATTCATACAATCGCGCATGCTCGACATCCGCCCATATATCGCGACCCTTGAAGTCGCATACAAAGAACAACTCAATGATCTTATGCGCATTCAGATCCGTGAATACATCCAATTCATTAAAAGTTTCACCGAAGCCGCAAATATAATGACCAAGAATTTCTTCATCGCTGTCCCGTACTCTCCTTCGATAACGATTAATCGCAAAGGAATACTCTCGGCCCTGCCGTTCGGCAAAAAGAAGACGAATACCGAGGAATCAAATCGAACATTTGAGCAGAACGTATCGCAGCTTGAACAACGCGTCGCTATTGTGCAGCAGGGCCTGGTGCGCACCGGCGTGCGCACAGTTCAGCTCGGAACAGAGGAGGCAATTGAGCTTCTCTACAAGATGTTTAACCCCGGCGAAGAAGGTAAGCCGATGCCGCTAGAGAAATGAATCTTTTTTATGGCACTCTTAGACCTATTCAAAAAGAAAAGACAGGAAGATAGTCCAAATGTATTGCCTGTCCTTCCGGAAGAAATCTATAAATCGGGTATTTTGGATCTGCAGGATGTCATTGCACCGCACGCGCTTCGCATCAGCTCGCGAGAACTTGATCTCGGAGAGAAAATAGCTCGTACTTTTTTCGTGATCTCATATCCGAGATTCCTCACAACGGGATGGTTTGCCCCCATTATCAACATGGACAAGGTGATCGATATTTCTATCTTCGTCCACCCGATGGATACTAATGAAATGCTCCGAAAATTCCAGAAAAAAGTCGCGGAGGTGCAGAGCCAGATAAGCACGCGTGAAGGGAAGGGGATGGTACGCGACCCGATGCTTGATACCGCCTATGCAGACCTCGAGCAACTGCGTGATTCGCTTCAGCAGGCACAAGAGCGCATCTTCGAGGTTGGCCTGTACCTGACTATCTACGGCAATACGCGTGAAGAGATAGACAAAATAGAGACAGAGGTACGCTCGATCCTCGAATCACGCCTCGTGTATATCCGTCCTGCCCTCTTCCAGCAAGAACAAGGCTTCCGCTCTGTCTTGCCGCTTGCCATGGATGAAATAAACGTGCACACGAAGCTGAATTCAGCTCCGCTTTCCTCAATTTTCCCTTTTATCTCATTTGACCTCACCTCGGACAGAGGAATCTTGTACGGCATCAATCGACACAACTCTTCGCTCATTCTTTTCGACCGTTTCTCACTTGAAAACTATAATTCTGTAACCTTTGCAAAATCCGGCTCCGGCAAATCTTATACAACCAAGCTTGAGATCCTTCGCAGCCTCATGTTTGATACCGAAGTGATCGTCATCGACCCCGAGCGTGAATATGAATATCTCGCTACAACAGTCGGCGGACGCTATTTCAACATCTCGCTCTCATCCGAACACCACATTAATCCGTTCGACCTCCCTATACCGCGTGAAGATGAAAATCCTTCCGACGTGCTGCGCAGCAACATCATCACCTTGGTCGGGCTCTTCCGCATCATGCTCGGTGGCCTTACCCCAGAAGAGGATGCGGTGGTCGATAGGGCCATCACTGAAACGTACGCGCTCAAAGACATCACGGCTGACGCCAACTTTGCGCTGATCGAGCCGCCGCTTCTCTCCGATTTCGAGCTCGTTCTCTCCGGAATGGAAGGCTCCGAATCACTCGTGGCACGGCTTTCAAAATACACCAAGGGCACATGGGCAGGATTTATGAATCGGCCGACCAATGTAGACATGAACAAAAAACTTGTCGTATTCTCTGTCCGCGACATGGAAGACGACCTTAAGCCAGTCGCGATGTACATCATCACGCACCACATTTGGAACACAGTGCGTAAAGAGCTTCGTAAACGCCTCTTGGTCATCGACGAGGCGTGGTGGATGATGAAATCGCAAGACACCGCATCATTTCTCTTCGGCATCGCAAAACGCGGGCGAAAATATTATCTTGGCCTTTCGACGATCACGCAGGATGTAAACGACTTTTTGACGTCTCCCTATGGCACAGCCATGATTACCAACTCCTCAATTCAGCTTCTTCTGCGTCAGTCACCGACATCTGTGGATTTGGTACAACAAACATTCAAGCTATCGGACGAGGAAAAATATTTGCTTCTGGAGTCGGATGTTGGAGAGGGGATTTTCTTTGCAGGCTTGAAGCACGTCGCAATCAAAGTTATCGCATCCTACACGGAAGACCAGATCATTACGTCCGACCCTTCACAAATCCTTGCGATAAAAAAGGCGAAACAAGATCTGGCAGATGCGAACGATGCGCGACTTGACGTCGCTGCCGCGAATGCCGAAAACACGGC
>CAYIJV010000009.1:0-3148 GCA_964363895.1 uncultured Candidatus Saccharibacteria bacterium
TCTTGCCCCATCGTGACCCCATACAATTCGCCAGTTGCCGCCATGGTGGCGCGATTGTGGGTGATGACAATAAGTTGCGACTTTTTCCCCAGCTCTTCTATCATGTCCGCGTAGCGCTTGCTGTTGGCTTCGTCGAGCGCCGCATCCGTCTCATCCAAAACAAGAAACGGCGGGGGATTAACCTGTGACATCGAAAAAATGAGTGCGATCGAGGTAAGTGCACGCTCGCCTCCAGAGAGCACTTCAAGTCCGCGGATTTTCTTGCGAGGAAGCGAGACGTCGATTGAAAGACCGGCATATAATTCCTCCCTAAACGGATCTTCTTGATCGGAATCTTCTTCATCTTCAAGAAGATCCGTCGGGCGACCGCCCCTTCGGGGCGGTTTAGCCTCTTCTATAAAAAGTTTGGCGTGTCCGCCGCCGAAAAGCTTCGTGAAGAAGTTATGTAGAGCTTCGTTGATGTGTTTTAGGCCGTCGGTGAACCGCACATCAATGGTCTTCTCCAATTCCGTAATAATGTCTTCTAATTTCCCTGCCGATGCTTCCAGATCGGCGAGCTCCTTTGCGAGGAATTCTTCGCGCTCCTTAGTCTGCCTAAACTCTTTGATGACTGCATCACCGCTTCCGACTCCCGACTCTTCAATTTTTATCTTCAATCGTTCGATCTCGCGTCGGCGCTTTTCTTGCGCCCGCCGATCTTCGAGAAGAAGCGCCCCGTGTGGCATTTCCGCTTTTTCCCATCCGTGCACGGCCTCTCCGATAAGTGCAATGCCCTCTCGTACTTCTTCTTCAAAGCGCTGCCGAAGCCCGGTAATGTTTGCACGGGACGCTTGAGCCATATTCAATTTGCCTTGTGCTTCTCGCACGTCCGCTTCGAGTCCGACCACTTCGCGCTCTACAGCAAATGACGCATCGCGCACCTCGGCAATTTTGCTCCGCGCAGTCTCCGCCTCTGCCGCAAGTTTCGCTGCTTCCTCTTCAGTACGCTTCAGTGTGGAGCCGAGTGCTTCCACGTGCTGACGCGCCTCTTCATGGGTAATGGGCGCCGCACCCGAGAGTCCGTCTATAAACGCCTTGATCCTGCTCCGCAATTGCGCGAGCAATCCGCGCACAAGTATTATGTCATTTTTCGCTTCGGCTTCCTCAAGCGCCTCGCTCATATCGCGGGCAAACTGCCGCACATGCGGCACAGCCACGATCTGCTCCACTGTAATATTGTTGACACCTAGCGCACCCTCTGCTCTTCCAAGTTCGCGCGCAATCTCCTCATGCTTTTTGCGTACATCGGAGAGTTTCCCCTCAATCAGACGGGCTTTCTGTTGCAGGCCACCGACCGAAGCGTCAGTACTTCCTGAGCGAGCGCGCTCCGCCTTCCGCATACGCTCTGTCAAATCCTTGAGCGCCGTCTCGTGCGCACGAGTTTCTTCCAGAAGCCGCGCATTTTCCTGCGTGATCCATGCATTCTCGCGTGCAAGATATTCATTGAGCTTGACCGCGAGTTCCTCTTTCATCTCACGAGCTTTTTCTATCTTTTCCACCTGCACGCGCAAGAAATTGATGTGCGGAGCAAGCTCGCGTCGCAGCGACTTTGTCTTGTCGATGTTGACTCCCGTTTCCTCAAGCTTTCGCTCGCTCTCAGCTTTTTTGTGCTGGTACAGCTTGAGGCCAAGCGCATCTTCTACCATCTCTCTGCGCTCCTTCGGAGAGGCATTCAATATTCTGTCCGCCTCGCCCTGCGAAATAATCTGATAACCCGAACCGCCGATGTTTGCGCCTGCCAGAAGGCGAATCACGTCTTTCAAACGCACCTGCGTACCGTTCAATAAATATTCATTTTGCCCGTCGCGATACACAACGCGCTCGATAACCACCTCTTTAAAATCAAGATCCAAAAGCCGTTTGGAATTATCAAAAACCACTTTCACCGACGCGCGATTCATTCTAGGCAAGGCGGGGGAGCCGCCCCATATCAAATCTTCGCCTTTTTTGGAACGCATTGATTTCATCGACTGCTCGCCCAAAACAAAGCGAAACCCCTCTGCCACATTTGACTTTCCGCTACCATTGGGACCAACGATAGCGGCAATAAGCGAGCCAAACACAAGCTCGGTCTTCTTGCCAAAAGATTTGAAGCCGGAGAGTTCAATGGATTTGAGGCTAAGAAACATTGGGGTTCATTGTAGCAAGAAAGCGAGGCGCCAGGGGATTTAGGAGACCTCGAATCGTGAGGATCTTTATTTAACTTCCAGCGAGGCGGTATGTGGGTTGCGAGAGACTAGCGAGCGCGACGGTGCGAGCTCGAGGAATTTTTCAGTAGAAAAATATCCGTGCTCGAGCGGCCCATATACCGCCGAGCGCCCTCACCACCCCTTCACCGCAAGCGCTTTTTCCGCTGCGACTTGTTCTGCCTCCTGCTTCGATTTCCCCTCACCTGTTGCCACGCGCTCGGCGCCAAGATGCGCCGCAACGACGAATTTCTTGTCGTGATCCGGCCCCGTCTGGTTCACCACCTCATAGGTCGGGGTTGCCCCAAGCAATTCTTGCGAGATTTCCTGCAACTTACTTTTTGCATCCTGCCATAATCCTTTGGCAACCACCTCATCTGTCTTGTAAGAAAGCTGTTTTGTTATGAAATCTTTTGCAGATAGATATCCCGAGTCCAGATACAGGGCGCCGATAATGGCCTCGAACGCATTCGCGAGAATTATTTGTCGCGCACGGCCCGTATCGCGCGCCTCGCCCCGACTTAAGAGTAAAAAATCATTCATACCAAGCTTGGTCGCAGCGTCAGCAATACTTTGCGTGTTTACTAGTGCCGCTCTATATGCAGTCAGATCACCCTCAGGTTTCGTTGGATATTTTGCATACAGAAATTCTGTGACAACGAGCTCCAAGACCGCGTCGCCCAAGAATTCCAAGCGTTCATTGTGTTCACGGCGCGCGCCTGCCTGCGTAGGCAGGCGATTTTCATTCAGATATGAACGATGTGTAAATGCCTGCTCGAGCAAACGTTTATCCCTAAACGTGCAGCCGATCCTCGTCTCGAATTGACCGAATTCCATACCAATTACTTTCCGCCCGAGCTGGCAGTGTTCGGTCGCACATTCGGCCTGCTGGCCTCAGTACTTCCTCGCTCGTCGCTCGGTCG
>CAYIJV010000009.1:3248-4579 GCA_964363895.1 uncultured Candidatus Saccharibacteria bacterium
TCGGTCGCACATTCGGCCTGCTGGCCTCAGTACTTCCTCGCTCGTCGCTCGGTCGAGCAGGCTTCTCGCCCCGAGCAAGTGCGTTGATGGCGGGTACGATGATCTTCAGCGTGTCATCATAAAAATTCAAATCGCCTACTGTTGAAAGCGGGAACCACTGCGCGTCGTCCAATCCTCCGCTCGGTCCTAATCGAAGATCTGTAAACGACGCCTCAGCAAGAAAGTAACTCACGCGCTTGCGCTTCTTTCCCCCTTCAACTTTGGAATCGTTCGCTACATATTCGTTCACGCCCAACTCTTGCACGATCGTAATATCAAGACCCATTTCTTCCTTTATCTCCCGAATAGCGCCCGCCTGCACATCTTCACCCTCTTCGATCTTTCCCTTCGATATAGTCCAATGTCCGAAAATATCGTGAACAAAAGCGAGGTATGTTTCTTTTCCCGATCGGGCGTATACAACAGCACCCGCGAGATGTTCCGTCGGCATTTTGACCGGCTTTTGACTTTCGTTTTTGCGTACACCGCCTTCGTTTTTGCCGGGCTCACCCAACTCCACATAGACAGCGCCCAAAACGCCATTCACAAATCGTCCCGAAGAAGCGCTTCCAAATGTTTTGGCAAGTTCGATTGCCTCGTTGATAGCGACTTTGGCCGGCACCTGCGTACGATCGGCAAACAGAAGCTCGGTTAATCCCAAGCGTAATACATTTCTGTCTATCGTCGCAATTTTATCTATTGGCCACTCCGGTGCCGCGCGCACAATGACCTCGTCGATCTCTTTTTGCTTCGCGATCGCCGTTTGAAGGAGATTTTTCATAAATGGCATATCAGAATCCCGCGCACCGAACTCCTGCCCGTAATCGGCGAGACGCGTGAACAACTGATCAGTCGTCATATTCCCTGCCGAAGAGTCGCGCTCAAAAAGTGTCTGAAGAACAACCGAGCGGGCCAAGTGTCTGTTTGCCATACTATTTTATTTGGTGAAAGATCAAAGAGAGATGCGGAACCAGAATTTACGTTTGCGCGGGTTCTTTTTCTTTTGTTTCAGCAGTTTGACCGCTCTCTCGCAACTCGGCCTGTTTACGTTTGGAACGGCGCGCTTCTCGCTTTGCCCGCGCAACAATATCGATAACAATGCGACCATTGTATTTACCGCAATCTGGGCATGCGCGATGAGAGATCCGTAGGGCGCCGCACTCGCACTTGGCGAGACGCTCTGCGGAAATGGCATGATGACTCCGGCGTTTGCCGGTCTTTGAGCGATTGGCGCGCATTCTGACAACCATAGTGTGAGGATTATACAGCGTTTGAGCCAACACGCAACCGAG
>CAYIJV010000009.1:4679-13172 GCA_964363895.1 uncultured Candidatus Saccharibacteria bacterium
GCAACCGAGTGCAAAAGCTCGCACGGTGAATATCCGAGAGACCGTATCGCTCAATTGTTTTTCTGTGGAAAGAGGTGCCATAGCCTTTGTGGACTTCAAATCCGTATGCTGGGTACTTCGGAGCAAGTCGCCGCATGAGCCGGTCGCGTGTCACCTTTGCCACAATAGATGCAAGAGAAATTATCGGCTCCGTGTCGTCCCCTCGAATGATCGTTGTCTGATGAATGTAGTCAGCCGGCGCCGAAAGACTTCCATCGAGTAGTACGCGGCATTCTTTTGGATTCACTTCCAGACGTGCGAGTGCTGTTGCAAGAGCACGCTTGATCGCAGGCGCTATCCCATGAGAATCGATGTATGCGGACGAAGACGTGCACACGACAAAACGCAGTTGACCCGATTGCTGGAGCTTGCATACGCGTTCAAAGATCTTTTCCCGCGCCTTTTCAGAAAGTTTCTTCGAATCTCGCACACCTTCAAGTTGCGACCAATCAAAATCCGAAGAAACGCGCACAGTCCCCACCGCAACGGGCCCCGCAAGAGGTCCACGCCCCGCTTCGTCTATACCTATAAAGTATTTCATTCATATAAATGATACCAAACGAAAGGACCGTGTGAAGCCGTTAATCGTATGAGGAGAAACTTTATCCAACCACGGCAAGGTAAGACCTTGCCGTGATTTTTAATTCACCCTCTCCTGAGGCCAAGAGAATGGACTCTTCCACTTACACTCGCTGTCCATGTGGTAAGCGCGCCCACTTGAACGGGAGAGGAGCGGTGGGCGACGTCTCCGAGGCCGAGCCCGCCAAATGAGTTATACCCACATGCCCAAAGCGTGCCGTCTGATTTACTAGCGAGGGTGTTATTCCCACCACCCGTAATGGCCGTCCACGTGGTGAGCGCACCTACCTGCACCGGAGAGGAGCGGTTGACGGTGTCTCCGAGGCCGAGCTGTCCATAAAGGTTCCTCCCCCATGCCCAAGGTGTGCCGTCTGATTTGAGGGCGGAAAAATGGGCATGTACTCCAAGAGAAATCGATGTCCATGTCGTGAGTGCTCCAACTTGAACAGGAGAAGAGCGGGCTAGCGCATCTCCAAGTCCGAGATTACCATCGGCGTTGGTACCCCACGTCCAGAGTGTGCCATCTGATTTGAGGGCGATTGAGCAGGCAGTTCCCCCAGCAATTGCTGTCCATGTAGCAAGCGTCCCGACTTGAACGGGAGATGAGCGAAGAACGATGTCTCCGAGGCCGAGTTGGCCGGAACCGTTATCCCCCCACACCCACAGCGTGCCATCTGATTTGAGGGCGATGGAATGAGAGCTTCCCACTATAATCGAGGTCCATGTGGTGAGCGTGCCGACCTGAACAGGAGAAGAGCGGTTGGGGACGTCTCCGAGTCCGAGTTGGCCGCCAGAGTTCAGGCCCCACGACCAGAGCGTGCCGTCTGATTTGAGGGCGAGGGAGTGGTTCCCAATACTCGCACCAGTCACAACTGCCGTCCACGTAGTGAGCGTCCCCACCTGAACGGGAGAGGAGCGGAGGACGATGTCTCCGAGGCCGAGTTGGCCGGAACTGTTATCCCCCCACGCCCACAGCGTGCCGTCTGATTTGATGGCATGGGAGTTGTATTGCCCTCCTGAAATTGAAGTCCACGTGGTGAGAGTTCCCACCTGCACGGGAGAGGTGCGATTAGCGACATCTCCGAGGCCGAGTTGACCGCTGATGTTCTTCCCCCATGCCCAGAGGGAGCAATTGACTCTATTTTTTCTAAACCGATGCATAAGTTAGCGGCTTCATTATTATGTCTAAGTACTCTGTACTTTTAACTTTTACAGTGTAACACCCCCCCCCTGAAGTTGAAAGAGTAAAAGAGATTATCTCATGGGGTATACTTCCCTCATGTCGCCCCAGTACCGCAACGCTTTGCGTTGGCTACGGGGCAGGCGCGCGCACTATGAAAACTGATTTCGTACACTTGCACACGCATTCCCACTATTCTCTTCTTGAAGCAATCCCAAAGATTCCCGAGCTTGTATCCGCGGCGAAAGACGACGGACAAGAAGCGCTAGCGCTTACCGACAACGGAAATTTGTACGGCGCAATTGACTTCTACAAAGAGTGCAAAGAGAACGATATAAAGCCGATTATCGGCGTTGATTTCTTTGTTGCGCCGCGCACGAGGCACGACAAGGAGCATCGGGTAGACGATCACGCATCGCGGCTTGTCTTGCTCGCCAAAAATGAAGCGGGTTATCGAAATCTTTTGCAACTAGTATCAAAGTCTCATCTTGAGGGCTTTTATTATCGCCCCCGCATCGATCATGAATTGATGCAGGCCCATCGAGATGGATTGATCGCAATTCTTCCGTCATTCGGCGGCGAGCATGTGCAACCAATTCGCGACAATGTCCTTGAACGAGCGAAAGAAACTCTTGATTCGTATCGCCGCATTTATGGTGATGATTGCTTCGTAGAAATTACCCGACATCCGGAGATTGACGGGCACGAAAAACTCATGAAAACGCTCGTCGCGCTCGCGCGCGAACTCAAAATCCCTCTCGTCGCCGCGCACGATACGTATTATCTCAAACAAGAGGATGCGCTCGCGCGCGAGCTTGTAAACAAGATCCGCACCGCAAGCGTCCTCAATCGCGATTCCGAACATGGCGCACACGATTTCTCATTTATCAATCGTGCTCGCGCGCGCGAGCTTTTCTCCGATCTACCGGAAGCAATCGCAAACAGCGTGCGTATAGCAGAAGCCTGCGATCTAGAGCTCAAACTCGGCAAGTGGTTTTTCCCCGCATTTCCTATTCCCTCGGGAAGTAGTGCTGACAAAGAATTGCGAATACTTACTGAAAAAGGCTTCGGAGAGCGTAATGTGGAAAAGACGAAAGAAAACATAGAACGGGTCAATTATGAACTGTCAATTATCGGAGATAAAGGCTATTCACCGTACTTTCTCGTCGTCGCCGATCTTCTGCGCCATGCACGAGAGGAGAAAATACTTACAAACACCCGAGGCTCGGCTTCCGGATCTCTCGTCTCATACCTTTCAGGCATTACAACGGTAAATCCTATCGAGTATCAACTTCCATTTGAACGATTTCTCAATCCGGAAAGACCCTCGCCGCCCGATATTGATATGGACCTCGCCGATGATCAGCGTGACACGCTCATTGCCTATGTCCGCAACAAATACGGCGAAGACAAAGTCGCGCAGATCGGCACGTTTGGCACGATGATGGCGCGCGCGGCAGTGCGCGATGTGGCGCGCGCCATGGGTCACCCATACGGGCTTGGCGACACGATAGCGAAATTGATACCGTTCGGGAAGCAGGGTTTTCCCGTAACAATTGCGGGCGCGCTCAAAGAAACACCGGAGCTTGCGGAGATCTACAAAAATGATGCGGATGCGCGCGAGGTCTTGGACCTCGCGCGAAAAATCGAAGGTAACGCGCGACATGTAGGCGTACACGCGGCCGGAGTTGTTATCGCACCCACAAAAGTCAGCGACTTTTCTCCAATTCAGCTCGACCCTAAGGGCAATCACATTATTACCCAGTATGATATGTACTCCGTCGAGGAGACAGGTCTGCTCAAATTCGATTTTCTTGGCCTTACCAACCTATCGGTTCTTGCCGATTCCGTAGTACGCGTCAAGAAACGACTCGGAGCCGCTATAGACCTCGACAGGCTTCCGCTCGATGACAAAAAAACCTACGAAATGCTCTCCCGCGGCGAAACGCTCGGTGTATTCCAACTTGCAGGCGGCGGCATTACCACCTACCTCGTCGATTTGAGACCAACATCTATCCACGACATCAACGCCATGGTTGCCCTGTATCGTCCCGGTCCGATGGCATTTATTCCTGCATATATTGAGCGCAAGAAGAATCCCAAACTCGTAAAATATCTCGACCCGCGAATGGAGCTCATTCTTAAGAATTCCTATGGTGTTATCACCTATCAAGACGACGTTTTGGAGATTGCCATTAAGATCGCAGGCTACTCATGGCTCGAAGCCGACAAATTCAGAAAGGCGATGGGAAAGAAAATCCCCAAAGAGATGGCCGCCCAAAAAGAGAAATTTACCAAGGGGTGCGTTGCGCACGGAATGAAGAAAGGGGATGTACAAAAACTTTGGGAACAAATCGAGACGTTCGCCGCGTACGGCTTCAACAAAGCGCATGCGGCAAGTTATGGCAACCTCGCGTACAAGACTGCATATATGAAAGCAAATTTCCCTGTTGATTACATGGCCGCAATCCTCACTGCGGATGCGGGTGATGTGGAGCGAATCGCGGAAGTCGTAGCCGAGTGCAAACGGATGGGAATCAAGATTCTGCCGCCTTCGGTCCAAAGCAGCTACGGCAATTTCACTGTAATTGATGATACGACAATCCGCTTTGGGCTCTATTCAATCAAGAATTTCGGCACCGGCGTCGGCGATTCCATAATTACAGCCCGCGAAAAAGGTGCCGTATTTTCTGATATTGCCGATTTTCTCGTTCGTATCACAGGCCCCTCAGGGCTCGGGGCAGGCAATAATCTCAACAAAAAATCTCTGGAGGTGCTCATTCAATCGGGGGCACTGGATGAACTTGGCGAGCGCGGAAGCATGCTTACGCATGTCGAAACACTACTGGAATATCACCGCGAGCATGTGAAAGTGCCGATTGATCAACACTCACTCTTCGGTTCACACGGAGCTCGGGCAACACTGCGGCTCCCCAATTCAGAGGCCGCATCCCTAGATCAGCGTCTCATTTGGGAAAAGGAACTTCTTGGGCTCTATGTATCGGGTCATCCACTGGATAAACACAAAGAAAAGTTCACTGACCCAAAAAAGAGTATCGAGCACGCGAAAGAGAATATGCTCGGCGTGGAGACGGTAGTTGCAGGATTTGTCGAAAGTGTCCGGGTGAATATGACAAAAAAGGGAGAGCGCATGGCATTTCTCAAACTCACCGATTTTTCCGGTTCCATAGAGCTCGTGGCATTTCCCCGTACCTACAAAGAATACGAAAAGTCTTTGGTGCCAAGCGTGTGTATCGCAGTAAAAGGAAAAATATCCGAGCGAAACGGAGAGGCAAGTTTTGTCGTCGAACGCGCAAAAACTCTTTGAAACCGGTTACTCTTTTTGCTAGAGTCGCAATACTTGTTATGATGGCACATTATGACAGATGAACACGACCACCGACGATTAGGGCAAGATCTCGATCTCTTTGTCTTCTCAGAATTGGTCGGTTCTGGTCTTCCTCTCTGGACACCCCGCGGCACCATTCTCCGGCAAGAATTGGACGCCTATGTGTGGGAATTGCGCTCAAAATATGGCTACAGTCGGGTGACAATTCCTCATATCACCAAACGAGATCTTTATGAAAAATCGGGCCACTGGGAGAAGTTTTCTGAAGATCTTTTTCGCATGACCTCCCGCGAGGGTCGCGAGTATGCGCTGAAACCCATGAATTGTCCGCACCATACCCAGATCTTCGCGCGCAAGCCACACAGCTACCGAGAGATGCCGCAACGCTATACGGAGACAACAATGGTCTATCGCGACGAGCAATCAGGCGAGCTCGGTGGTCTCACGCGAGTGCTTTCTATCACACAAGATGACAGTCACGTCTTTTGCCGCACGAACCAAGTCAAAAAAGAATTCATGCAGACGTGGGATATCGTCGAAACGTTTTATAAAAAGTTCGGTTTCACCTTGCGTGTACGCCTTTCATTCCACAATCCCAAAACCCCAGAAAAATACCTCGGTACCGAGGCCATTTGGAGTAATGCAGAAAATGCATTGCGTGAGATCGCGAAAGATCGCAATGCGGATCATTTTGAAGCGCCTGGCGAAGCGGCGCTCTATGGCCCCAAGCTTGATTTCATGGCGACGGATTCGATGGGCCGTGAGCACCAAGTAGCAACAATCCAGCTCGACATGAATATCCCTGAACGTTTTGATCTCGTTTGCACCAACGAAAAAGGCGAGCGCGAACGAATCGTGATGATACACAGCGCGATCATGGGCTCTATTGAGCGCTTCACTGCCGTGCTTCTCGAGCACCTTGCCGGCATACTTCCCCTCTGGCTTTCGCCAGTGCAGGTGAAAGTCCTTCCGGTATCCGAAAAACATACTGCGTATGCGAAGCAAGTATCTGAACAATTACTCGGTGCAGGAATTCGGGTTGAAATTGATGCCGACGATGCGTTGGGCAAAAGAATCCGCAACACCAAGCTGCAAAAAGTCCCCTATTTTCTCGTCCTTGGTGATGAAGAGGTCAGTGCGGGCACAGCGACACTCGAAAGCCGTACGGGTAAAGTAGGTGCGCTTCCCATGGTTGACATCATCGCGAAATTAAAAGAGGAAATCGCCGCTCGCGCCTAACAAAAACTCCCCCTACTGTGGGGGAGTCTTTGTTTTCACCTTGCCTTGCCAGCCTTGGGCTGGGAGCTCGCACCCGTCCAATTAAGTTCCTATTAAGTTAGTTGCGCGTTATCACGATTCGCGGAGCTGTACCTTCTTGCGAGTGGATAAGCTTCATCGCATCAGACGTCCCCATGACCGGCTTGCCCTCCGAAGCTTTAGCGGAGAAGGGAAGATTCTGGAAAGAAGAGATTACAGGCTCAATAATGGTGTCGATTTTCTGCGCCGTTTTTACAACTACTTTCTCGATAGATTTGACTGGACCTGCCATTGTCGAGACATTACGACCGATCAGCTGGCTTGCAAGCCCCGCCGTGGCATGGGCGAGTACCATGGCGCCGCCCTTGTAGTAAACCAAGAGATATGCGCTGGCAACCGCGAAAGAGAGGAGCGAGAGCCAGTAGAGCGTGTTGCCGACTGGTCCGAAATCAAAGCCCGTGTACGGAATCTGCGAGAGCGCGACGTACGGAGCGGCGATACCGGAGACCGTCACGTACGTGCTACAGGTATTTGTGCCACCCTGGCCTGTTATGCCAGAACCATAGATATAGCCACCGTAACCACTGTAACCACTATAGCTATTGTAACCAGAAACTGTAAGCGTGTAGGTCTTGGAGAAATTCGGACGGACCGCGAGCGAGCCGTTAGTCGAGACTGCACCGATGCCATCTGAAAGCCATGCGCTGGTCGCGCCCGGTGCCGACCATGTGAGGTAGGCAGTCTGACCATTTGCGATTGAGCCGGGACTCGCAGTGATTGTACAGTAGACATTACCGTACGTTGGCGTGTACGTTGGATACGTGTACGTTGGAGTATAAATCGGATAGCTCTGGTACGTCGGCTGTGAGTACTGGGAGTAGACGTATTGAACTGGATAGGTAACCGGAGTTTGGGCGACAGGAAATACTGAAGTCGTGCTGTTGAGATTGCTGTTATTGCTGTTTACTATGTTGATCGGCTGCGCACCAGACTGCTGTGTGTACGAAGGAAAATAGCTCGGAGACGAAAGAGCGTAACAGTCATAACCACAGCCCTTGTTGCGACCGCTACCAAATTCGAAGCCAAGGCCAAGAGAAAAGCCGGACCCGCTCGAGCCTCCATAACCTCCGGCTCCATAACCACCTCCGATGCCACCGTAGCCATAGTTTGGAGAGTACGAGTAGCCTACACCATCCTGATAGACCGCGTAGGTGTCGTACGTGTCGTATACGTCATATGCGTCCCAAACATTATTGTTGCCATAGGTATCGGCGTAGCCAAGATTTGTACCGTAAGTATCAACATAGCCGAGGTTGGAGCCGTACGTGTCTGCATACCCGAGGTTAGTGCCATAGGTATCAGCATATCCGAGATTAGTGCCATAGGTGTCGGCGTAGCCAAGATTTGTACCGTAAGTATCAACATAGCCGAGGTTGGAGCCGTACGTGTCTGCATACCCGAGGTTAGTGCCATAGGTATCGGCGTAACCGAGATCCTCTTGTGCATGAGCGATAATGGCAAATGCGCCCATAGAGAGAGCAACCGCAAGAGCGAACACGGACAAAACCGAGAACGTATTCCTTATAGATGCATTTGTCATAATCGTTATTTAATCTTTTCTTTTAATAACACTTTGGATCTGAATAATCTTGTTAATTCTTAAACCGGCCACATTATATCAGCTCTTTTCCTTATGTCAAGTCATGCCGAGTATCGGAAAAAGGGTGGGAACGGGCTGGCATACAACATGCCAAAGCCCGTTCCCTCGCCTGCGCCCTATGATCTGACGCAGACGATGTGCCACCGATCGTCGCCACGGAACTTCTGCGCCGCGGTCATCGCCATTTTGGCCCCGCCGGCCGTTGGCTTATCGGCCTCCAACTTAATCGTCAGGGAAGGACAAGCCTTCGACGATCCCGGTGTCATGTTCAACCGGGAGATAGGGGCATTTCCGCCCCCTTCCACGATCGTCCAGGTGTCACCTTCGAACGAGAAGGATCGCTGCTGCGGGGTCTTCGGCACCACCGCTACGGGGACCGGAGCCGGTGCCGCAGGTGTCGTAGTGGCCAGAAGCGCCGGAGCCGGTGCC
>CAYIJV010000009.1:13272-14402 GCA_964363895.1 uncultured Candidatus Saccharibacteria bacterium
GTCATGTGATTTCTCCAAGAACAGGCTTTCAGGGGAACCATTCCCACTGATAAGCGAACTGGGATTGTATCACCTATTTGTAGATTGTCAAGCTCTCTCGTAATGTTGTAGTATGAAAAAGATTCAGCGCCCTTCCCCGACTTAGGAGAAGAGCGCTGTGAGTTTCCCGCAGTGCTAGTGTCTAGTGCCGCGGGATAAAGATCGCTGGTCCGCCATGCCGAGGGACGAGCAGTGTCCCGACGACACCGGGAACCGGTCCGTTGGGAACCATGACGTATCCGTGCCGGGGCGGAAAGCATCCTTCGCCATAGAACCCGCCGCAGTGGATCCCGAGACGGACACTAGGCGGGTGGCGCATGCCGTGCCGGTGGTGATGACCGTATCCACCATACCCGGGCTGGCCGAAGTTGAGGTTGACACGACCGCTCCACTCATTGGCCGAAGCCAAGGTGGGAACGAAAGCAACAATCGCGGCGAGCAACGCCGCGGAGAGAATCGTTTTCATGATGGCATTCTCCATTCGACATCGCTCGCAAGGCACAATTGCCTCCGAACTGTCCACCAGCAATGATACATCAAGACACAAGAAAGTCAAGTACTTCGGCCCGGGCATCCATGTGGACACCCGAGCCGTGACAATCATTCCTCCTGGGAAACCAGGATTTTATAGAGAAGTGGCTCTATTTCCTCTCTTGAGCATTCTCGGATTTTGACAGGGATTCCGAGAGATTCCCGTATTAGACGCGCGAGCGCCCCTGACTCGCAAGCCACTTCGGTGCGGTCGATCCACATTTTGGACCGAACGACGTGCCGAAGTCGGAGAAAGATAAGCCGATTGCCCGTGTGGGGAACCTCAAACCTGTCTCCAAACTCGTCCATGAGTCTTCGTGAGAACCCTTTGAGGTCTTTCTTTTCCGCCTTCAGGAAAGCGCCCTCGCTGAATTTCACGACAGTCAGGAATGGAATCCTCTTCCTCTCTCTCCACTCCTTGACCTCTCTCCAGTGAGGTACGTAAACGAGGACAGATGCCTCGCCTTCTTCTTTTTTTACCATAGGAATCTCCTCGTGCGGGTGGTTCTCCCAATTCGAGAACAGAACAGATTGAGCGAACGCAACGATAATACATCGGT
>CAYIJV010000009.1:14502-19915 GCA_964363895.1 uncultured Candidatus Saccharibacteria bacterium
GAATTATATTGTCCCGACAAAATCGGCTTCGAGGATGTAGCGCGCGCTCTTGCCTGTCAGGGTATCACACGTTACCAGTGTGAGCTTGGTCCCCTGCTTCTGCGAGAGATCGATTATCGCTTCGCTTGCATCTGCCGAGCGTATGGACGTAACACTGTAGAGATAGGCCTTGCCTCCGCCCTCGATTGTAATCGAGTCGCCCGCGGAAAGTTCGGATACTCGATTGAATGCTTTATACATAAGATTGCGCACGATCGGCAGGCGTGAAGAGTGGCCGAAAATAAGTATGTTTCCTTTTTCTCCGAGTCGTGCGGAATCAACATAGCGGATGGGACCTTTCTTGAGCGCCGCATCCAATACTTCAAGGTCGCGGCTCTCAATATTTTGCAGTGAAAGGTCGAGATCAATTGCGGAGATTTTGATGCGCTCTGGTAACACCGATTCCGGAGAAAGAGTAATTTCTTCACCAAGTTCGGGTAGATTGGAGAGTGCAACTTCGTTGGTGCGTGCCGATTCGGTACCGTCGACATAATAAGGCACAAACCCAATCGAGTCGGCGGCGCTTAGCGCAGAGAAAAATATCATGACGACCGCCGCAAAAAAGACCTGTTTGGGCGGTTTAGGATTATTTGTATACGAAATGTGGCTTGTCATATAACGGTATAACGGCCCGAATGATACCCCATTACGAGTGTCTTGTCAAATACGTACCATTGACAAAGTAGTACATGTATGGAAATATGTCGCGCATGTCTGACGAGAAGCTTCTTACGCAAACGACCCAAACTCACAGCACTCACGAAGCTACACATAAGGAACCACGTCCCAGCTTGTATTCAAGCATTCTTGCAATTGTAGGATTCATAATTCTCATTGTTATCGTGCTCTGGGGACTCATTCATATCGTCACGCTCGCCTCTCCGTGGTTTGCTTCCTTTTTCAACACAAAGACATCGACATCAACTCAAGTCACGGCCCCCGCAAGCGCAACTACGTCCAAACAAGCGCAAGGCAGTGCTACTGTTGCAGTGCTTCCATCATCTCCGATAACGGTCATATCTTTAGAACCTGCGACCCAAATCAAACCCACGGCACCGCGCGCCTCCGGCCCTGCCGATCTATCCGTGCGCATAATCGCAGTAAATACTGACCAATCTGGCATGACAACCGTGGAATTCGGTATCACAAACGAAGGCGAAAGCTCGAGTGGAACCTATTATTTCGAAGCGTTCCTTCCTACGCAATCCGCCTACACATACACATCGCCATTGCAGTCATCGCTTGGCCAGGGCGAGCACATCGTTAATATCCTTCGCTTTACTCAGGCGGTTCTCGGCACAGTTTCAATCGTCGTCGACCCTTCGAGAGCTGTTCACGAGTCAAATGAAAACAACAACTACGCCTCGCAGTCGGTATCAATGCCCTATTACACGCAACCATATCCGTATCAACAGTATCTACAGCCGTACGTGTATTAAAAACCCATTATGAACCCGTCGGTCTCGAGGCCGACGGGTTTCTGGTTTAAATGTCGAGAGTCGCCTCTTTGGCGTGCGACTGGATAAACGATTTTCGCGCGGGAACATCGGTGCCCATGAGCATATCGAACACCATGTCGGCATCCTGTACATCCTCGATAGTTACCTGTTTCAGGATTCTTCGGGCAGGATCCATGGTCGTTTCCCACAACTCTTCTGAATTCATCTCGCCCAGACCCTTGTACCTCTGCACGGAAGTCTTGGGTGCTTTCCTTGTCTGCACATCCTCTACCTCCGCTTCAGGAGCTTCTTCGACGCTTTCGGACTCAAGGGGAATATCATAACCGACTAGCTTCACACGTTCTTCATCAGAATATGCGTAGAAAATCTCTTTGCCCTTTCGCACTTTGAAAAGGGGCGGCTGGGCGATATACAAATAGCCGCCGTCTACGACAGGGCGGAAGTGGCGATAGAAAAGTGTGAGCAAAAGCGTACGGATGTGCGCACCATCGACATCTGCATCAGTTGCAATAATTATTTTGTGATACCGCAATTTTGCGACATCGAAGATGTCGCCGATCGCCGTACCGAGCGCGACCACGAGATTGCGGATTTGTTCTGAAGAGAGCATTTTATCGAGTCGCGCGCGTTCGATATTCAGAATTTTCCCGCGCAACGGCAATATCGCCTGCGTACGACGATCGCGACCCATCTTTGCGGTACCTCCCGCCGAATCCCCTTCTACAATAAAAAGCTCGGATTCCTCGGCGCTTTTGCTCTGACAATCCGCAAGCTTTCCCGGCAGTGTCATCCCATCGAGTGCACCCTTGCGCAATATAGAATCCTTGGCGGCCTTGGCGGCCTTACGCGCTTTCATTGCGAGCGTGATTTTGCCGAGGATAGCACGGGCGTCATCGGGATTTTCTTCTAGGAATCGAGCAAAGGCTTCGCCAAAAACAGACTCGGTCGCACCACGAGCCTCCACACTTCCGAGTTTTGATTTTGTTTGACCTTCGAATTGAACCTCGCGCATTTTTACAGAAATAACCGCTGTCATGCCCTCGAGCACATCATCGCCGGTAAATGAATCGCTATCTTTCATGCCATTTCCATTCTTGATTTGTGCGTTCAGCGTGCGCGTGAGCGCGGTCTTGAAACCTGTAACGTGCATTCCGCCTTCGCTGTTGTAGATGTTGTTGGCGAACGCAGAAAAACGCGAAGTAATATCATCGACATATTGCAACGCAACTTCTACCTGAACACCGCCCTGCTCTTTTTCCACGTAAAAAATACTCTTGTGGATGGCTTCTAGGTGGTGATTCTGAAACGCCACAAGACTTCGAAGGCCCCCTTCAAAATAAAAGGTGGTGGAGGGTGCATCAATGTCAAGTTCTCGCAAATAAAAGACATCCTCATCAACGACCTTTCCAGCGTTCCGGAGATCGAGAATAGAAATGCGCAGGCCACGCACGAGGTACGCCTGCTGGCGCATATGAGCGACGATGGTGTCCCAATTTAGCCGACGATCGGGAAAGATCTTCGCGTCGGACTCAAAAGTAATGATGGTTCCATGCAGTTTTGAAGAATCAACTTTCTTGGTTTTGCCGATCGGTTTTCCGCCGTCTTTGTATTCCTGCACAAATTTTCCACCGTCGCGATATACTTCGGCACGAACGTGGGACGAAAGCGCATTCACTACCGACACGCCGACTCCGTGGAGACCGCCTGATACCTTGTACCCTTCTCCGCCAAATTTCCCCCCTGCATGGAGCACCGTCATCACGGTCTCAAGTGTGGAGACTTTTGTCTTGGGATGAATCTCAACAGGAATACCGCGGCCGTTGTCGGCAACGCGCACACGATTGTCCGGCAAAAGGGCGATTTCAATGTCGTTGCAAAATCCTCCCATCGCTTCGTCACGCGAATTGTCGAACACTTCCCAGACAAGATGGTGTAATCCGGCGCTTTCGGTAGTACCGATGTACATTCCCGGGCGGCGGCGCACCGCCTCCAAACCTTCGAGGACTGTAATGTCAGAGGCTCCATAGGAGCCCTCTTTTTTTACCTTTTCAGGTGTGCTTTTTGCTTTCTTTTCAGCCATATTTAGTGCATTCAGTATAGCAAAAAACATGCCTTTTGACTAGTGCGAAAAACAACTATCTTACCTGCCAACCTTTGCCTTTTACAGCCATGTAGACGCTTTCCATTCGCGTATTCGCATCTTCGTCGGTAAGTGTCCTGTCGACCGATTGGAAAACAAGGCGGAATGCAAGCGAGAGTTTCTCGCCTTTTTCGAAGCGATCAAAGAGCTCTGTTCGAACGAGAAGCCCGCCTGCGTTCACTCGGATTATTGTTTCTACATCTTCTGGAAGCGTTCCGATCGGAACCCAAAGTGAAATATCGCGTGCAATCGACGGATAACGAGAAAATGCTTGGTAGCGAGCGGCTGTCGATGTCTGTAATTGTTCGTATGAGTCGCCGTAAATAAGCGGCAATGGCATTTCGCGCACTGATTCGTCGGCAATACCAAGCATCAACATCTCTTTCCCGCCACTCCACACCGTTCCGATTTCAAAGATCTTGACGACATCGATACCGAGCACGTCTTTGTTATGCTTGTTTTTCTCTTGCGCTTCCTTGAGGCCGTTCACGAGAGTCGAGCGAAGATAGGGGTGTACGCTATCAACTTTATTCAATACCGCACGCTCGCCCGTGTCGGCAAATACCGAAGTGACTACTTCGCTATAACATTTTGACATCAAGTCCTCTCGAACATGCTCGGCAGAATAAAAATTCGTATTGATCTCGGGCTTTGCGGGAAATGGCAACATCTGAACGGCAGGAACCTTGTCGTAGCCGATGATGCGACCGACTTCCTCAACCAGATCTTCGGGAATCCGAAGATCAAGTCGCTCGAAGGGCGGGATAACGTCGAACATTCCCCCTTCTTCTTTGTATGCAAATCCAAGCCGCATAAAGACATCCGCAACATCGGCTCCCGTAAGCTCGGTCCCGAGTATCTGATTAATTTTCTCGACTGAAACAGAAACCGTCTTTTGCTCCGCCCTTTTCGGGTACTCGTCCACGAATCCGTCTATCTCGCCGCCGGCAAGTTGCACGATGAGGTCCGCCGCCGCGCGCACACCATACGCGGCGAGCTCCGGTGAAATGACCTGCTCGAATCTGATGGAGGCATCCGTACGCAACTTCAGCGCGGCGGCGGTTTTTCTCACGGATGCGCCATCGAAATTCGCCGACTCGATAATGATGTCGTGAGTTGAGTTACTCACTCTTGCTGAGATTCCACCTTTCACCCCCGCTATTCCCACCGCCTGTCCTGTTACGCCGTCCGCAATTACGAGATTGTCATTACCGAGTGAATACTGTTTGTTATCAAGGCTCGTAATCGGTTCATCCTGAAACGCACGACGAATTACTATCTTTTTATTGCCACCACCCTGGGCTAGTTGCAGTGCATCGAACGCGTGCAGCGGCTGGCCAAGGTTGAACATCACATAATTCATCGCGTCCACTACATTGTTAATTGTTTGCTGACCGACAGATTCAAGAAACCGAACAATGCTTTCGTCCTTCGTAGGTCCAACCTCCACGCCACGAATGTAGCCGGCAATGTATCGTGAGCAAAACTCGGGCTCTTTTATCACGACTGTGACCGTCTCAACCTTCGGTGAGAGTGTGATAGAGGCGCGAAGCGGGTCGTTTTTGAGCGGAATATCCAGTATCGCGGAAATTTCTTTTGCTATCCCGCGATGCGAAAGACAGTCATGCCCGCGATTCGGCGTCACTTTCACATCAAGCACATCGTCGCCTTCGACTTTATCGACACTCTCTATTTCAAATGCGTGAAATGTCAGCGCATCGGCAAGCGCTTGCGCTTCGGGAAGCGGTGAGCCAAAGAAATTCTGGAGCCAATT
>CAYIJV010000009.1:20015-27707 GCA_964363895.1 uncultured Candidatus Saccharibacteria bacterium
CGGCAAGCGCTTGCGCTTCGGGAAGCGGTGAGCCAAAGAAATTCTGGAGCCAATTCCGTGAGATTTTCATGTCGTTAGAATTGATTGATGAATCGAAGGTCGGCGGAATGCATGAGGCGCACGTCGTCGATTCCCCAACGAAGCATCGCCAAGCGATCGAGTCCCATGCCGAATGCAAACCCACGATACTTTTCAGAGTCCACTCCAGCATTTTTAAGAACATTCGGATGCACCATGCCCGCCCCCATCATTTCTATCCATTTGCCGCGAAGTTTTTCAGGAGCCGCACCTCTAACCACGCGCATGTCCACTTCAACGCTCGGCTCGGTGAAAGGAAAGAAACTCGGACGGAAACGTATCTCGACTTCCGCGCCTTTGAATAGCTCTTTGAAAAAACGTGCAAGCGTGCCCTTGAGGTGTGCGAGCGTGATATCCTCGCCGACTACGAGACCTTCTATCTGAAAGAATTCAGCCTCGTGAGTCATGTCGGTCGCCTCGTTGCGAAAGACTTTGCCGGGAACGATGACGCGATATGGCGGCACAGTTCCCTTTTTCATTTGTGTTTCCATGTATCGGATTTGGACCGGCGAGGTGTGCGTACGCAAGACCATTCCTGGCTCGTCTTTTATGAAGAACGTGTCCTGCATATCGCGTGCAGGATGATCTTTTGGGACGTTGAGCGCATCGAAATTGTGCCACTCATCTTCGAGTAGCGGACCTTCTTCGAAAGAAAAGCCCATGCCGAAAAAAATCCTGTTTGCTTCACGTATGAGGGATGACATGGGATGAATGTGCCCGCGCTGCATCGCAAAAGTATACTCTGCTCTCGGAGCCTTACAAAATGCCTATTTTTATGCTATAAACACCACCAATGTACGCTCTGAGCATCGATGCTGGCCTTACTTATCTTCTTCTTTTTATCTCGTTGTACTTCGAGGTGTTCCTTCTCGTAACCTTCCTCGAGCAACGAAAAGGCTCACAGAAGATCGCATCTCTGTCAACAATCCTCGATAAGGCTCACCTTCCACATGTTGCGATCATCGTCCCGTGCTTCAATGAGGCGCGTACGCTTGGAGCAACACTCAACTCTCTCCTCGCTCTCACATATCCTCACGAAAAGCTCGAAATACTGGTCATAGACGACGGTTCGACGGATGACACACTCGCCGTCACAAAATCCTTTGTGCACGATGGACGCCTACGCGTATTTCACAAGGAGAACGGCGGCAAGCACTCAGCAATGAATTTTGCGCTCCAAAAAACAAGTGCGCAGTTGATCGGCTGTCTCGATGCAGATTCTACTGTAGAGCCTGATGCGCTCATGGCACTCGTACCTATGTTTGCAAACGCTGCCGTAGCGGCTGTGACGCCAGGCATGCATGCGCAAGAACCACGCACGATCTTTCAGCACATACAAAAAGTTGAGTATCGTTTAGGTCTCTTTAATCGCTTTGTCTTCGCGGCACTCGGCTCTTTATTTATCACTCCCGGACCTTTCTCCTTCTTCAGAGCGAGTGTTGTGCGGGAGCTCGGGAGCTGGCGCCACGGGCATTCGACAGAAGACATGGAGATGGCGCTTCGCATTCAGGAGGCAGGATATTTGATCGCAAACGCACCAAACGCGATCGTGCACACAGCAACCCCAACAACACTGCGCGATCTTTTCCATCAACGCGTACGCTGGACATACGGATGGTTGCGCAATGCCATTGATTATCGCCACATGATCGGTAATACGCGATACGGTAATCTCGGTCTTGTCATTCTGCCTTCAGCGCTCATCTCAATTGCCACAGGTATATATTTCTTTACGCGTTTTTTGTGGTACACACTGCAGGAAATCATTCAGCAGATTACGCGCATAGGAGCAACTGGCGTCCTCGCTCCACACTACACGCTCGACCCCTTTTACATCAACACCAGTGCTTTTTGGTTTCTGATGTGGACGAGTGTCGTAATGATCATCATCCTTATTTGTGCAGGATCATTTATCGGTACAAACTCCCGTCGCCCGCCTATTGCGACGCCGCTCTTCCTTCTTTTCTATAGCTTCTTGGCCCCGTTATGGCTCTGTACTGCGGTCGTACGTGCGATCTTTAGGACCGGAGTACGCTGGCGCTAATATGGAAGACCCTATCGTAAATACGCACAAAGCGCGGTGGAGCAATTATATTGTCGCCTTCCTTATCACTGCACTCATATTTGCAACAGCGCTTTATGCTTCTAATTACTTCAACAAAGAGCGCATGGAAGACATCCGCGCAACACAAGACATTATCTCGACCGATATCCTTTCGCTTGAGACGCAATTCGATCTCCTGCAGGAACATTCCTGCATCGATATCTCAGAGAACACCATTCTGCCGAGCGCACTGCACACTCTTGCAAGCCAACTTTCGTATATGGAGGCGCAAGGCACGAAAAATCATGACGAGGTAACACGTTTGAAACGTCTCTATTCCCTTCTTGAGATAAAAGACTATCTTCTCATGAAGCAAATCGCATTGAAGTGCAAACTCAAGCCTGTATTTATTCTTTATTTCTATTCTAATAAGGGGGACTGCGCGGATTGCCAAAGCCAAGGTTATGTACTCACATCGCTCGCAGAAAACTATCCGCAACTGCGCATTTATTCATTTGACTACAATTTGGACGTCTCTGCTCTGCAAACGCTCATCTCCATCGAGAAAATAAACGAGAAACTTCCTGCCCTTCTTGTAAACGGCAAAGCGTATTATGGGTTCCAGAGCGTAGAAGATGTACATAAAATACTGCCGCAATTGGCAGCGCTGAAAACAGCAACATCAACCTCTGCAACTTCAACTAGAAAGTAACTTGGAGCCGCCTCCCAGACTCGAACTGGGGACCTTCTCTTTACAAAAGAGTTGCTCTACCAACTGAGCTAAGGCGGCATGTCTGCGCATGCAGACGTTTAGGTATTGTGCCCGTTGTCGCCTGTTGTATCAAGCCTGTCATTCCCGTTACCGTTCTTGTGCTCCGCAACTTTCTTCAGGAACTCCGACCGTGTTTCGCGTTTCTCAAATCGATGTTTGTGTGAGACGAGATCCGCCAAGCGATAGGATTGTCGCTCAACAACCCGCGCAAGAAACGCAAATCCAAGCGCCGCTTCGTGAATCAAGAAACGCGAGAGGCGCAGGAGAGCTGGAGGGACCTTTGCGATATCTATCCGCGCCGCCGCGAGAAGCTCTTTGATCTGCAAGGCGCGCACATCTATTTTTTCTCGAAAGGCCGGGACAAGTGTGCGTCCAGTACGTTGTTCCCAATACTTTAAACCAAAGATCGCTGCAATACCTAGAAACGAACCGAAGAAGAATACTGCGGCCACAAACATACTATTAACGAACCGATAGACGCTCAAAGCGCACCAGTTCGATCTTCTCACCGAATTTTTGTACTGCGGATTCGATCAGCTGCCGAACAGTGAGGTTTGGGTCTTTTACGTATGGTTGCTCCAGAAGTACGCGCTCGCGCAGATAATTATCAACTTTTCCATCAATAGCTTTCATGCGCGAAGCTTCTGGAACCTTTGCTGCTTCCTCAGCAAATACCTCACGAGCGACTTTGAGATCACTCTCTTTCACGTCACTTCGAGATATAAATTGTGGATTCATACCTGCAACATGCATTGCAATTCCATAGGCAAGCTTGGAAAATTCTTCATTCTTCGAGACAAAGTCTGTCTCACATGCAAGCACTACTGCACCAACAACCGCACCTCCTGCATGGGTATACGCGACTGCGACCCCTGCTCCAAGAGTGCGGTCAGTCTTTTGGGATGCAATCGCGGAGCTTTGTTTGCGCAAAATGACTTTTGCTTTCTCAATGTCGCCGCTCGCCTCTTCAAGCGCTTTTTTGCACTGCATTATAGAGACACCTGTCTCGTCCCGCAGCCTCTTCAATAGCTCATCAACTGCCATGGTTTTACTTAGTGGCTTGACTTACTGCAGTTCCCTGCTTATCAGCAGGCAGAGTTTTCCCCTCGGCCGTAGACCTATGGGCGAGGCCTTCTGAATATGCGTCAGCAATCGTGTTCGTTATGAGCATAATACTGCGCACGGAAGTATCGTTACCGGGAATGGGATACTGGGCGAGCGAAAAATCACAGTCAGAACTTGAGAGACCAACAACGGGAATCTTGAGCTGGTTGGCTTCCAGTACAGCCGTGTTTTCGTGCCGTGTATCAACAATAAAAAGTGCGGCTGGGAGATCAATCATTTTTACAAGTCCTCCGAAGCGAACCAGAAGTTCATCAATCTCGCGATCTATCATGAGTCGCTCACGCTTTGTATACTTTTCAAGCTCGCCTCGTGCACGTTCGCCCATCAATTTTTCCAAGCGATCGATGCGTTTGCGGATATTCTTAAAGTTTGTGAGCGTCCCTCCGATCCAGCGGCCGGCGACATACGGTGCATCTACGCGCTCCGCCGCATCTTTCACAATTCCTAAGGCTTCGTGTTTGCCGCCAACAAAAAGGACTTGCTTGCCGCTCCCTGCAATAGAAGTCACGAATGCAGATGCGGTCCCTAAACGCTTGGATGTTTCCTCAAGATCGAAGATGTCGGTGCGCTCCTTGGTACCAAAGATGTATGCTGCGGCAGTCGGATGACGTCGGGCACGAGTATAGCCGAAGTGCGCCCCCGCATTGAATAATGTCTGAATATCGCTCGTTACAGTCATGTCTCGGAGATACTAGCAAAATCAGTCGCTCCCCGCAACTTCTTTGCCCTCCACGGATTCAGAAAGAGTAAGATCGCCAGATTCCACCCTCTCCAACGCTTCGAGGATAGGATCCACGCCTCCCGCCATAATTTTCGGCACGTTGGACCATGATTCCTTAATCCGGTGATCGGTCACGCGGTCTTGAGGGAAATTATAGGTCCGGATTTTCTCCGAACGATCTCCAGTGCCAACTTGCGCCTTACGCTCCGCCGAGCGCTTGCGATCTTCCTCTTCGTCTTTCCTTTGTTGCAATCGGCTCGCAAGAAGCGTCATGGCTTTCTCGCGATTTTGTTGCTGACTGCGTTCCGAGGTACAACGCACATCAATACCCGTCGGCTTGTGCACAATGCGTACCGCGGTTTCTACTTTATTCACATTCTGACCACCAGCACCACCTGAGCGCGAAAACTCCATTTCAAGATCGCTCGGATTAATCTCGATCTTTGTACGTTTGTAGATAGGTAAAATGGCGACCGAGGCGGTCGAGGTATGAGTGCGGCCGGCTTTTTCTGTGGCAGGTACGCGCTGTACGCGGTGCACCCCTGTCTCGAATCGCAGTTGACGATAACAATCTTTGCCTTTGATTTCAAATTGCGCCTCCTTGTAACCGCCAAACACCGCGTGAGACTCATCGAGTGCTCTCGTCTGCCATCCGCGAGATTCTGCATAGCGCATATACATCCGTGCAAGCTCTTCGGCAAATAAAGATGCCTCCTCGCCGCCCACGCCTGCGCGCACTTCAAGAACAACTTCATTGGGCCACTCTCTCTCGCTGTCCGGACCTACAATTTCTTCGATTTGTTTCAGAAGCAGGTCTTTTTGATGTTCGATATCATTAAGTTCTTTCTCGACAAGTTCTTTCATCGCAGGATCAACTTCGATCAAATTCTGCGCATCACGCTCCGCTTGTGAAAGACGTTTCCATTCAACGATAAGATACGCGACGCGTGGATCGTCAGCATATTCTTCGGGATTAACTTGTGTCTGGTTCATAGCGTAAGTATAGCGCCACGACCCGCAATGGCAGGTCGTGGCGCAACAATTTCGTTATTTTTTACCCTTAGTCTTTGCGGCCGCACGTTTCTTAAACTTGTCTACACGACCCGCAGTATCTATCGTCTTTGCAGTTCCCGTATAAAAAGGGTGTGAAGCGCTGGAGATTTCCACCTGAAAGACAGGGTACTCCTTGCCAATCGTCCTTAAGCCTTTTTGGCCAGGCGAGCCATCTTCGTCGGCCTTGGCCCATTTGTCGGTCTTGGCCGTCTCCACTGTAGAACCAATCAAAAAACGCTTTCCTGACGTGACATCTTCAAAAATTACCTCCCTATAGTCTGCCGGATGAATGTCTTTTTTCATGTGGCGCCAACTATACCCGAAACCGGCAAAAAAACAAACCCGGAAGCACTGTTAAGCATGTACGTCCCCGCACGCACTAGTAGTTTCTCCGTCGTAAAGCCAGCACTCGTCCCCTTCGGTATTCTTGGTCAATTCTGGACTCAGCCATTCGATTTTCATTGATTCAAAATATCGATCTCTGCCTGAATCTTGTCCGCTAAACCCATAACGCTATCTCCATAGAACGCATTGGCAGCTTTGTTCCAGTTACTTCCCGCAAAATACTTGAGTGCTGCCCTGCGCTCGTTCGCACGCGTTCCTCCATCCGCTCCGTTATCCTTCATTAGGAGTGCAGTTGCGAAAATTGCCGTGCGCGGATTCCACGGGTCGGGGAAAGGCTCCGACGTAAGCTGTGAAAGACGCGATTTGTACAACATCCATGTCGAAGAAATAAACTGCGAAGGGCCCATGGCTCCACCGTATCCGCTTCCTTGCGGGCAAGAAACCGGCGTGTTCGACCAATCGCGCCCCAACGATTCGGTTATCTGTCGGAAAGGTTGCGTATCGCGTGGAGCTTTCATAACATTTGAAAATACCTTGCCGGTATTTTTTCCTATACCGCTTCCTTTCAAAATATTGCTGACATAACACGATCCAACATTCTGGCCGAGGTCCGATTCTTGTGTGAGGATCGCAAGAATGAGTGCAGGGCGCACTCGCGTCAGAGCTGTTGCCTGTTTCGCGTAATCATATGCGGTACCGAATGGAATGGCGCTCGAATCACGCAGACCAAAGAGAGCGGTGCGAATCGCTGCCGCTTGTTTTTGTTTATTCGCGATAAGCTGCTGGTAAGCTTTTTCTTGTCCTTTCGTCGCCGATAGAATGTTTTTCTTCTCTGTTTCATCTTTCTGGATCGCAGCCTTGGCCAAGACCTGTATCGTGCGCACCTTTTGCGCCTCATCTTGTTTATCCTCAAGATCAGCTTTGCGACGATTTAAATCCTCACGCAGTACAGCCATTTCCATAAAAGAATCACCGAGCGCTTTCTGGATCGTCTGAAAATCGTCTATATCGCGGAAGAAATCATCAAGATTCTTCCCAAGAGCCAGCTCTGCGATAGAGAGATCATCAATTTCACGGGTACGGCGCAAGAGTTGAGCCACGGATCTCTCGCCACGCATGACTTTCTCATCAACCTCCCGTATCGCAGATTGTTTATCCAAAATGCTTTCTTTGATTTGAGAAAGTGTAAGGTCACTTTGCTTAATCTGCAGTTGTGCGGTCTTAATTTTATTGTCGAGTATAGCGATACTTCTCTCAAGGCTGGTGCGTGCTTTTTGCAATTCGGAGAGAGTACCCTGATTTCCCGCAATATCCCTCTCTATTTGATCGAGTTGAGTTTGTAGGGCTGCGCGCTCCTCCACATTCGTAACGGCAAATACATCGTGCGGCGGTGCAAAGAAGCCCACGCATGCGAGTACAAAGAAAAGACTGGCGCATATATGGCGCATATTGAATACAAACAAGTATAACAGGACTTATTCTGTTTTCTTTTCTTTTCCGCCCGAGGCGGATCCGCCTTTTCCTCCGGAGGACGATCCTCCTTTGGAGGAGGCG